>JBBIHV010000120.1:0-11889 GCA_037446835.1 Sunxiuqinia sp. | reverse complement strand
CCGATGTATCGGGATAAACTATCCGGCAATTATAAACAAATTATATTCGGATGAAAAATAGTATAAAAGGTATCATTTTGGGATTTTGCTTGTTTATCGGCACAGTTCAGTCAGAAGCTCAATTACCGGCAGATTATCAGGGTATTCCGTATAAAGATTCAGTTTACACAGGAAATAAATTGAATCCGGTTGGTGCACAAAATCTACCCGGAAGAGTTGAACTGGCCTGGTACGACCTGGGTGGAGAAGGCGTGGCTTACCACGACAATACGCCCAAAAACGAAGGAGCACTGTTCAACAAAAAAGCCGGGGAACAGCGATCTGGAATCTCTGATTACCTTGCCTTCTTTCGTGAAAAAGAGGGAGTTGACATCAGTTACACCAAAGACAAGCTCGATTTTACTCCATCAAACAAAGTACATCCAAAATCCAGTCAATTGTACATCTGCAATCAGGAAGAGGGTGAATGGACCAACTATACAATCTGTGTTCACCAAAAGGGGAAATACATCATTTATTCCACCTACAGCAGTATCGATCCCAAACCCGTTGAACTCTGGGTCAATCATCAGTTTTCAAGCCGGCTCAGTTTCCCTGAAAAAACCGGGGATCTGCATTTCTGGACGCAATCGGAAGTGGGGCAGATTACATTTCCGGCTCCGGGCGTTTATTTGCTGACTGTCAAATACAACGGAGGCGTGAATTTCGGGTATCTTGACTTTTTATACAATGATGCCCGCCAGAATTAAATTTGAAGAAATAAATTAATAATCAAATAGTTAAAAATAAAATTCCTATGAAAAAAGCATTCCGCATCCAGGTTCTGGCGTTTTCACTGATCGCTCTCTTTTTGATTTCATGCAACAGTTCTGCAAAGAAGGAAAAGCAAGCAGGCAAAAAAATATTCATTTCGTCGTTCATGACCATGCACGATCCATTCTTTGTGAGTCTGAACGAAGGCATCCAAAAAGCAGTGGTGGCTCATGGCGACAGTTTGGTTTTTCTCGATGGAAACCACGATACCAAAAAGCAGGAAGATGATGTTCTGGCGATGCTGAATCAGCCAATCTCCGGAATTTTCATTCTTCCGGCTACTCACGACGGTTGCATCGACCGCATTCTGGCTGCAGCCAAGCAAAAGAAGATTCCGGTCATCATTGTCGATACCGATTTCAATGTCGCCGATTCGATGTACCTGTGCAAAGTAATGACCGATAACCTGGGCGCCGGACGGATTTCATGCGCCGAACTGGCCAAAGTGAATCCAAAAGCCAAAGTTGGGTTGCTCACTTTCTCGCTTTCAAAAGGCTGTGTCGACCGGGTTGAAGGTTTTAAGGAAGAAATGGCCAAATATCCCGGAATGAGAATCATTGGAGCGCAGGACGGCCATGCCAACAAGGACGGCGTGAGCGGTGTGATCAAGGAATTTTTGGCTAAAACGCCGGATATGGACGCCATTTTTGCTATTAACGATGTGAGTGCCATTGCTGCCAACGAAGGAATTGAGAAGGCCGGACGTTCAGGAAAAATCACGGTAATGGGCGTTGCCGGTTCGAAAGAAGGTGCGCAGGCCATCAAAGACGGCAAAATGCTTTCAACCTGCGCCCAGGAACCTTTAACCATGGGCAAAGTTGCAGTGGATAAAGCCTATGATTTCATTGCCGGAAAAACCGTTGAAAAAGATGTCCGCGTACCGGTAAAACTGGTGACCAAAGAAAATGCGGATGAGTATTTGAAATAACAGAACCCGAAAAATATGGATCATTTTCAATCGATTGCTGAACAGATGATTGCCGAAATGGAAAAACTGGCACGAAAGCTGGAAGTTTCCGGAGTCATTCTGGTTGCCCGAATGGATAAAGACGGATTATCGTGGATTTCGCAGATGAAAGCCGTGGAAACCATGAAAGTTGTGCCGGGAAATACTGAAGGACATGCCTGGCCCGGCTATAATTTTATTGGGATTGCCTATTCGAAAGCTGCTGAAATGGCCGACACCCGGTTGAACAGCGGAAGCAAAATCAGGCCAGCCTATCAGGGTGAATTCGGGTATTCGGGTGGCCTGATCCATGAAGCGGAAAATTGCTATATCCTCACCGTTTTCAGCGGCGCCACCGAAGAACTCGATCTGAAGATCGCTCAGGCAGGACTGGACAGTTATCTTTCGGATTGCTAAAATTCAATCTAATTAAATCAATCGCATTGAAATAACAGAATGAAGCATTTCAGTTTTCTTGTTATAATTCTGCTGTTGTCAGTGCCAGGCGCAAGCGCTTTGGCGCAGATCAGGCAGGTCAGCCAAATTACCGGTTTGGTGCGTCAATACGAAAAAGCGGAATGGGATATTCAACTCATCGCAGAATGGCAGAATCCTTATTTCATGCAGGATATTGCTTTGGACATGGAAGTGCAGGCACCATCGGGCAAAGTGCTTATGGTGCCCTGCTACTATGTTTCAGGCGAAAGCAGCAAACTTTCGGATTGGAAAGCCCGGTTTTTGCCACAGGAAACCGGAAAATATTCCTGTAAATTCAGGTTGAACAAAAACGGAAAGTCGGTCAGCGAATTGCCCTCAAAATCCTTTATTTCTGAAGCTTCAGGAAAAAAAGGCATTTTGCATTCCCACGACAATTACACCTTTGTTTTCGATAACGGCGAACCTTTCCGAGGACTTGGCGAAAATATCTGCTGGGAAGCCAGGAGTAACGACGATTCGAAGTATTTCAAGGCTCTGCATGAAAATCCGAGGTTCAATTACGAATTCATGCTCCGGAAGCTGGTGACCAATGGCGGCAATTTTGTCAGAATTTGGATTTGTCCTTGGAATTTTCCGATAGAATGGAAAGAGGTAAGCCCGAATACCAACCGGTATTCAAATTCGACCGAATATTTCAATCCGGGTGCCATTAGAAAACTCGACCGGCTTTTCGAATTGTCCGATTCTCTTGGGGTTTATATTATGCTTTGTTTTAGCGGAACAGGAGGTTTTGACGAAAGCAATTATGGCCTGAAAGGCGGTGGTGTGGCTGAAAGTGACAGCGCTTTATTTGTAAATCCAATTTCCAAACAGCAGTATAAAAACAAGTTGCGCTATTTTATTGCACGATGGGGATACAGCTCAAGTATTGGCGCCTGGGAATTTTACAACGAAATCAACTGGTTTGCTTTCAGCAAGGACAAGAACGACAAAAGAAGGCCAAAATCGGCTGTAGCCTGGCATGACGAAATGAGTACCTTTTTGAAGGAGAACGATCCGTACCATCATCTGATTACCACCAGCATCGCTCAAACCGAGGTCGAAGGCCTGAATTCGGTCAAAAACATCGACTTCAACCAGATTCATGTGTACGACAATATTATCCCACTCTTCGATATTCCGAAGTTGATCAACGATCACATTGCCCAGTATAAAAAGCCCTACGTCATTGGCGAATTTGCCCATGAAAGCGACTGGCTCAAAAACTTCGATCTGGATGCCGGACACATGGACAGCGATTTCAAACGCGGTCTTTGGCTGGGATTGTTTTCACCAACACCCATCTTACCTTTGAGCTGGTGGTGGGAATATTTCGAGAATCGCGGAATGATGAGTTATTTTGCGCATGTCCGTGTGATTCTCGATCAAATGATGAAAGCCGGAAAAGGTTCCTTTGTGCCGGTTGAAGTCACTGCTAATCAGCCGATAACTAAACTATATGGCGTAAGTTGTGGAAATACCAGATTTGCTTACCTCTTTAATCCCGGCAACGAAACAAATATCAATTCTGTAGAAATATCCGTCCAAAAGCTACCTCGTGAAGTGCAAATCTACACGTGTGACAGCGGTCAATATGAAAATTTTGACCGATTTGAAATTAAGGAAGGCAAACTTATACTTTCGGGAATTGCCTTAGCCGCTAATACCGATAAAGTCATCATCATAAAATGAAAATATAAAAAATGGAAAAATTAAGAATTGGAATGGTTGGCATGGGTTTTATTGCCGACTGGCATTGGAAAGGTTTCAGCCAAAACACAGATGCTGCGATTACCGGCATGTGCCACATGTTTTTTGGAAGTGAAAGCCAAAAGACAGAGGAAGTACAACTTCTAAAGAAAAGATGTGCCGAACTTGGCATCAAAGCTTACGAAAATTTTGAAGCCATGGTGACTGATCCTGAAATTGATGCCTTGATCATCGGCAGCATCAATCCGTACCATTATCCGCAAATCAAGGCTGCCATTGAAAGGGGGAAACACATCATGGTCGAAAAGCCTGTGGTGACCGATTTTGATCAACTCGACGAAATCAGGAAGCTTTCCGAAGAAAAAGGAGTTAAAATCTTTCCGGCACATAATTTCGTTTATCGCGAAGCAGTTCGGAAAGCCAAAGAAATCATCGAAGCCGGAAAACTCGGTCAGATCATCCATTCCTCGTTTATTGTGGCGCACACCATCAGCGAAGCGCATTCCAAAGGCTGGCGGGGCATCAAGGCACTGGGAATCGGAGGAACACTAATTGACAGCGGTCACCACCTGATTTACCAGGTACTTTACCTGCTTGGGAAACCCGAAAAGCTTCAGGGTTTCAAATCGAAAATGGTTTTGAAAAATATGGAGTGCGAAGATACAGCTCAGGTTAGCCTTTTGTATCCTGAAGGTTCCATGGCAGTGATCATGCAATCGTGGACTTCGGATCACGCCGGAATGATCAATGGAATCCGGATCTTCGGAACTGAAGGAAGCCTGGTCATTACCGATGATTTGTATTTCAACGACCAGAAAATGAACCTGGAAGCCGATTACCTGAATTCCTTTGTCAATCAGGCCAGGGCATTCTCAGATTATATCCTGAAAGATATTTCTCCGGTTTCAGGACTGGATGATGTTCTGGATACCCTGAAAATCACCTTTGGAGCTTATGAGAGTGCTGAAAAAGATATTGTTATAAAAATATAATTCAGTTATGATGCGAACAAAAATTTCCATTTCATCAATTTTCTTAAGCATTCCGTTGATCGTTGTCTGAAAAAAAATCAGTTGTTTATCTTTTTGTTAAAGTCGAAAATGGTATTCAGTATCGGATGACTCCAACTTAGCAGCCAAAACCCAGAATCTAAAACATCACTTCGTTGGTCAGCCCGGGTTTTATGGAAAGCAGGGTGTTGTTCTCAACGATTATTTTACAATTTGCGTGTATATTGTAATAAAGAGTCCGGACCTAAGAATAATTTCGGAATGATTAATTTCCTTTTCATTCCGGATGATCTGAAGCACTTTAAGTTTGTTATGGGTTCCCTGAAAATCGTTCTTTTTAATCTTTATTTCTTTGCTTTGTAAAACATTAATTTAGTCTGATTAGAATATGCTTATTTTCAACTAATCAATTTATGCTTTTCTTTGTAGCTAAAATACAGATAAATAATCATATCGTCAAGTTTGCAATATCCAAATATTAATCGTAAAATGTGTTAATGAATTATTATTTCATTACTTTTGTAAAGTCATAAAATAAAGTGTTCAATTTTCTGCCTGTTTATGAATTTAAAATGATGTTTTTTTTTTTGTTATTCTCTGGAATGATCTTATTTGGGATCGGAATGATAGGAATTTACAAAACAGCCCAAAGTGGAAATTGTTACTCAGGAAAACCTTACCATGATTCAATTTATCACAACGGGTTCCAAACCATTCCCGTAAAAATCCAGTACGAGTATTGCGATTTAGGAGGCGAAGGCGTTGCTTTTCACGATACCGACTCCATCAACTCCGGAAGTGGTGCTCTCAATCTGGCCGATGGAACTTATTTAAATGAATCATACTTATGGCGACATGACATGCGGCTATCTAAATTTTGAAAGTATAAAATGATATGAAGCCGTATGAAATTTATAAATCAATTCGATTTTGTCAAAGTTGGAACTTATGAATTATGAAAATGAAATATTAGGGTGCGCTTACGATTGCCCTTTAATTAATAGAAACCGGGATTGTCCATTTAATGAAATTGAACATCTTTCGTTCAAAGAAAAAGTTATTTGGATGAGAGGCATAAGTAAAGGGAAAAAAGAATCGATTATTCTACATCATTTATTTTGTATTAGAAATAGAGAAAAGCAATATATTTTAAACAATCAATAAAAATGTTAATTATTAGACTATCAAAAATGAACTTACAAGAAAAACTTCAAAAACTTCCCGATTGGATTAAAAGGATCGTGACTTTTTTAATGAAAATGCGGGTTCCAGCAAAACTTGTTTACATTTCAATATCGGTCCTTGCGACTGTTTGGTTCCTGATCCGGGTTATTCCGAAACCATCGAGGGCTGCTTACCCTTGTATGCAGGTGGTAGCACCAATCATGTCAAGTTTTGTTATCTGGGTGCTGGCCGTGACGGGTGCGGCTTTTGCTTTCAGGAAAGCGAAACACAAACTTTTCGAGGCTAAATACCTTGCTGCTGGTCTGTTTCTGGTTCTTGGAATTGCTTCCGCCTCTGTTTTTATGGCAAGATCGTCCAAAGAAACAAAAGCAGCCAATTTGGAAATCTGGTACAAACCCAACATTCCGCTTGGAGTGGCAAAAGGAATCAATCCCGGAAGAGTTGCCTGGGGACATAACCCGAAAATTGCATCGTGGGACGGAAAAACCGGATTCTGGTGGGAAGACCGGTTCAACAATCAGGATGAAACGAACAAACTTTTCTCACAAACGCTTTTCAGTCTGACAAACAAGAAAGATGAAAAAAAGGCCTGGGATATTTTATTCAAGTACTTTAACCAGACTAAACACAATCAGAATAAGGGATACAAGAACGGCGAAAAAGTTGCCATTAAGATCAACGAAAACAATACTTCGGCACATGAAAACACCAACGAAATCAATGCAAATCCGCAGGTAATACTTTCCTTGTTAACCAGCTTGATTAAAGAAGGTGGAGTTCCGGAAGAAAATATTACCGTTGCTGATCCCAGCCGGTTCATTACCAACAACATTTTCGATAAATGTCGTGCCATTTTCCCAAAAGTTCATTTTGTGGATCACGATGGTGGCGACGGACGTGAAAAAGCCAGCTTTACCGAAAATGGGTTTCAATATTCTGTAGATTTTAACGGCCAGACCAGGGCGCTGGCTACCTGCATGGTGGAAGCCAACTACGTGATCAATTTGGCTCTTTTAAAAGGACATAACGGTCAGGGGGTAACACTTTGTGCTAAAAACTTTTTTGGATGTACCAGCATTGAAACCGACTGGCGAAAAAATGCGCATGGCAGCGGTTTCAGCCAGGATCGCAACGGAAAGCGGACTTATTCGGTTTATCCTGATTTCATGGGACATAAAGATTTGGGAGGCAAAACCATGCTTTTCCTGATTGATGGCATTTACGGCAACAAATTTGTCAACGGGATTCCGGCCTATAAATGGGCGCTTGCCCCGTTCAACAATCAGTGGCCGTGCAGCTTACTAGCTTCTCAGGATGGTGTGGCCATCGATGCCGTCGGGCTCGATTTTGCCATTAACGAATGGCCTGATGCACCGGACATGAAATACAGCGATTTCTATCTGGAAGAAATGGCTTTGGCCAACAACACGCCTTCAGGAGCAGTTTATGATCCTGAACGTGATGGCACGAGATTGTCAAGCCTTGGAACTGCCGAACACTGGGACAACCCGATTGATAAAAAATACAGCCGCAACCTGAAAACAGGGAACGGCATTGAACTGGTATATTCATTGGTTAGCAAATAATCATTCACATTTATAAATAACTAACTTCTAACACATTAATAAAATGAAAATCAAAAAATCAAGAAATTTCACTACCAGTTTCAATCGCAATTATTTTTTGGTGATGTTGCTCCTTATGTCTGGCATAATGCTTTCAAACGGACAAACAGTGGCTCAAACGAAAAATATGCTTGTAAACGGCAACTTTGCTGACGGTATTAAAAATTGGGTTGTTGAGCAGAATGGCGATGCGACCTGTCAGACAGATTTTGTCAAAGAAGGTCCGGACGGCGTCCCTGCCTTGCGTCTCAAGGTACTCACCATCGCTGATAAAGCATGGAAAATACAGTTTTATCAGACCGGGCCGAAAATCGAAAAAGGCAAGACCTATGACTTGACTTTCTGGGCCAAGTCAGATCGTACAAGCAATATAAAAGTACTTTGTGCGATGAACCATGATCCATGGGAACACGGCACGGGAGAGCTATTCCCGCTTTCCACCAAGTGGCAGCAATTGCATTTTATTTTTGTAGCGCCCTGGACCGATGACAATATGCGAATCACGTTCACCGATCTTGGGAATGTTGTTGGACAGTACTATTGGCTGGCCAACTGTTCCCTTTCAGCAAAATAGTTTGCCAATAAAAATTGAATTTATAAAATTGAAAATGTGGTCAAGTTGCTTTAAACGTATTCATTTTCTGGTTTTGCTGTATCTGTTTTCGGCTTTTCTTCCGACGATCAGCAAGGCGCAGGCAAAACAAGTCGTCGTTTGGGATGGCGAAACAGCAGCCAAAGGTTCAGGATGGGTAACATCGAACGGGGTATGTACTGTTAAAGCGCAAAGTAGCGTGGTGCATAGTGGTAAATCAGCGGTTCAGTTTACCTTCAAAAGTAACAAAGTTGAATCGGAAGCAGATTGGATAGGCGCTGGCTGGAACTGGGTAAACTGGCAGATTGGACCTTACGAAACCGACATCAGGGCCATGAAAAATTTCACTTTCTGGCTTAAAACGGAAGGCAAAGTTGCAGAAATGCAATTCAACCTGTTGTGCAATGGAGTGCCTGCACTGGACATGCCGGAACATCATACAGAAAAGGTGATGGTATCGAAATATTGTCCGCAATGGAAAGATGGTACCTGGCACAAAGTGGTCGTTCCGCTGAAAGATTTGAAACAGCCAAAAGGATTTGATCCGGTCCATGTTGCCGAAATGCAATTCTTTAATACCGGAAATGGTGATGGAAGCTTTTTTCTGGATGATCTGGCCTTTGAGGACGAACCATCGAATCCGATGAAATAAATTCAATAGACTGGATTATCCATAAAAACAATGTGTGCAAATAATTAAGAAGGTTATCATTGTTTCTAAACCTGAAAAATGAAAAAAATGATTCAATTGATGAAGAAAATCCCGGGCAAATGGCTCGTAACCCGGTCCATGTTTTTTTCGGCTGCAATCCTGTTGCCGTTCGGCTTGGCTTTTGGCCAGAATAATGATATCAAACTGGATATGTCAAACCCGAATCTTTGGGAGATTGACACTGGCCACTTGGGATCGAAGAATATTGATATTTCGTATGATGCAAAAGATAATTCGGCAGTTATGCTGCCCAAATGGTCAAAAGCTGACGCTAATTCTACCGACTTATCCATACGGAATATCCAAAACGGTCGGCTTCATTCCTTTCAGCACATCAAAATGACCGATTGTACCCAATCGGAAGTGACTTTTGAAATCAATATGCCGCAGAAATATATTGACGAGGGAAAGATGGAATTTGTGTTCTCGCTACAGGCCGGTACTACAGGCGATTACATGTTCAACGGGCACACTTTTAAGATGTCGGAATTTGCCGGTAGCGGCGGAAAGTACAAAAAGCTGGTTGTTGTGCCGGCTGATTATCATGAAGACCTAGCAAAACTCCGGAAAATTGAGCGTGTCAACATCATTTTCGAGCGAAAGGGCTCTGTCGTTTCTGCTCCCATCAATATACGCAACCTGAAAATCAAGCTGAACGAAGATAAAATCATTCCTCCAGCGCCGGATCTTGAGGTGACCAATCCAAATTCCTATTATAAATTCAATTACAATACCCAGGAAGCCATCAAAGCATTGCAAGTTCGGATTTCAGGTGAAAGCATGGACATCACCCGTCAACTCAACAAGACCGGCGATGGCATGGCTTTGATTCCGCAGTGGGGCGAAGGTCAAGTGCCTGAAGGTCACTCCGGTGATGTTACCATTTGTCAGTCGCTTGGGGCTCCTCATAATTTCGAGTCTTTTTTTAAAATTGAGTATGTTTTTAACATTCCAAAAGCCTACTTCGACGAGGGGAAGATGCAAATCAAACCTTTCGTGCAGGCCGGTGAAAAAGGATTTTTTGTGTGGAGTGGTGTTACAAGAGTTTTGTCTGATTATGCCAATAAAGCCGGACAGGATTTGGTTTTGACGCTTTCGACCGAAGATTTCCGGATTAATAAGCAAAAGAAGAAAAACCTGATTGAATTTGTTGGATTCATTTTCGAGCGAAGGGGCTCAACCGTAACCGAACCTATTATCCTGAAAAGCATCACGGTGAAACTGGATCGTGTCAATAAATGAGATTGTATGATACAATTGATTCTGCTTCAACAAATTCAAAAAAGATATAACTAAAGTTGGAAATACAAATTAGATGAAGAAATAAGCCATGGAAATCTTTTCTCACAAAAGGTTGGTTATCCAAGGTGAGTTTCTTTCCTGCCGGACCGGTTTTAAAAAACTTTTTGATGCCTTATCGGAAACAATTGATTAATAAAAGAATCATTGGTGTCCAGTTAAATCATATCCTATCTGGCTGAAAAGCTAACCTGGTTTAACCTCTACGAGGTAAAAGGTTTACGGGGCTTGGTTTTACTAAAATACTAAATCTTCCCGATTTTCATCGGGATAAGCTCTACGGAGAAATTTCCGCGTAGCGGATAAAGTATTGTAGATCAATACAACCGTGATTTTTATTTCCGCGTAGCGGATAAACTCACAATTTTACCGGACAACAATGTAAGAGAATGAAAAAATATACTGAATAAATTGAGGTTCAGATTTTTTCATCGATATAGATTAAGCACGGTACTCAATGTTCAATTATTTTGATTAAAAGAATGAAAATATTAATTAAAGTGTTTTTTGTATTTTTTCTGCTTGGGAAAACTTATAGCCTTTTAGCCGGTGACATTAACCTCGCAAAATATAGAGTGGTTTTCCATTCTTCTGCGGCTGAACAAGATCATTGTGGGCATATGGTAGTGGACGGAAGTGAAAAGACATACTGGGAAAGCTCACCTGGAAAAGATAATTTCATCACAATTGATTTAGGTTCAACTGATAAAATCCATCAGGTAATTATTCATTGGGGGGCGAATTATGGAACTGAATATCGGGTGATTGCATTACAATCCAATGAAGATGAAGGGGTTGAAATATTTAGCACGAAACAAGGAAATGGCGGTAAAGTTTCAATTAATTCGCTTGTACTTGAAGCTCGGTATATTAAAATAGATATTTCAAAAGTGAAAGATCCAATTCGTGGTTGCGTAATTACTGAGGTGGAAATAATGGGCGAGGGAAAAGATCGTTTTGTTCCATCAACAGTTACTGCACTTCCTGATGGCAACCTTTCATTAAATAAAAAAATATGGCGCATTCAGAACTCGATGTTCGTTCAGGATAAGCCCGAAGCCATTGCTAATCCACATTACGATGATACCAACTGGATTCCTGCATCTGTACCGGGTACAGTATTGGGCAGTTATTTCGATTTTGGCGCCTTACCCGATCCTTTATATGGAGACAATATGCACCAAATCTCAGATGAATTCTTTTCGGGAAATGATTTTTGGTATCGTACTTCGGTCAGTTTTCCTCCAACGCTGGGCAATGAACATGTATTCCTCGATTTTTCAGGAATTAACTGGAAGGCTGATATTTATTTTAACTCGAAGTACTTGGGTCGGATCGATGGTGCGTACCAACGCGCTGAATTTGAAGTAAGTGACCTAATTAACAAGACAGGGGGGAATACCGTTGCCGTATTGGTGCATCATCCTGACAACTGGGTTAGCAGCACTCAAAAAGTAATCCGGAAATTTCTTGGGGCAAGAACTACCAATGGCGATGTCTTGGGACTTGACAGCCCCAAC
>JBBIHV010000119.1:1485-12190 GCA_037446835.1 Sunxiuqinia sp. | reverse complement strand
TTAGCCAACGGACATAAATTAGTTCTTGCCGTCAAACTTCTACCGTCAGCCCGTCCCAGGCCAGAAAAACATTCTCCGGAAGTTCCTGCTGAACTTCACCATGAAATCCCATCTGATGCGAAATGTGCGTTAGATAAGCTTTTTTCGGTTTGAGCTCTTCAATTACGTCCAAGGCTTGCGGCAAACTGTAATGCGAAATATGTTCTTCCTTGCGCAGGGCATTCAGCACCAACACGTCCAGTCCGCGAAGTTTATCCAATTCAGCTTCTTCGAGGCGGTTCACATCGGTGACGTATGCCAGTTTTCCAAAGCGGAAGCCAAATACCGGCAATTTATAATGGAAGCCACGAATGGGAAGAATTTCCAGGTTGCCAATCGTGAACGGTTTATTTTCGATCAGGTGCAGGTGCATTTGCGGGATTCCGGGGTACTTGAAATTGGCGAAAACATAATCGAAAATTCGCTTAATGGCAATCTGCACACGCTCTTCAGCATAAATATCGGTGGCTTGTTTCTGCACCCAGTTGAAGGCCCGAATGTCGTCGAGCCCAAAAATATGATCGACATGTTCGTGGGTCAGCAAAATACCGTTCAAATGGAGAACCTGGTGGACCAGCATTTGCTGCCTGAAATCGGGACCGGCATCGACAACCAGCCGCTGTCCATCCGTTTCAATCATCACCGAAGCCCGTAACCGCTTGTCTTTCGGGTTGTTTGACTGGCAGACCGGACACTGGCAGGCGACAACCGGCACACCCTGAGAAGTTCCTGTTCCTAAAAAAGTGAGTTTCACAATCGTGTTGTTTGATGCACAAAAATAAGGATTGCCCTCTGTCTGCCGAAGGTTTTTGACTATTTTTGAGAAAATTTTCAGCATGGCCAAACTTTTTCTGATTCCGACTACCTTGGGCGACACCAGCATCGAACGGGTTTTACCGCCCGATCTGACTCAGTTGATTTCATCAATTCCGGTATTTATTGTCGAAAACATCCGCACTGCCCGCCGTTTCCTGAAAAAAGTGAATCCGGCTATTGTGATTGATAACCTGACTTTTTTTGAACTGAACCAGCACACCGACAAAAAAGAAATCAGCAGCTTTCTGGAACCCATAAACAGTGGACTGGACATTGGCATTATATCCGAAGCCGGTTGTCCGGCGGTGGCCGATCCGGGTGCCGAAGTGGTGAAAATTGCCCATACCAAAAATATCCAGGTGGTGCCTCTGGTTGGCCCCTCTTCCATACTGCTGGCTTTAATGGCATCCGGAATGAGCGGACAGAATTTCGCGTTTAACGGCTACCTGCCTATTAAAAATCCGGAGAAAGCGCAGCAAATCAAGTTACTGGAAAAACGAATGCAGGCGGAAGGACAAACCCAGATCTTCATCGAAGCGCCATACCGGAATGCCCAACTCCTGAACGATTTGCTCATGAACTGCGATCCGCAAACCATGCTCTGCATAGCCGCCGACCTTACCCTCGATACCGAATTTATCCTCAGCAAACCGGTATCGTACTGGAAAACTCATTTGCCCGATATTCAGAAACGTCCGGCGATTTTTATGATCGGAAAAGTTTAAGAAGATTTTCTGAAACTACTCAGTTCAATTTTCCTTTTTTTTAAAATAGCAGATATTGCTTATTGTTTCGTATTTTTGACAAACAAGTAAATCGAATCTGGAAAAGATTTTAATATGGAGTTGGAACTTAAAATTGACGGCAATAAAATATTTGCACCTTTAAAAAATAAGTGGCTGGTGTACACGCCTGAAGAAAAGGTGAGGCAAGAGTATATTATACGCCTTGTAACAAATTATGGCTATTCATTAGACCAAATGCAACAGGAAGTAACTGTTGCCGAAGGAAACAAACGGGGAACTGGTCGTGCCAGTGCTGACATTGTAGTTTGGGCTTCAAAAGAGGATGTTTTTAAGAAACCTCCGGTTATTGTTGTAGAATGCAAAGCCGACAACCTGACGATTATTTCCGACGATTACTATCAGGGTGCACACTATGCGCGATATGTAAAAGCACCGTTTTTTGTTACCACAAACCTAAAGCAGACTAAAATTTTTAAAGTAAACCTCGATGGCTTTCCAAAAGATTTGGAAGACGAAGTGATTGATATCCCTGATGCTTCAACGGTTACCAATTCGAAAAAGGTAGAAGAGTTGCTGAAACAGACCAAAGCCTTTACACGCGATGAGTTTTCGAAACTGCTTTTCAAGTGCCACAATATTATTCGGAACAATGATAAACTTTCTCCTGAAGCTGCTTTTGATGAGATCAGTAAAATTTTGTTTATAAAAATACGCTACGAACGGTCGAACACAGGAGCTCAGATATTTTCTAAAGACGAGTTTAAAAAAGCCCGCGAAAGCTATGAAAAATACAAGCCAAAAGATGGTGCGGAATTTTACCAGTTTTTGTTTGAGCAAACCAAGCTCGACTTTAAGGACGACGACTTGTTTGAAATGAACGAAATCATCCGAATTCGTGAAAACAGTTTCGAGGCAATTGTGAAAGAACTGGAGAAATACAATCTATCAACTACATCTGACGATGTAAAAGGGATTGCGTTTGAACAATTTCTCGGTAAAACATTCCGTGGTGAGTTAGGGCAGTTTTTCACTCCCCGAACTTTAGTTGATTTCATGGTCGAAGTTCTCGATCCTCAGGAAGGCGAAAAGGTATGCGACCCTTGCTGTGGTAGCGGCGGGTTTCTGATTAAGGCGTTTGAATATGTGCGCTCGAAAATTGAACAAGAGATACACGAAGCCAAGGAAAAGATTAAAAAGGAACGATATACCGAAGAATACGAAAAATTACCGGACGAGAAGAAAGCGAAGATTGACGAGACTGTAAACAATCTTTTTGCAGTTTTGAATCAGGAATTGGATATTAACAACGAAAAAAGCCGTATTCGTGTTTTAAGTTACGACTGTATTTTCGGAACCGATGCCAACCCGCGAATGAGCCGAACAGCCAAAATGAACATGATTATGCACGGCGACGGGCACGGCGGCGTACATCACAACGACGGATTGCTCAATGTTAATGGTGTTTTTGAGAATCGTTTCGACATTATCCTGACTAACCCGCCTTTTGGATCGCGGGTTGAAAAGAGCCTGAAAATTACCGAGGCTGACAAGTACAACGACATTGACCGTATTAAAAAATACCAGGAACGCTATGGCAAAGCTTACGATTTGGCTTTGCGACAGGTAAACGACAATATCGGGAAATCGTTGCTTAGCCTCTATAAAACAGGAGAGTTTAGCACCCTTACCGAAGTACTTTTTATCGAACGCTGCCTAAATCTGCTAAAACCAGGAGGGCGAATGGGAATTGTGTTGCCCGAAGGCGTGCTGAACAACACCAACCTGCAAAAGGTACGCGATTTTGTCGAGAGCAAGGCCAAAATTATCCTCATTACTTCCATCCCTCAGGATGTGTTTATGAAATCTGGGGCAACTGTTAAACCCAGCTTGCTTTTCTTTAAAAAGTTTACCGAAGAAGAAGCTGCAAGCTGGAAGAAGATTGCAACCAAAGCAAAGAAAGAAACCGAGCAAAAATATAGCGCACAATTGGCCGAACTAAAACATCTGCTGGCTCAGAAATCGGTGGCCGCCGATGCCAAAAAGAAGGTAAAGGCAGAACTGAAACAGTTGGAAGACCAGATGGCTGCCGAAATAAAAAGCCTGATAAAAACCGGATTCGATTACGAAATACCAATTGCGCAAGTGGAAAAAGCAGGGATTAGTTCAACAGGCGCCGTGATTGAAAACGAACTGGTACCACTGTCCAGGGAGTTTACCCAATACCGAAAAGAAAAGCAACTTTGGGAACCCAAATATAAAAAGATAGACTACACTGTACTGGAAGATCAACAAATCTACCGAATCCCAATTGCAGGCGAACCCGAAGTTTTTTACAACTAGTATGACAACGATTACCAAATCACCTTATCAATTTCTGAACTTCTCAAAATTCCAAAAACTAAATTTTTGGGATTACTATACGCTGAGTAATAAAGCCAATATTTTCTCAAATTTCCCTTTAGTTGAACTGGGTGCCGTTCTTAAACAGCGAAAGGAATCTTTTGTGATTGATGATACAAAAACGTATAAGCGTTGCCGTGTGCAACTATACGGGAATGGAGTCGTCCTCCGTGATGAGGTTTTAGGAAAAGAGATAAAAACCAAAAGACAACAACCATGTAAAATAAACGATTTCCTGGTTGCCGAAATCGATGCTAAGTTTGGTGGTTATGGTATTGTTCCGCAAGAACTGGAAAATGCAATTGTGAGTAGTCATTATTTCTTGTTCGAAATAAATACAAAGAAACTCCTTCCTGAGTTTTTAGGACTGGTGGTTAAATGCAACGATTTTTCGAAACAGGTAAAAGCTACAGGAAGTACAAACTATGCAGCTATCCGGCCTTCCCATGTGTTAAACTATTTAATTCCACTTCCCACGCTTGAAGAACAAAACCAGATTGTTGAAGCCTACAACAAACGAATAGCAGAAGCCGAAAGGCTGGAGAAAGAAGCCAAAATTTTGGAAGATGGGATTGAAGCGTATCTATTTGAAGTTTTGGGGATAAATTATAAAAAGCAAACTGTAAAGAAAGAAGGTTTAAACTTCGTCAGTTTTACACAACTTAACAGATGGGATATTTTGTACTTAACTGGCAATTTATTGTCTTATAAATCAATGTATAAGCAAATAAAACTGACTTTAATAATTTCCAAATTTATTGAATCTTTTGATGGAGAATCTTTAAGAATAAACACATCTGATTACCCAGGAAAGCAATTTCGATTCATTGGAATGGAGCATATTGAAAAGGATTCAGGAACTTTACTGGATTTCATGTTGTTAGAAGGGGAAAAATTAAAAAGTCAAACAGTTAAAGTGCCTCATAACTATTATCTTTTTGGAAAGCTTCGGCCATACTTGAATAAATACTGGATAAATGAAACAGATTATGACAATATTGTATGTTCTTCTGAATTTTTTGTCTTTAATATAGATAATAAGACAATTGACAAAAGGTATTTCAAATTCATTCTCGCTTCAAAAATCATTCAGGAACAAATAGCAGACAAATCTAGTGGGGCCAGAATGCCTCGAATCAATGAAGATATCTTTAGAAACCTAATTATTCCCTTGCCTCCGATTGATATTCAATTAGAAATTGCGAACAGAATTGATTCTATAAAAATGGAATTAAGCACTTTTAGAGAAAATGCCTCGAATAATCGCCAACTCGCTATTACCGAATTTGAAAGTAAAATATTTATGCCATGCAACTAAAACGCTTATACATCAAGGAATACAAGCTGTTTAAGGATTTTACTTACGAGTTCCCCTGCGACTACCAGCGATACATCAATGTTTTAATCGGGATAAACGGGTCGGGCAAATCAACCATTTTAGAGGCCATTGCCGAGATTTTTAGCTGTGTTGTTTTGGGAGAAAAGGCAAAGTTTGGGTTTGAGCTGGAGTATTCAGTAAGGTTGGAAGAACTGGAAGAGTATTCATTTGGAGGAGAATTCAAAATTGATTTTCTTTTGATAAAAATTAAAGCCGATATTGACGAGAATCCTGGCATAATGGTTTTTCGGGGAGAGAATGAAGTTTTGAATGGCATGAGGGAAATTAATGCAGATAAGTCACTATCTCAAGTAAAAGCCCAACTACCTGCTAATTTTTTTAAGATCTTGCCAGACAACATTGTTATCTATTACTCCGGCGTTTCCGAAATTATTCGGAAAATCTGTGAGCCACACAGTAAAATCTTATCAGAAAGTTTGCGGAAAGGAGATATTACTTCGTTTCAGTTCTTTTATTATGAGCCTAAGCTATTAAATATAATTCTGCTTTGTCTATTGTCATTTGAATATGGTGATGTGCCGGAATTTCTACTAAACAAAGCAAAAATTGCTAAGGTTCAAAGCATTCAATTCAATTTGAAAAGACCGACTTGGGCAAAAGAATCAATTGAAAACTTTTGGGGAGCACGTGGGGCAGTAAAAGATTTTCTCGAATTGATATTTACAAGTTCTAAAAATATTCATAAAACCAAAAGTTTTTCCATTTTAGACATAAAATACACAATTAACCAGAGCGACTTATTTGAAATCAGAGAACATTTTGTTGATGAGATTACATTATTTAAAGTTGTGTATTCTTTATTTCTGGATGGGTTTTTAGAAGATATTGCTTTCACTTTTAATAGGATTGAGAATGACACTGAGACTTCTTTCAGCATTTTGAGCGAAGGTGAGCAGCAATCCATTACCATAAAAGGATTGACCGAACTTTTGGCAGGCGAAAATACGCTCTTCCTGTTCGACGAACCCGATACTTTTTTGCACCCCAAATGGCAGCGGAATTTTATCAGCGAGATTGAAGAAACGATTGAGGCACACCGTCCAAATGAGCTCACTTATTTGATTGCTACCCATTCGCCACAAATACTCTCGAATGCCAGACCAGATAAGACTTTTGTAAAGATTATTGAAGATGGGCAACTGGTGGAACAAACGCCCAAACACTACGGGCGCGAGATTAGTTCCATTTTGTACAACCTCATGGGAGTGGAAGAACGGAACGAAACGATCCGTAAAGAACTGAGCAAACTGTTTATGCTCATCGAAGATGAAGAGATTGAAGAAGCCGAAACGTTGCTGAAAGATCTTACTGAAGTATTGGGTGATACTGATGCCGATATTCAAAACGCTATGATTCAACTCAACTACCTGAAAGAAAATGAAGCGGATTGAAAAAGGCAAAGAGCCAAAATCATTGGAAGAACATCGGGCAAAAGGCGGCGATTTTCAGGGTTTAGCCAGAGAAGTAAAGGATGAAATAAGGAGCCAACTTTTGGAAGAACAGGGAAATATTTGTTGCTATTGCATGAAGCGGATTCCCCAAACTTTAACACAAGAACAAATTGATAAAAATTATCCAAGTAGTAAAATTGAACATGTTTTGTCACAAGAAAATCGTCCAGATTTGGAATTAAACTACCCAAATTTGCTTGTGGCTTGCAATGGAAATCATGGCCAGCCCAAATCGGTTCAAACATGTGACACTTTCAAAGGGAAAGAAGATTTTCACTTCAACCCAGCCGGAAGGCGAAATATTGAAGAGTCGATCAAATACAATGGGCTTGGAGAAATTTTTTCAGATGATGAACAGCTAAATAAAGAACTTGTTGACGTGCTTAATTTGAATACATTCGATCTTAAAAGAATTCGTTCTGAACGTTACAAATTCTATCAGGAATTATATACTCGCGAAGGAAAAACCAGGCAAGGGAAAGATATTCAAAAGCGTTTTTTTGAATCGGAGAAGCAAAGGCTTCTAACAACAAGTGAAGGCAAATTTGATGAATATTGTATGGTAGGCGTGTATTTACTCAACAAAAAACTTGCAAAATATTCATAGAATTTTAGCTCAAAATCGTCACGACCAGCCTTCTTCTTCCGCCAAAATTCCGGAATTCGCACAAATAAATGCCCTGCCAGGTGCCCAAATTTAGCTTGTGGTTGGTAATCGGAATGGTCAGGCTGGCACCGATCAGCGACGATTTCAGGTGAGCAGGCATGTCGTCAGAGCCTTCCAGCGTATGAACAAAATCCAGGTCGTTTTCAGGAACTAGCTTGTTCATAAACGTCTCGAAATCGTACCTGACTGACGGATCGGCATTCTCATTCAGACTGATTCCCGCCGAAGTATGCTGAAGCAGCAAATTGACCAATCCATTTTCAGGCAGTTTTGGCAATTGCCGCTCAATCAGATCGGTAATTAAATGATATCCGCGTTTGAAGGCTGGTAAAGTTATTTCGAGTTGATCAGTCATAGAATCCTTTAATTCGTAGTATTTCCTGAAGTTCCTGTATTTTAATCTTCCGTTCGTACGAAAAATTAGTGCTCGATTCCTGAAGATGGTTGAACAAAAACAAGGATTTCCGGAGATAATTGACTTTGCTCAGGGTAAAGGAATTTTCGGTTTCGCGACCGAGAACGTTCAGGATGTCGGCCAATTTTTCCAACTGGTTGTCGCTGGAAAAATATTCTTTGACAAGTTTTAGAAAATCCTGATTTTCGAGTACAATCGCCTGATCGATATCCAGTTTCAGTTCCTGGATCAGCGCTTCTTTAACAGCAGACTCCATTTGTTCCTGCTGGTTTTCTTCTTTCATTTTTAAAATCCGGCGTAGCAGCAGGGCCAGAAAGATTCCCATTTCTTCAATCTGCCGGATCAGGTAATCGCGTGATGCCATGGTAAAAAATAGTTTTACAGTTCAAAGTTAATCACTTTCAACAGAAACTTAACAAAAACGAATCTCTTGATACAATTAATCAGAACCTCAACAGTTTATTATTCCGGAAGTATTATTTTTGCCGACATGAGATCAATCAAATCTATTCTGACCTGTATCATCCTGTTTTTAAGCACCACTGGGCTGTTTGCGCAAAGCAATAATGCAACTTTATTTGGAAAAATTACCGACGGGACCGGAAAACCGCTCGAACTGGCCAATATTTCCCTGAAAAACTCTGCCATCGGAACAGTTTCGAACCGCAGCGGTGAATACCTGTTGCGTATCCCGGCAAAAAAACCAGTTGTGATTGTATTTTCATTGGTCGGCTACAAAACTTTCGAGAAAAATATCACGGCTGCCGAAGAGCAGCGGATGGAACTGAATATTTCGCTTCCACAGGTTGACCAGCAAATTGATGAAATTCAGGTTACCCAGCACCGGAGAGACAAAACCAACATGAACCGGATTGATGCCAAATACCTGAACGGAATGACGGATACCGGGACAGGAAGTGTTGAAGCGCTGATTAAAACCCTGCCCGGCGTTTCGAGCAACAACGAGTTGAGTTCGCAGTATTCGGTGCGAGGTGGAAATTTTGACGAAAACCTGGTTTACGTGAACGACATTGAAGTTTACCGGCCATTCCTGATCCGCGCCGGGCAACAGGAAGGAATGAGTTTTATTAATTCTGACATGGTTGCCGGTATCGAATTTTCTGCCGGTGGTTTCGATGCCAAATACGGCGACAAAATGTCGTCGGTTCTCGATATAAAATACCGCAAGCCGACTAAGTTTGCCGGCTCTGCTTCGGCCAGTTTGCTGGGCGGGTCGCTCGAATTGGAAGGTCTCAGCAAAAACGGAAAATTTTCGTACATCGCCGGTGCCCGATACAAAACGAACCGCTATTTGCTGGGTTCACTCGATACGAAAGGCGAGTATTCGCCCAAGTTTATTGACGTGCAAACTTACATGACCTATAAATTCAGCAAAACATTTGATGTCTCCTTTTTGGGAAACCTGGCTCAAAACCAGTACGATTTTATACCTCAAACCCGAAAAACCAGCTTCGGGACCTGGAACCAGGCCTACAACGCAACGATCTATTTCGAGGGGCAGGAAGTCGATAAGTTTCTGACTGCCACCGGGGCGCTCATCGCCAATTACCATCCCGGCAACCGGCTCAACCTGAAATTTATTGCCTCGTCATTTCGGACAAAAGAATCGGAAACCTACGATATTCTGGGCCAGTATTACCTGAACGAACTGGAACGAAACCTGGGGTCGTCGAGACTGGGCGACAGTGTGCTGAACGTTGGAGTTGGCACTTTCCTGAACCATGCCCGGAATTACCTGACAGCCACCGTTTACAGTTTCGAGCACAAAGGCGCCTACAATTCGGAGCGCCATTTGCTAAACTGGGGAATCAAAATTCAGGATGAAAAAATTGACGACCGGATGAACGAATGGATTTTGCGCGACTCGACCGGGTACGCAATTCCTTACAACGGAAAACAAATCAACCTGTACAGCACGACAAATACCAAAAACAAAATGAATTCGGTGCGGACGATGGGTTATTTTCAGGACACCTACCAGATACCCATCGGGAAAGGCGCTTTGTATGCCACGGCCGGGATCCGCTCGCAATACTGGTCGTATTCAAACGAATTTTTGATCAGCCCGCGCGGAACATTGCGGTATTATCCGGAATGGGATGCCAATTTCGTTTTTCACCTTTCAGGAGGAATTTACGACCAGCCACCATTTTATAAGGAATTGAAAGACGCCAGCGGAAAAATTTATCCGAATACCAAAGCACAACGCTCATCACAGGTTGTTTTGGGTTCCGACTATATTTTTCGGGCCTGGGACCGCCCGTTTAAATTCACGTCCGAATTGTACTACAAATTTATGACCAACCTGACCCCCTACCAGATCGACAATGTACGGATCACTTACATGCCGGATCAAACGGCAAAAGGCTATGCTACCGGGCTCGACATGAAGGTGAACGGCGAATTTGTGAGTGGTATCGAATCGTGGGCAAGCCTTTCCATCATGAAAACGGAAGAAGACATTATCGGCGATTTCTATACCGTGAATTACAATGCAGCCGGTGAAATTATTCATCCGGGTGTTACCACCGATGCAGTGGTTGTCAGATCCGGAAAAATTTTCCCCGGATACATTCCGCGTCCAACCGACCAACGCTTTAATTTCAGCGTATTTTTTCAGGATTATTTCCCCGGAAACCCTACCTGGAAAATGCACCTGACTGCGTTTTACGGTTCCAGCCTTCCCACCGGGCCACCCAATTCGCCGCGTTACATGGATGTTTTCCGGATTCCGCCCTACCGCCGCATCGA
>JBBIHV010000119.1:0-1385 GCA_037446835.1 Sunxiuqinia sp. | reverse complement strand
CTGATCGTTTTCACATTCGCTGGTTTACTCCAAAAGCGGAGGTAAAACTTTGCGGTCATGCCACGTTGGCCACAGCTCATGTCCTCTTTAACGAACTGAATTTTCAGGAAAAAATCATCTCGTTCAACAGCAAAAGCGGTGAGCTGACAGTCCGGAAAGTCGATGACTTGTTGCAATTGAATTTTCCGGCTGATTTTGTTCGTCCGGAGCCAATGAATGCGGCCCTGACAGCAGCTTTCGGAATACCAGCCATCGCCACCTTTAAGGGAAAGACGGATTATCTGCTACTCTTCGATTCCGAAGAACAAATCCGGAACATAAAACCCAATTTCCAGCTTTTATATCAGACTGATGCACGCGGAATTATGGTGACAGCCAAAGGAAATGAGGTGGATTTTGTAAGCCGCTTTTTTGCACCTAAAGTTGGAGTAAACGAAGATCCGGTAACCGGTTCGGCACATACGTCGCTGGTTCCGTTTTGGGCGGGCCGGTTGAATAAAACTGAACTGAAAGCGCTGCAGCTTTCGGAACGCGGTGGCGAACTGTGGTGCACACTTTCAGGCGACCGGGTTTTAATTGCCGGAAAAGCGGTGACGTATTTGCGGGGCGAAATCGAGATTTAAATTGGCTATAATTCAATGACGTCCAATTTGAAAATGCGAACATCATTTAAAATTTGTATTTTTAGCTAATCGAAATGTAGCAAAATCAGAAAGCATGAAAAATACAGTAAAATATATTGTTGACGAGGAAGGTGTTAGGACTTCCGTTATTGTGCCTTTTCATACCTGGGAAAAATTGAATTCAGACTATAAAAAACTTCAAAATAAGCTTGATGTCCTGTTGGCAATTAAAGATGGGCTGAATGAAATAAAGGGAGCTGACAAAAAGTATGAAGAATTTCAAACGCTATCAGACTTTTTGAATGAAAGTGTCAGTTAGAATTTCTCTGAGCTTCAAAAGTCAGGCAAAACCTTTGCTAAAAAAATATTCTTCATTAGCCAAAGAATTAGCTCAACTTGAACTGGATTTGAAAAATAATCCACGAATGGGAACTCCTTTGGGAAATGAAACATACAAAATCCGCTTGGCTATAAAGAGCAAGAACAAAGGGAAAAGCGGAGGATTGAGGGTTATCAGCCATCTTGAAACAGAAATATTGGGTTACACTAAAATTAATTCAGATGAAAGCATAACCGTAATTCTTATTTCGATTTATGACAAAAGTGAAACTGCTACTATCTCTGATGCCGAATTAAAAAATCTGATCCGCAACATAAAACTCCAATAAACAAAAATTAAATTCTCCGGAACTTTCTTCCACCCAGCCTGTTTCCCTTATCAACTTCAGAAAGAGAAACATGGAACAATCGATTTATACAAAC
>JBBIHV010000118.1:9720-12327 GCA_037446835.1 Sunxiuqinia sp. | reverse complement strand
TAGAAAATTTGGCCCGGAAGATTTTGCGTTTTCCGGGCCTTCTTTCAATTACCAAACCGAAAAGTCATGGTTAAAAAATGGTTTGCAATCGAAATTTCAGGATTGTTTCAGCGCTGTTTTGTGTTTAGGTGAATCATTTTGTTATGGCTCGTTTCGTCGTTTCATACCTGATTTGGGCAGGAAGTTTTCGCCCGTTTGGAATATCGGGGCCAAATGCCGGCCAGGTTTTGGCATCCAGAAAAGCTGGCATCGTCTTTAAATAGAGTGAATTTGGGAGGGTTTTATTGGTAATGGTATCGTTCCCCTTATTGTTTGAACCAATCAGGTTGCCATATTCGAGCTGGTTTTTACTGGAGTTTTTTTCATTTTCGATCGATGTTGTTTGATTGCCGATCAAATTCTGAAAGTTAGAATGGTCAGAGTAGAAAATGCCTTCGCCCGACACCCGGTTCCTTAAAAAGGTGTTTCCCGGCCCGGCTGGCCCCCAGTAGTCGCCTATTCCAATTTTCCGGACATCGTTTCCTTCGAAAAGGTTCATGAATGAATAATGACCGTGAATGGAAATGTCAGGAGGTGTCCAACCTACGTTCAAATTCGTTTCTCCGGTTCCCTGAACAGTATTGATCGAATAATTGTAGCCGTAAACATTCCCGTTTGAGCCGATCTGAACGAGCATGGCATGGCGTAAGTGATTGAAGATGTTGTTCTCGATCAGATTATCGGTGGTATGGCCCGAGCAGGCAACTCCGTACCCACTTCCACCGCCGCCGTAATCAAACGAATGATGAAAATAGCTGTCCCTTACAACGCACCCAATGCAGGTTTCGAAAGAAACGTGTGATTTCCGGGTATGGTCGCTTTCAATGTTTTGAATCCAGCAATAAGCCGCATTCTTGAAGCCAAATGTGTTGCCTCCGGCTTGTTTCTTTTCGATGTAAAAATTTTCGAACCCAACATTTCTGATAAAATCCTGCGGACGTATTTGAATGTTCAGCCTTTTTTGAAAATTAATGTGGGCCGAGGTTTTAAATTTTAACATGTTGCCTGAAATGCCGGCAATCTCAAAAAGTTGTCCAACCGAATTTTTCGCCCACGACTGGTTCCATTCCGAATTGGTGTACATGATTTCAGGATCGTTTTCCTGTTGGATTTCAGCAAAATCGCCAATTTTGAACATCGAAGCCAACGGAACTTCAAGCTGGTTTGCCCCTTTGGCAAGATCAAAAGTCGTGTTTTGCCATCCACCTTGTTCATAAATTATTATACTGAAACAATCGCCCATAAAATCCATGACGATGCGGGTTTTGCCAACACCTTCGCCCCTGAATACAACATTGCTTTTGCTGATGTTGATTGTTGAGCTGATTTTGTATGTTCCTTCCGGAATAAAAATAACCCCTCCCGACGCTGGCAAATCATTGATTGCACCCATGAAAGCAGCTTTGCTGTCGTTCACACCTGTTGGGTCGGCATTGAAATCAAGTACATTCTTTTCAGGAGAAGTAATAACCTGAATCCCTCCGGCAATTCCTGGGCTCCAATCGATCATTCTTGAGGCGGGAATGATTTGAGCTTCTGGTTTAATGAGATTGAAAGCCAGAAAAAAATAGAATGTAATCAGGATTGTGCGTAACATGATTTTTCTGAATTGGTTGATTGTTCGTTTTGCATCGTTTGGGTCCCAGCGATTTCAACGGGGGTCCCGATCCCGATGTAATGCCCTGAACCACAAAAATAGTTTTAAAATTCCTTTTGAATTACCATTCGTCCAATATTAATACAGTCTTAGTTCTTCCTGATTTTTTCAACTGTTTCAGGCACAATCTTACCGGAATTTCTATATTTGCACCCGGCAATGAGGTCTGCCATTAACCGCCTGTTCAGGCTGATGACATCTACCAACAAATAAATATTTATTTGAAACACAATTTTATGGTAAAATCGATCATGATTGTTGGGTTTGGTGGGTTCATCGGAACCGTAGCCCGGTTTCTAATCTCCCGTTATTTTCAGGAAAATGTTTTATCAGTTTTTCCGTGGAGCACACTTGTCATAAATATCGCCGGAAGTTTGCTGATTGGCATTATTTATGGAATCTCAGAAAAAGGTAATTTTATGGGCCCTGAAGTCAGGTTGTTCCTGACCATCGGAATTTGCGGCGGGTTTACTACGTTCTCTTCCTTAACGAACGATGCTTTTTTGCTGCTTCGCCAACAGGAGTGGATCCGCTTCGCTTTCTACACTTCATCCAGTTTTTTTCTAGGACTGCTGGCTGTTTATGGAGGCCGTGTCATGATTAAATTTATTTAAGATGGAAAATAACTCAAAAGCAGGAATTTTACGGATTTTTGTCAGTTCGACCGACCAGTTCAGGCAATCGTCGCTTTACGAATTCATTGTATTTCAGGCCAAGAAGGAAGGAATTGCCGGGGCGACGGTTTTTAAGGGAATGTTGGGTTACGGGGCCAGTTCGGTCATTCATTCCTACAAATTTTGGGAAGTGAGCGAAAAAGTGCCAACAGTTATTGAACTGATCGACCAGGAAGACAAGCTGCTTTCGTTTTACAAAAAGATCAAGCCACAGCTTGAAACCATGAAATACGGCTG
>JBBIHV010000118.1:0-9620 GCA_037446835.1 Sunxiuqinia sp. | reverse complement strand
TAAAAAATTGAGTTCTCAATATATTTCAAATTAAAAATTAGACTATATGAGTTTTACACATGAAGTTGCAGGCATGATTTGTGTCGCCCAGGGAGCGAATCATGGCCCGGCTCCAATTCCTGAAGAAGGGCGTTGGGTAAAAGCCAAAGAAATTAAAGACATCTCGGGGTTGACCCACGGCGTGGGCTGGTGCGCACCGCAACAGGGCGCCTGTAAGCTCACCCTGAACGTGAAAGAAGGTATCATTCAGGAAGCTTTGGTTGAAACAATTGGCTGTACCGGTATGACCCACTCGGCTGCCATGGCTTCTGAAATCCTTCCGGGGAAAACCATTCTGGAAGCATTGAACACCGACCTGGTTTGCGATGCCATCAACACAGCCATGCGCGAATTGTTCCTCCAGATTGTTTACGGACGTACCCAAACTGCTTTTTCTGAAGGTGGTCTGCCAATTGGCGCCGGTCTCGAAGATTTAGGCAAAGGTTTGCGCGGTGTAACCGGAACGTTGTACGGAACCGTGGCAAAAGGTCCCCGTTACCTCGAAATGGCCGAAGGTTATATCACCAAAATCGGTTTGAGCGAATCGAGCGAAATCATTGGCTACGAGTTCGTAAGCCTTGGCCGCATGATGGATATGATCAAAACCGGGATGGATGCCAACGAAGCATTAACCAAAGCTTCAGGCAAATATGGCCGCATGGAAGACGCAGTGAAAGTAATTGACCCACGTAAAGAATAGGAGAAAACAGCTATGCCATTATTTGAAAGTTACGACAGAAGGATCAACCAGATCAATAAAGTGTTGAATTCTTACGGCATTTCTTCGGTTGAAGAAGCCCGCAAAATTTGCGACGACAAAGGCGTGGATGTTTACAAGATTGTGAAAGACATTCAGCCCATCGCGTTCGAAAACGCCATGTGGGCCTACATCGTGGGTGGCGCCATTGCCATCAAAAAAGGACAAACCAATGCAGCCGACATTGCCGCTACTTTGGGCGAAGGGTTACAGGCTTTCTGCATTCCCGGATCAGTAGCTGACGACCGCAAAGTTGGTATCGGTCATGGAAATCTTGCCGCCATGTTGCTTCGCGAAGAAACCAAATGTTTCGCTTTCCTGGCCGGACACGAATCGTTTGCCGCTGCTGAAGGCGCTATCGGATTAGCCAAATCGGCAAACCGCGTTCGCAAAGAACCATTGCGCGTGATCCTGAATGGTTTAGGTAAAGATGCCGCTAAAATCATCGCCCGCATCAACGGGTTTACCTACGTTCAGACGCAATTTGATTATTATTCCAGCGAATTAAAAGTAGTTGACCGCATCGCGTATTCGAAAGGCGACAAAGCAAAAGTAAACTGCTATGGAGCCGACGATGTTCGTGAAGGTGTAGCCATACTCCACAGCGAAGGTGTTGACGTTTCCATTACCGGAAACTCGACCAACCCAACCCGCTTCCAACACCCGGTGGCAGGTACTTACAAAAAAGAATGCATCGAACAAGGAAAGAAATACTTCTCGGTAGCATCGGGCGGCGGAACAGGCCGTACTTTGCATCCCGATAATATGGCTGCCGGTCCTGCTTCATACGGCATGACCGACACGATGGGCCGCATGCACTCTGACGCACAGTTTGCCGGTTCATCATCGGTTCCGGCCCACGTTGAGATGATGGGATTGATCGGAATGGGTAACAACCCGATGGTTGGCGCTTCGGTTGCGGTAGCTGTTGCTATTTCGCAAGCTTGATTCTGATTAATGAGATAGTTTAACCCTGTCTGGTTTTCGAAACCAGACAGGGTTTTTTATATGGAGAAAAACGGAGGTTTTGTGCCTTGATATTTGAAGAAAACGTATTGTATTTAATCAGTTTATTGGATAACTAACTTCTTATAATAGAACTGTTTCCCGTCAAACAGGTTCAGAAGGTATATTCCTTTAGGAATGTTTAGCTGAATTTTTAGTGAAGATTGGTTTAAATTATCGTATTCGGCTACTTTTCTTCCGGATAAATCCCTCAGCTCAATTTGTTTTATGCCTACAATTCCGTCGATTGTGAACTGCCCGTTTGTCGCCGGATTGGGATAAACTGTGGTTTTTTCAGTAAAAAAATGATCTGAAACACTGTTGGTCGGAATAGAAATAGTTATTGACATGGTTCCTTTGGTTCCCGATCCATCCCAGGCCAAAGCGGTTACTGTTACTTTACCGCTCGCCAGGGCAGTCAGTTTCCCGTTGGAATCGATGGTTGCCAGGGCCGATGGGGTTAAGGTCCATGATACATTCCGGATGGTGGTCTTTACAGGCAGCACATTGGCAACCATATTTACTGAAGCCCCTTTGAAGATAGTAGCTGTGCTGTCGTTGCTTATTGAGAGGGCAATTGATTTGGCCAAAGTAAGGGTATCGTTCACGTAGGCTTTCAGCCAGGTCAGGGCAGGCCGCTCTTTTCCCGATTGGGTAATCAGGTAAGCCCCCTCACTGGTGCGCCACAATCCATACCTGAAGCCCCAAAAAGTAATGCCCTTTACCGCAGGGTGTTTCCAGAAAACCGGAAAGACCCGTTGCATTTCCTGGAGTTGAATAAGATCGGTCGATCCGTCAATGTCAAACTCGGTTAAATAGATTGGCAATCCGGTTGTCGCCAGGGCATCGAGGTTCGCTTTCAGGGTCGATGCCGCTACACCGTATGTTGTGAAAGCATGAGCCTGCTCGCCAATTCCATCAATTAAACTATCGGCCTGAAGGAGCTTGATTATTTTAATATAATCCTGGGTCGTCGAGGAACTGTTGATCACGCTGTATTCATTGATCAAAAGTTTCGATTTTGGAAAATATTTGCGGGCCATCCGGAAAGAAGTAATGATCCAGTCCCATCCGGTTTTCCCGGCACCACCCAATGCTTTTGCATAATCAACATTGGGGGTGGTGGAGCCCCAGGGAAGCATTCCGTTTGGTGCATTGTGAAGGGGTTCGTTCACCACATCAATATAATCAATATTCTTATACCGCGCGGAAAGCAGCGAAAACCATTGCTCAATTTCCTTCCGTTGAGAGGCTGTATCTAAACTCGCGATCCATGATGGTTGCTGGGCGCCCCAAATCAAGGTGTGTTCTTTAAAAAGAATGCCGTATTTTTTTGCCATGTTGTACGCCGCATCCAGATCCGACCAGTTCATCACACCCCTGGTACCTTCCACGCTTCCCCATTTGCCACCATTTTCAGGAGTAGCCTGGTTCCAGTAATTCTGGAAATTGGCAGACTGAGTCGTACTGAATGCGCAACCAAGAAATTTGGATTGTCCTGCTGCAATTGGTGTGGGCAAAGTCTGACCAAATGAAGCAGAACTGACGATCAAGAAAAATATTAATAGTAAATTTTTGAGTTTCATTTTGGGTATAAATTATTATAAATCAATCATTTGCTTCGAAGATAATGAAAACCGGGAAAAATTGATGGCCAATCCTTCGCCGGATTGGGATAAATTGAAAGCTTGCCCGGTTTCCCAATTATCGACGAAGTTGCTGTTGGAACAGATTTCTTGCAAAAATTCATCCATTTAAGTTTGGGGCTATGGTTTGTTTAAATCATTTAAACTTAACCCAATCAATCTCAGCCTGATTCTCATCTTTCAGTACCACAATCAAATTATGAATTCCAGGTTGAAATTTGGATACTTTTGCTTCAACTGTAATCCAGCTTTTTCCTTTTTGAACCTTCACTTCAGCAATCACCGGTCCATCGGTTTTATCCAACCTGATTTGCAAAGTGCTTCCTTTATCAGACAAGGCTTTTACCTGAAAAGATTTTAGCTTCTCATTGCCGAAATCAACAGTATTGTATTGAACCCAGGCATCTTTGTTGCTGAGTATTGTTTTCCAGCCGTTGAAGGTGTTTGTTGAATCTAGAAAGGCGATCGACGAACCTTTTTCACTTTTACTGCTGTATCGGTCGATTTGTATTTCCTGAGAAGCGTTAGTCACCCCGACACCACGCAATGTGGGGATAACCTTCCGGATTGTACCGTCAGCATTGAAGAACAGGCTGTCGATACAAATTGACCTGTTTTTATCGAATTTGGGCGAATAGGCATCCTGATGATAGAACAAGTACCATTGACCTTTATACTGAACGAATGATTGATGGTTGGTCCAGCAGTTCATGGGCGACTCGTCCATCACCACTCCTGCCATTTTGAAAGGTCCCATCGGGTTGTCGCCCATGGCGTATTCGAGGCGTTCGATTTTATTTTCAACATGCGGAATTGTCAGGTAATATTTGTTGTTCCTTTCAAACAAAAACGGACCTTCTTTCAACCCTTTCTGAGGCAAATTGGCTATAACCTGTGGCTCCGAAGCCAGCTCAGTCATGTTATCTTTCAGTTTTGCCACAGATATATTTCCCATAGCCCAATACAAATAAGCTTGCCCATCCTTGTCGATAAATACGTTCGGATCGATGCCGTTCACACCTTTAATTGGCTCGGGTAGCGGAATGTATGGTCCTTCCGGCTTGTCTGCAATGGCAACTCCGATTCCAAACCCCTTTCTTCCGTTTGCATCCGCGACTTTTTTATTCGCCGGAAAATAGAAGTAGTACTTTCCGTTGCGTTCAATGCAATCGGGCGCCCACATGCTGTAAGAGGTCGAATCGACCCAAGGAACTTTGTTCTGGCTGACAATTACCCCGTGATCGGTCCAGTCAGTCAGGTTTTCAGAAGAAAACACATGATAATCGGCCATACAGAACCAATCTTTTCGTAAATTTTTGTTTGGCGGTGTTGGAATATCGTGCGATGGGAAAACATATACTTTGCCGTTGAATACCCTGGCTGTTGGGTCGGCAGAAAATTGGTTGCGAACAATCGGATTCTGTCCGATTGACAAATTCGATACGATCATCAGCAGACTTAAAATGAGCGATTTGTAGTTTTTCATTATTGATTTTTTAAATTACTATTTCGTTTCTTTCACCAAATCCTCTACGGCATTTGCCAGGAAAATATACCAGGCCCCACCGTCGATGATGCATTCGTTTTCGCCCCACAAGAATGGCCAATCGTCTTTATTTTCAAGGTAGTCAGGATTCAACAAGATCAAGCCGGGAACAACGCCACCGGCAATGGTTGTGAAATCGGCCCGGTTATTTCCGTAAGCTACTTTTTTGGAATGAGCACCAACTGCATTTACAAACGATAAATTTGAATAAGGATGACAACCAAAAATATAATTGAGCCCCTGATAAACATACTCTTTACCAATAATTTCAGGAAAAGCTTTGTGCGCGTAATAATTGGTTATTGCCCAATTAATTACGTTCGAAGTTCCGCCCCAGCCCCTTACCGACATCGGAACTCCATAAGGATTGTCTTTTTCATTCAGGTCGATTGATTCCTTGTACTTCAGGATATACTCTCTGAGTTTTGATTTATAGGCCGCGTCCATGTAGGGAACAGCCAACAGTGCCTGAATCAGGTTGCCACGCCCTCCAAAACCGGCAAAATAACCAGAACCTGGTCCTTTCCTTGTTGTCATCCGATCAAGCATTGGCCAGACTTGTTCAAGGAACCTGTCGGCATATTTCTTTTCTTTGGTGGTGATATACAATTGAAGTGCGGGAACCACATCGGCACCTTTTCCCATCATTTTTGTAAACTGATCTTCATTTTCTTTGGGCGTTTTGGTTGCCTCATCAGCTTCGTCAAACAACCTTTTGGCACAGACTAAACTTCTGTCAGCAAGCTCGTTGTTGAACCCTCTGAGCGCGCGGCTGGCTTCAGCCAGGGAGGCTGCTGTCTGAAAATCCAGGAATGTCATCCGGTTTGTGAACGCCCAGCGGTCATCCAACGTTCCGCTTGATTTACCATCCGTTTCGTAAGGTTTCTGATTTGGATTGTACGGCAAATTATCGGTTTCATCGATTGCATCGCCGAGGTGATGATATTGATGCAAATTGGGAACAACAATTCCACGAACCGGGTGACCAATGTTTTCGCACTGGGCAACCAAATTTAAGGTACCATGCTCGATTTGCTGTAAAATATCGGGTTTGCCATCCGGACGATGAATATCGACATAACGTGTTTTCTGGTCGATGTAGGTTTCATCCCGGTCAACCTTGAAACTTTCCCAGGTATCCACAAAACTTGAAATGACACTGTTGTGAGAACCAGTCTGAATATCGAAATCTCCGGCATCGAACCAGCCACCTATGGCCATATTCGGAATCCGTTCCAGCGATTTGTATTTGGTATCCGTAGTAGGTCCCTGCACATAGCCGTCAAAATGCTGATGATTAATTGGCGCCTGAAGGCAATCGTCAAGAAAAGGAGCGCCATGCCATACGCGGTAAGCTTCGTTTACTTCCATGTGGTCCATCTGAACCGGAAACCAAACATCCAGGGTAGGATGCCAAATGTTGTCATAAACATTTGGGCCAATCACGAAAGTATTTGTTTTTTGATTTCCATACCGGATGTAATAAACTCCGGGATCCTTTACTGAACTGAAATCAAATTTGGCATAGTTGTATCGCAGGTATTTTCCCCAAATTGTAACATTTCCCTTAAATTTTTCAATGAATTTTCCTTCCGGAGATACCTGAAAAACCGACGCTGTTGTAAGTGGTGTGTCATTTTTATCCAGTTCAATAACAGCCACTTTTTTCTGAGCGGGTATATAGCCTACCTGAGAGAATCCGATCATTGGTTCCCTTTTCCAATTTGGGATGGCGTTGGGTTCGACATACCAGGTCAATACTTTTCCTGTTTTATTGGCCGGAAGCATACTCCTAACGACGTACCATCCGTTCTGTGCCAGGTTACGTCCGTCAAACAGCATTAAATCGGCATCAGTAGCCTGAATCTTCACCATTCTTTCCGGATCTTCAGGCGCAAGGATCAGGGTTTTGCCTGTTGCTATTGGATATGGCACAATAAATTCACCTCTGCCCCGGTCATCAAAAGTGGTATGCCCTGCAAATTGAGGTATCTTTTTACTTATTGGTTCAATTTTCGTAGCACTGGCGGGGTACTTTGGAAATATTCCCGGATTACCATCCATTAAATAGGTCTTCTCAAAGTAAGCAGAAGGTAAAAATTCAAGGTTAAACCCGGCAACTCCTTCAAGCTCTCTGGGCAGTGCTTTATCTAAGAAGACATTGATTTCAAATCCATTATCTTTCGGATCCACACTAATTCTTGAATTAAAATTATAGGCTTTGTAAGTCAATTCAACACTGATGGTGTTGGTTGCCCGATCCACTTTTCGATCTACCATGGTTGGAATCAAATCCCATTGTTCCGGCGTATTTTGTAACCGGACTGCGCCGCCTGTTGAGGTCCTGACGCCATGGTGAATGATTTCAATCCCGGCAGTTTTCTCGTCGAAAAACATCCCGTTGTATTGGTCACTGAACACCAATACATTTACGCCAGGCTTTTCGAAATACTCCAGATCGTTAATGATAAGCTTTTGGCCAAGTGCAGAATTTGAAAGCAAACAAATACTGATAAGCGAAATCAATACAACGAATGAGAACTGTGATTTTTTAGCTTTGAGCAAGTGAAATTTCATGTGATTATAATTTTAAAGCCCCCTCCAATCCTCCCCAAAAAGGGGAGGCATAAAAAAAGCAAAGTTTAAAAAAAAGTACTGGTTAGATCCTCCTATATCGCGTAACCCGAACCCCATAACGTTTAATTGCTAATCTGGTCATTGATGTGGAAGAAATCGAAATCGACAAATCCACCTGGCTTCTCCGTGGCAAAGTTGAACAGTCCGAACCGGTATCCCATAAAATGCGGAAGGGTGTATTGCATGTTCAGCGTATTGCCAATCGGTTGCCACGACTTGCCATCCAGGCTGTAAAAGAAATTCGCTTTGTCGGCACGGTTTCGGAAATCGCATTCGGCTTTCAAAAAAACTATTTCCTGATTCAACGGCACGCGCTGAACTTCAATAGGCTCATCAGTATCCGCGTTAACCATCACAACCGACTTGCCTCCTTTTTCATATTTAACTCCTACCAAACCGTATTTTTTCTGCAAAAGGGATAATCCAGCGAAATCGCCTTCTTTCATGTTCGACACATCGATGGAGGTTGAACCAGAACATTCGGGCCCGATCGTGCGCTGGGTCAGGGTATTTCGGGCCATTACAAAGTCACTGTCAACCCGTCCGGTTGTCAAACGCAAATAACCTTTCCGCTGCCTGACAGACCACAGGCTGTTGTTGGGATTGTGGTTCCACTGCCAAACCAACGGAAGGGCCGGTTCATTTTTTTGCCGTGTAAATTCATCAGAATTAACAATCCAGGGAATCAGGCTCTTGTTGGCAGGCAATCCGTCCAGGACCTCAGGGGCTTTGCCATCCACTCCCAACACCGGCCAGCCATCTTCCCATTTAACCGGGACAAGGTATGGGGCACGGCCAACCGATCCGTGGTCCTGAAAAAGGTATGCAAACCAACGTCCGTCGGGAGTGTCGATTAAACCACCCTGTGCCACGCCTTTATCCTGCAATCCAACCCTGCCTTCATACGGTCCGGTAATTTTGTCGGCCCGGTGAATAAGGACCGTACGCATTCCGCCACGCGGCCAACAGATGTTGAAGAGGTAGTATTTTCCATTCACTTTAAAAAGCTGCGAACCTTCGCCCAGGCCGACATTGTTCCCGGCAGGCGCATTTACATCTGCGATAAGAACCTTTTCGCTCCCCTCTTTTACGCCGGAAAGATCATCTTTTAATTCAGCAATCATCAGTTTCCCTGCGCCCCAGATGATGTAAATTTTTCCATCATCATCGAAAAAAATGGAGTGATCGTGGTATTGAGCATTAAGCGTAATTAATTTCCAAGGGCCTTTTTCGATATTTTTGGTTGAAAAAATATACGTTTTGTGTGTGGTTCCGGAAAATGTAGAAACGTAGTAGGTATTGTTGTGGTAGCGGATACAGCTTGCCCACGATCCCCTTCCATATTCATTTTTTCCATCCTCAAGGTTCGTGGCCGGAATGTTGGCCAGTGTGTCGTAACAATAATTTACAAGCTTCCAGTTCACCAAATCCTTCGATTTCATGATCGGAACACCCGGATCCATGTGCATGGTGGTACTGCTCATGTAATACGTTTCGCCCACACGAATCATCGACATGTCGGGCACATCGGCGTAAATGATGGGGTTCTGCGCAGAATTTGACTGGGCAAAGACGGTATTACAACATAAAATTAATCCTGCTATAAAACCAAAATTTCGTGTATTCATTTAATGGGTATTTAAATTTAAATCCTTAGTCTGATTGCTGTATGTGAGTCAGTTTTTCTTCCTGATCAGCCTGATGTAATAAACCGCTCCTGCCGTATTTTCGGGCAATGCCTGAAATTTCACCCGAACATGGGTTTCCCCTTTAACCATTGAGTCAGGAATTGGGTAAACCACATCTTTAAACATCGATTGGTTCCATTTATTGGTATTGTCCTCGGTTACTATTTTTTCATCGTCGATGGAATGGTCTTGTTTGAAAGGTCCATCAAGTAAGGTCACATTCCCAATGGGAATTCGTTGGGATACAGTTTATCCTGAGCTTTTGCCGCTCCTGAAATCAGGGAAAAGCATATATATAAAAC
>JBBIHV010000117.1:9335-12440 GCA_037446835.1 Sunxiuqinia sp. | reverse complement strand
TATAGGCCGAGTACCGGTACTTTCGGTAATAATCTTCATCCTGAAAAAGCTTCAGCATTTTTCCTGCTGCTTTGGGACGTTTTTCAATCTTTTGCCTGACCACGATCATCCTGCGTGGCTTGTACCACAATTGCCCTTTGTATTGTAATTCACTGATTTCGATGCCTTCATCGAGTGTTGTCCAAACCTGATTCCCTGCAATAATACGCTGGATCGGTTCATAGAAACGTGCGGCAGCGATATAATTGATGGGCTGCTCTTTTCCTTCCAGATAATCAAACACTTCTTTGCCAAAGAATCCACTGTCAAGGCGTAACAGGCTGATATTTTTACCTCGAAGCTTGGTAAACGTATCTTCCAGAAAAGGGATAAAACCTTCTGCTGACCCAGTATTCCCGCTTCTCAGCCAAAGGTTGGCTACCAGTTTCACATCCGAAACAAAGGCAATAATGGGATTGTGGGATGCACTGCCCGGTTTATGTGGGTTATAGCCTCGTTTGGCCCCTTGCTGCTCTCCGTAGCGGGTCAAAACCGATGAATCACAATCAAGGGTGTAATTATCAAATTGTACCGAATTGAATATCCAGGAATAGAAATGGTCGCTCACCAGCTGGTTGGTTCCTTGCGTGAACTTGGCAAAATAGCGTTTGTAAACGTCCTGTGCCGGAGATTGCTTCCATCCAAAGATCTTCTTCAATGCTTCATCGTGGCGGGTAACTTCGGTGTGCATAAACCGGTTTGCCCCACACCAAATACTCACTAAAAATGATTCAATGATTGAGACTGGGGAATAACCCCTGTTTGATCCCGGCTGGGGCAAGTCAATACAGTTTTCAACTTGCGATTTGAACCCTATTTTGTCCAACATTTGCCGCAAAAACACCATGCCTCCCCATGGTGTAATCTCTTGATTGGTATAGCTTATATCGAATTCCATATCACAAATATACCTATTGCTACGCATTAGAAATTCCTATCGCGTAATTTGGGATTATTGATGTTGCTGAATACCGGTAGCGTTTGAAATTGACATCGCTAAATGGAAATTAGCAACAAAGATATGCAGAATACTTCGCCATGTGTCCATTTTCAAACCGGGAGTGCAAGCAAATTGAAGAGGAAAACCTAATATCCAGGGGAGAGCCTTCTTCCGGATCAAAGTTTTTTCAGGTGCGGAAATTCGTTTTTCGATTGTTTGACCGCTTCGTTGATGCTCGCGTTTAATTCGAAGCCAACCAGCAGGATCATGGAAAGAATGTACATCAGAAGCATGATAACCAGTAAAGTACCGATTGATCCATACAATTTATTGTACTGTCCGAAGTGGTTGATGTAATAGGTAAATCCAACAAAAGTCGCCACGCTGAGTACTGTTGATAGCGTTCCGCCGGCCGAGATGAACCTGAATTTTGTTTTTTTTGCCGGCGCCAGGTAGTACAAAAACGAATTGGCCAGAAAAAAAAGCACCAGCGTGACGACCCATTTTCCAAAGGTCAGCATGAAAATCGTAAAATGATCTTTTAGGAACCCATTGTTTGCCATGTAATTAATGAAGTTTTGGCCATAAGTGATCAGGGCAATGGCCACGGTCAGCAAAACCGACATGATGGCCAGGAGCAGCAAGGCAATCAGGCGCTGCCCGAACCAGGTGCGGCGCTCGAAGCTGTGCAGTGAGGCGTCGAAAGCCGTCATCATGGAAGCGAATCCGTTGGTCGAAAAAATGAGCGCCATAAAAAAACCCAGCGAAAGCAATCCTCCCCGCTGCCGGGTCAGGATGTCCTTAACCGTTTCCTCGATGGCCATGAAAGCATTTGCCGGAACCATATCTTTGATCAGCAAAAATAACTGCGACTGGAAATTTTCGATCGGGATGTAAGGAATAAGAGTGAACAGGAAAATGATGGCCGGGAACAAGCCCATAAAAAAGCTGAAGGCAATGGCCGAAGCGCGTGTTGAAATGGCGCCATCGACGATGCTGCGCCAGAAAAATACCATAACATCATAAAGTGGCATTCTATCGAACCCAGGGATCGTGATTTTTTTGGCCTTACTCAGGATCACTTCCCAAAAAGAAATCAGTTTTTTTGGCAGTCGGGCCGGCATTAGCCTTCTTTTTCTATTCTTAACTGGTGAATGTAGGAGTTATTGCCCTTTGTTTTTATGAGGAAATAAACCCTGAAAACTCCGGTATTGGTGGTCAATCTTCCAATGGCATAGTGCGCCCCGTCTTTCCCGCCCTGGTGGACGATGCTAAACTGTTTGGGTTTGTTGGCCTTAAAAAATTCAGAAACAATTTGCTGGGCCTGAGATTTGCTGTAAACATCGTCGTGGGACTGTACGACCAGTTCGACGTTCTCGTTAAAAAATGAAGCCAGAGAAACATCGTTCCCGTTTTGGATACTGATCACAATTTCGTCTGGAATCTGAGCCTTGGCAAACGCGGCCAGTGCAAAAACGCCAAAAAGCATGAGAATCAGTTTCTTTCTAAAATTTTCCATTGTTTTCAATTTTCGTTTGGACTTCAATAAGCGTGAATCAGTACCAAAAACCGTGCAAATTTTTTCAAAACAAATACCTTTGTAAAGGTAACAAATTTCATATACCTGAAAAATGAAGATTTACCTGCTGGTGATCGGGAAAACCGACGAAGCTTATTTGCAAAAGGGGATTGAACTGTTCCTGAAACGCATTCCGCACTATATTCCCTTCGAAATGAGGGTTTTACCGGATATAAAAAATGCCAAAAACCTGAGTCAGGAGCAGCAAAAGGAAAAAGAAGGCGAACTGATCCTCCAGCAACTCATTTCTGCTGACGAATTATTTTTACTTGACGAACTCGGAACGGAAGTTTCATCGGTTGAATTTGCACGCTTTCTGGAGAAAAAAATGATTTCAGGAATTAAACGCATTGTTTTTGTTGTTGGCGGACCGTATGGTTTTTCAGAAAACGTTTATGCCCGTGCCACCGGGAAACTCAGCCTTTCGAAAATGACTTTTTCGCACCAGATGGTCAGGCTGATTTTTGCTGAACAACTTTACCGTGCGCTGACCATCCTGAAGGGCGAACCGTATCATCATCAATAAATTAAAGGAAAAAGGAAAAAG
>JBBIHV010000117.1:2577-9235 GCA_037446835.1 Sunxiuqinia sp. | reverse complement strand
AAGGAAAAAGTCATTGGGAAAGTGAAACCTTAGTGCAACACATGCAATCGCAAGACTTAACCTTATTAACAGGCAGTATCCTAACTTAGAGTTAGGTTTTAATCGGATGGCGGTTACCGGGAGACTCGGGTTTTACGAAGAAAAAATCACTCAGGCTAAAATGAGGATCGAACTTTAAAATTGACTACTTTGCAGCATGAAAGAGTTCAGAAAGTACATATTGGCATTACTCTCGGTCATCTTCTTCATGGCGGCTATCGTTCAGGAACGCCAGGCGCTGAAAGAGCATCCTGAAATTATGCTGATCGATGAATTTCGAAAATCCATGCTTGAACAGGAGTCCTCCCTGTCGGAATACTTGGATAAGGCAGAAAAAAAACTAGCCGACAGCCTGGCAACCGGGAGCTTTGTTTCGCGGTTTTCGTACCTGAACCCTTTGTATGAAGAAAAAGGGCTTGGGTTTCTCATTTTTAACGGTCCGAAAATGGTTTACTGGTCGAGCAACCAATTTGCTTTCCCGAATAACCAGGGCAAATTTTCGGTCGGGACGCGGCTGCTTGTGTTGCCAAATGGTATTTATTTCGCTGAAAGAAGACAGGTTGGCAATTTCGAACTGATTGGTTTGGTGCACATTAAAAACAACTATTCGTACGAAAATCAGTTCCTTAAAAATTCTTTTGTTCCGCCTTTCGACTTGCCTTCCGAATTTTCGGTCACGACAAACCCCGATAAAGATGCGTATCCCGTTTACGGCCAGAACCACCAATATCAGTTCTCAATCGTGTCGTCGGGGCCCAACTTGCTGGACGAATCACAATTGTACGTTCCGGCTTTTCTTTACCTGCTTGGCTTTATTTTCATGCTGTTGGCGCTTTTCAGGCGCATGAAGCAATTCCAGCGTAAAAATTTTGTGCCCAAAATGCTCGTCCTGTTCATTATCTTGTTCGGGATTTACTGGGTGCACGTTTTTTTTAACATCCCGAGCATCCTAACCCATTTCGATATTTTTACCGCGCAATATTACGCCCAATCGAGTTTTTTGCCCTCGCTGGGCGATTTTTTCCTTCTCACTATGCTGTTTTTTTTCTGGAGCCTGGTTTTTGTTCGCGAGTTCCCTTCGGCCAGGCACATAACCCGGCGGGCCATTTTTCCTTCGTTCCTATTTGTTGGTGCACTATACGAACTGACTGTTTTAATGATCGTTAACATGATCATGAACAGCAATATTTCCTACAAACTTAACCGCATTACCGACATCGACCAGTTCAGTTTAATCAGCTATCTGATCGTTGCAGTGCTTTTGTTCTCGGTATTTATTATCCACCTGAAAATTATTGAAAACACAGAGCACCTGATCCGCAAGAAGTTATTTCTCCGGATTCATTTGATTGCGGTGCCGGTTTCTATTCTTTTATACCTGGTTTATCCCTTCAACGGGTTCTGCATCCTGACACTTTTCCTTTCTGTTAGTTTGTTGCAAAGCCTGATCAAAAAGATGCAAATATCGAGGTTCTCGTTATCCTATTCCATTTTGTTCATCTCGCTTTTTTCGGTAATTACCTTGCTCATTGTTTATTCAGCCACTAACAAACGCGATTTGCAGGTTCAGAAACTGTTGGCCATTAACTTAAGTTCTGAACAAGATCCGGCAGCCGAGGTTTATCTGGCCCGGATGCAAAGCCAGTTCAACACCGATTCGGTTATTCCCAAATTGCTGATTTCACCCTATAAAGATCTCGAAAACTATCTCTCAAGGACATATTTCGGCGGTTATTTCAGGAAATACGACATCCAGTTTACCTTTTGTACCGCCACCGACAGCCTGCTCCTGCAGCCCGAAAACAACTGGGTGCCCTGTTTCCCTTTTTTCGATAAAATGATCGGCCAGTCGGCCACCAAGGTTCCCGGGAGTAATTTCTATTTTAACAACTCGAACGGGCGCTTGTCGTACTTCGGAAAACTCCATTATCCATCGCTTGAAAACCCGGGAGGAATCTCCATTTTTATCGAGATCAATACAAAAATTTATTCTGAAGGGATTGGGTTCCCCGAACTGTTGATGGACCAGTCGGTCGTCAAACCATTCAGGTACAAGTACCTTTCGTATGCCAAATATTACGACGACGAGCTGGTTGACCGATCGGGCGATTACACGTACAATTATTACCTGAAAGCGTTCAGCCTGAAATGCCCTGGCCCTGAATTTCAGCTTATTAAACGCGATGGCTACGACCATTTGGTGTATTCGTGCGGTGCCAATACCCACATTGTTGTCAGCAACAAGTCGCTTCGGTTCATGGATTACCTGATTTCGTTCCCTTATATTTTTGTGTTTTATTTTGTTTTTGTGCTGCTTATTACCATCCTCGGAAACCGTAATTACCGGAAGCTGATCATCCCACAGGACCTTCGTTTCCGGATACAGTTTTCGATAATTTCGGTGGTGCTCGTGTCGCTTTTGCTTGTTGCCTCCGGAACTATTTATTATAACATAAAGGAATACAGGAACCGTCACCGGATCGACCTTCAGGAAAAGATGAAATCAATTTCAGAAGAAATTAAAAGCCGCCTGATTTACGTTAACTCAATTACGCCTGACCTGCAACAGTGGCTTTACAGCGAATTGTACAAATTATCGAACACCTTCAGGACCGATATTAATATTTACGACCTGAATGGTGAACTGCTGGCAACTTCGCGCCCCGAAATTTTCGACCGGGGTGTGATTTCAGAGCGGATGAATTCGGACGCTTTTTATGAGCTTTCCGAAAAATACCAGCTCAATTATTTTCATCCCGAAAACAACGGAACGCTTTCGTATCTGTCTGCTTATGAGCCAATTATAAACAGTCGCGGCGATTACCTGGGCTACCTCAACCTTCCGTATTTCACCCGCGAAGACGACCTGAAACAGGGCATTTCAACGTTTATTGTTGCGTTCATCAACCTGTACCTGCTCTTGTTCCTGGCGAGCGTTATTGTGGCAATCATATTGTCGAACCGGATTACCAAGCCGTTAAGCCTGATCCGCGAAAAGCTGCGCGGCATTCAACTGGGTAAAAAAAGCGAACAGATAAACTATCAGGCTGAAGATGAAATAGGTGCACTTGTTCGCGAATACAACCATAAAGTTGGCGAGCTGGCCGAAAGCGCCGAACTGCTGGCCCGGTCGGAACGTGAATCGGCCTGGCGCGAAATGGCCAAACAGGTGGCGCACGAAATTAAAAACCCGCTGACCCCGATGAAGCTCAACATCCAGTATTTGCAACGGGCAAAAGCGGAAGGAGGCGAACATTACGACGATTTTTTTGAGCGGGTGACCAAAAGCCTGATCGAGCAAATTGATACGTTATCGGGCATTGCCACCGAATTTTCGAATTTTGCGCAAATCCCTCAGGTGAAAAACGAGGTGTTTAACCTGATCGAAATCCTTCAGAATATTTGTTCGTTGTTCGAGCCAAACCAAAACCTGAAATTTAAGTTTGAGACCAACAAACTGAGCGAAATTTTGGTTTTTGCCGACAAGGAACAGCTTTCCAGAGCGTTTTTGAACCTGGTGAAAAATGGTATCCAATCCATTCCTCCCGATCAGACAGGTGAAATTTCCATTTTGGTTATTAAATCCGGGCATTATGTTCAGGTTTCAGTTAGCGATAACGGGGCCGGGATCAGCCAGGACGCTCAGGAGCACTTGTTTGAACCCAACTTCACGACAAAAACCAGCGGCATGGGACTTGGGTTGTCCATTGTACACAACATTATAAACGCTTCGGGCGGAAAAATCTGGTACAAAACTTCCGAAACCGCGGGAACAACTTTTTTTGTAAAGATTCCACTTCATGAAACCAACCACACCACTGAAAATTACCATCCTGAGCGATAACGTGGCCGGACGCCGGTGCCGCGCCGAGCATGGGCTCTCTTTCCTGGTTGAGGCCGATACGACCGTTCTGTTCGACACCGGATCGTCAGACCTGATTGGCTACAACGCCCAAATCCTGAATGTTGACTTGCAGCAAATTGAAACGATTGTTTTAAGCCACGGGCACGACGACCATACCGGCGGGTTGATGCTGTTTGAAGGCCAGCAGTTGATTTGCCATCCCGATGCTTTCCTGAAAAGACACCGAAAATCGAATCACACCGAACTTGGAATTAAATGGCTCGAAGAGGAAATCCGGAAACGGTTTAAGCTAACTACCAGCCGTGGGCCGGTCCGCATTTCGGAACAGGTTTATTTTCTGGGTGAAATTCCAAGGGAAACCAGTTTTGAAAGTCGCAGCACGGCCTTCCGGAAAGCCGACGGTACCGACGATTTTGTGATGGATGATTCAGGACTGGCCGTTGTCACCCCAAAAGGATTGGTTGTCATTTCGGGTTGCGCCCACTCCGGAATCTGTAACATGACGGCCCATGCCCGGAAAGTTACCGGAATTGAAATAGTCCATCTGGTTATCGGGGGATTTCACCTTCAAAATGACGATCAGCTCACTCAAACAACCCTTGAGTGGCTGAAAATGAATCAGGTAGAGCAGGTTGTCCCTTCGCACTGTACGGGATTTTCTGCCCAGGTGGCGTTCTTGCGCAGCTATCCGTTTATTCAGGCCAAAACCGGAAACGTAATTGAGATTTAAACGTGTCCGGCGCGTTGCAAACCGCCATGCTGAATTCCATTGCCCTTTTGCTTTTTGCCTTGAAAGTCTTTACCGGTAAAATCAAGTTTTTGGTCGAATAATGTCAACTAATCCCAAGGCAATTTTTAATTTTGGAAAACAGATATTCAAATTGAAAGATTCAACAAAAACTTAAATCCATGCAATCACACGAAATCGATTACAAAATTGTGGGGAACGACATTCAGTTGGTAGAAGTTGAGCTCGACCCGGGAGAAACCGTTATCGCCGAGGCTGGCGCCATGTTGTTCATGGAAGACGGAATTAGTTTCGACACCAAAATGGGCGACGGCTCGAACCCGCGTGCCGGCTTGTTCGACAAACTTCTGGCGGCCGGTTCGCGCGTTCTCTCCGGCGAATCGTTGTTTATCACACATTTCACCAATCAGGGCTGGGGCAAAAAGCACGTTTCCTTTTCGGCGCCTTATCCCGGAACCATTGTCCCGATTAATTTACCCGATTACGGTGGCGCCCTGATCGTTCAGAAAGACGCCTTCCTCTGCGCGGCGCTTGGAACTAAAATCTCCATGCGCTTCAACCGTAAACTTAGCGCCGGGTTTTTTGGTGGCGAAGGGTTCATCCTGCAATACCTTCAGGGCGATGGAAAAGTTTTCATCCACGCCGGTGGTACCGTTATCGAACGCCAGCTGAACAATGAAGTTATCCGTGTTGACACCGGTTGCGTGGTCGGTTTCGAAGAATCAATCGACTTTGATATCCAACAGGCTGGCGGGCTGCGTTCGATGGTTTTTGGCGGTGAAGGCATGTTCCTGGCAACCCTCCGCGGAACCGGGAAAGTCTGGTTGCAGTCGATGCCCATTCGCAAACTGATCGCCCAACTCAGTTCATTTGGCCCAAACAGCCGGAAAGAAGCCAGTGGCGGCTTGCTCAATAACCTTTTCGAATAAGCAAACAAGAAGAAATTCAGGAGAAACCTGAAGAATTGGACGAACCGGAACTACCTGAAAAATTCAGGTACGTTTTAAGCAAAATTGCGGAAAATATTGATTCCGGGCAGGTGTGCATCTTAAACCTGGACACCGCTGAAATAGAAGATATTCCGAAGAAATCAATGGGTTTTACGACGATGACGGGAATAAAATTAATCCAGAATCGGTATCTGTTCCAAACTTGCGCGTGATTTGCAAAAACCATCAGGTGGATGATTGGGATGAAAACTTGCTGTGCCTGATGAACCGCTTCGACCAACGTAACGGCGAGGATTTCAAGTGCGGTGCTTTTGAAAAGATATAACACAATTTAATATTCGAAGGAGGCCGGAAGGTCTCCTTTTTTTTTAACTTTGAATCCCTGACCAAAAATTGTGCGGGCAAAAAAAGTAACCATCTGATTTGATTGAATCCCAGGAAAATGGCCGGAGAAAGAAAGAATACGCAGCAGCAAACGAAAATGAGCATTGACCAGATTAATGCCCAGTATGGAAAAATACCACCACAGGCTGTTGAAGTGGAAGAAGCCGTTCTGGGGGCGCTGATGCTCGAACGCGATGCCTACATCACGGTTGCCGACATCATCGATACCCGGAGTTTTTACAAGGAAGAACACCAAAAAATATTCGAGGTTATCAAATACCTTTCGACCCACGAAAAACCGGTCGATTTGCTGATGGTTACCCAGGAACTCAAGAACCGCAACCTGCTCGAAGAAGTTGGCGGGCCGCTGATGATCACGCAGTTGACCTCGCGGGTGGCATCGGCAGCGCACATCGAATTTCACTCGCGCATCATCGCCCAAAAATTTATCCAGCGCGAAATGATCCGCGTTTCAACCGAAATCCAGACCAAAGCCTACGACGATACCCTCGACGTGGACGACCTGATTGATTATTCGGAAACCGCCCTTTTCCAGGTGGCCGAAGGGAACATCAAGAAAGAAACCATGCCTATCAAACCACTTTTGCGCGAAGCGGCTCTCCTGATCGAGGAAGCCTCGAAACGTGAAGATGGCCTGAGTGGCGTGCCCAG
>JBBIHV010000117.1:0-2477 GCA_037446835.1 Sunxiuqinia sp. | reverse complement strand
GAAGGCAAACGCCCGCAGCTTTCCGACCTTCGCGAATCGGGCGCCATTGAGCAGGATGCCGACATTGTGCTTTTCATCCACCGGCCCGAATACTACGGAATTACTGAAGACGAAGACGGGAACTCGCTCATTGGAGTGGCCGAAATCATTATTGCCAAACACCGGAACGGTGCGGTTGGCGACGTCAGGCTTTCGTTCAAAAAGAACCTGGCCAAATTTGCCGACATGGAGAATATTATTCCGGAAGAAATTGGCGGCGGTCAGTTCGGACAGAAATTCGGTTCAAAAATGAACGAGGATCCGGGCGACCCGTACCGGAAAAAAACAGGGGCAATACCGGTCAACTCGTCGTTCGACAACGATAAATTCAGCCATTATGAAAATACCGGAGGTGAGCATATCCCGTTCTGAAAAGTGGATCAAATGGTTTTTCGCCGGAATGTTGCTTTTGCTGATTGAATCGGCAAACGCCGCTTTCATTTTAATCCCGATGGACTTAAAGCAGACCAACCACCTGAAAGCTTATGGAATTACCTACTGGACACTGGAGCAGGGCATTGAAGTAAAATGGCTGCTGAATTACCGTGGCGGCAGTTTCCTGATGCAGTTCCAGCAAAACATTGCAACCGAATGTACAGTGCGCGGCGTGAGTTTTGAAACCCTGGCCGACGGGCAAGCCAACAACCTGCTGGCCGATATTGCCCGCGAAGACGTGAACGAAGATGCCATCAGTATGCAGAAGGCGCCCAAAATTGCCGTTTATTCGCCACCCAACAAACAGCCCTGGGACGATGCGGTAACCCTGGTTTTAACGTATGCTGAAATAAAATTCGATGTAATTTACGACGAAGATATAATAAACGGCAAGCTAAAAAATTACGATTGGCTTCACCTTCACCACGAGGATTTTACCGGTCAGTTCGGGAAATTTTTTCAGGCATACCAGCATGTTCCGTGGTATCAGGAAGAAGTCAGGGTTAATAAAGAACTGGCTCAGAAACTGGGGTTTATGAAGGTTTCGGAAATGAAAAAAGTGGTGACCCGCGAAATCCACAAATACATCGAAAACGGTGGGTTCCTGTTTGCCATGTGCGCGGCAACCGACACCTACGACATTGCTCAGGCGGCCCAGAACGTTGATATTTGCGAGTCGATGTACGATGGCGACCCGGCCGACCCGGATATGAACAAAAAGCTGGATTATAGTCAATGCCTGGCTTTTCAGAATTTCACCATCGACCCCAACCCTTACGAATACAAATTTTCGGATATCGATGTTTCGACTACCCGCAAAGTATCGCGCGAACAAGATTATTTCACGCTGTTCGAGTTTTCGGCCAAATGGGACCCCGTGCCCACCATGCTATGCCAAAACCATGTGAACATGATCCACGGCTTCATGGGCGAAACCACGGCTTTTAACCGGAAACTGATCAAGCCAAACGTTTTGATTATGGGCGAAAACAAAGCCGCCGGTGAGGCCCGGTACATTCATGGCGAGCTGGGCAAAGGTTTCTGGACATTTTATGGAGGCCACGACCCCGAAGATTACCAGCATTTTGTGGGCGACCCGCCAACCGACCTGAATTTATACCCCAACTCGCCCGGATACCGTCTCATCCTGAACAACGTACTTTTCCCGGCAGCCAAGAAAAAGAAGCAGAAAACGTAGGATAGTGGCCAGTGGTAGTCGCAGTCACAGTTTTCAGTCTCAATCGCAGTGTTCAGTTTTCAGTCTGAGTGTTCAGTTGCAGTGGAACGTTTTGGTAAGTCAGTGGAAATTTCAGTCAACACAACTTTCAGATCGGTTCAAATTTCAAAACGAATGGCTTTCTTGATATTTTACTACATTTATCGCGAAAATTTTCTGCTTTTGCCAATTCCATGGATGAAAAAAACGCCAATAAAGACTTGATCCAATTGCTCCGGAAAGGAAATGTTGCCGCATTTGATTCACTTTTTGAGGTTTATAGTCCGAAGCTTTATGGTTTTGCCCTGAAATATTTCAAAAATGAATCTGATTCGGAAGAATTGGTGCAGGAGGTTTTCGTAAAAGTATGGGAGAACCGCCAATCGCTGAAATCGGAACTCTCCTTCAAATCTTATCTTTTTACCATTGCACTGAACCAAATCCGGAAACATTTCAACAAAAAAGCCGTTTCGTTGCGCTACCTCGAAAGCCTCCAGCACGAACCGGAACCATACGACAATCAGGCTATTCAGGCTGGCGACTACGAAACGGCCCTGCGAAAAATTGACTTAATTATCGAACAAATGCCACCCCGGCGACAGGAAATCTTCAGGAAAAGCAAGCTGGAAGGAAAAAGTTCAAAGGAGATTGCCGCCGAACTGAACATCTCGCCCGGAACAGTTGACAACCAGGTTTCTGAAGCGCTACGCTTTCTGCGCACACACTTGAAGCAGGAAAACTTCACCTTGCTGCTCTTCGCCGTTTTGTTTGTATATTGATTTTCAAC
>JBBIHV010000116.1:10910-12505 GCA_037446835.1 Sunxiuqinia sp. | reverse complement strand
GCCCAGGTAAAAGCCCCTGCCCCTTTTAACCCGGTTCCATCTGAAAACCAGTTGCGATGGCAGGAAATGGAATATTACGCTTTTGTTCATTTCTCCTTAAATACCTACACCGATCAGTCGTGGGGCTATGGAAATGAAGATGTGAAACTGTTTAATCCAAAGAAGCTGGATTGCCGCCAATGGGCGCGTATCTGCAAAGAAGCTGGGATGAAAGGCATTATCATAACTGCGAAACACCACTGCGGATTTTGTCTCTGGCCTTCGAAATACACTGAATATTCGGTAAAAAATGCCCCATGGAAAAATGGCAAGGGAGATGTGGTTCGCGAAATGGCCGGTGCCTGTAAAGAATATGGCTTGAAGCTGGGAATTTACTTGTCGCCCTGGGACAGGAACAGCAAGGATTACGGGAAACCTGAATACATTACCTATTTCAGAAAGCAACTTACCGAACTTCTTACCAACTACGGGCCAATTTTTGAAGTTTGGTTCGACGGGGCTAATGGAGGTGACGGATATTATGGTGGAGCAAATGAAGTCAGGAAAATTGACCGTACAACCTATTACGACTGGAAGAATACATACAAGATGATCCGGAAGTTACAACCCAATATCGTTATCTGGAACGATGGAGGCGACCGTGGCGATCTTCGCTGGGTAGGGACCGAAGAAGGTTATGTTGGCGAAACAAACTGGAGTTTGCTGAATGCCACCGGCGATGTGCCTTGGAATATGTTACATTACGGTGTGGAAAATGGAGATTCGTGGGTTCCGGCAGAAGTAAATACTTCCATCCGTCCCGAATGGTTTTACCACCCGAGCGAAGATACTAAAGTGAAAACAGTTCCTCAATTGATGGAAACATACTATAACTCCATCGGTCATAATGGCTCATTATTGATCAATTTCCCGATTATGCCAAACGGGCTGATCCATCCGAACGACGAAAAAGCTGCGCTCGAATTTGCCAAAGCTGTAAAGGAATCATTTGCAGTAAATCTGGCTGAAAAAAAGAAAACAACGGCCTCCAATGTTCGTGGAAATGCAAAAGAATTTGGTGCAGATATGACGGTTGATAACAACAAAGACACCTATTGGGCTACCGACGACAATGTCACAAAAGCCTCGTTGACAATAGATTTAGGCAAACCCGCCTTGTTCAACCGTTTTCTGGTTCAGGAATACATCCGTTTGGGGCAACGTGTGAAAGCCTTTACAGTTGAAGCGCTCGTTGATGGAAACTGGAAGGAAATAGCAAAAGCCACCACCATCGGTTATAAACGGATTCTTCGTTTTCCTAGCGTAAAAGCATCGAAGGTTCGTTTCAATATCAACGATTCGAAGAGTTGCCCGGTAATTTCCAATATTGGGGTATATAATGCGCCTGTATTCCTGAATGCTCCCTCCATTGCCAGAAACCAATCAGGAGAAATTAGTTTGACAACAAATGATATCGGCCCGATATTTTACTACACCTTAGATGGCAGCGAACCTACCATAAAATCAACGCTTTACGCATCACCTTTTTCTGCTGATGGAAAAGTTGAGGTGAAAGCAATTGCACACGACCCAGCATCAGGCAAAAGCAGCCCTGT
>JBBIHV010000116.1:0-10810 GCA_037446835.1 Sunxiuqinia sp. | reverse complement strand
TAAATGAAGAAAGAATATCAATTCAATCATAAGGGAAAAATGAGGGTTTCAGGTTTAAGACAAGCAATTTTGGCAACAATCTGCATGGTTGCCATAGTGGGAAATCTTTCAGGCCAAAACAAGGTTATTGATTTATGGAATGGGAAAGTTCCAGGTGCTATTTACAATGACAAATTCAAGCAGACTGTCGATTCGGCTGATAACTGGATTAAGATGAGATTCGTCACCAACCCTACCCTCGATATGTATCCGGAACCATCCGAAAAAGCAACCCGGACTGCTGTGATCATTTGCCCGGGAGGTGGTTATTGGGGGCTTGCCATCGAGCATGAAGGGGCACAAGTTGCCAAATGGTTGAACAGTTTGGGGATAACAGCTTTCGTGTTGAAATATCGATTACCGGATGGCGCCATCATGCAAGATAAAACAATTGGCCCGATGCAGGACGGGCAAAGGGCAATCCGTATTGTTCGCAGCCATGCAAAAGAATGGGGCATTAATCCTGATAAAATCGGGATCATGGGATTCTCAGCGGGAGGGCATCTGGCATCAACCCTTTCCACCCATTTCAATGAAAAAGTTTATGAATCCAGTGATTCGACCAGCGCCCGGCCCGATTTCTCGTTATTGATTTATCCTGTAATATCCATGGATTCAACGATTACCCATTGGGGGTCGCGGGTGAATTTACTTGGGAGCAAACCTTCGCCCGAACTGTTGAAACATTTTTCAAACGAGTTGCAGGTAAACGCGCAAACCCCACCGGCATTTCTGGCGCTATCGATTGACGATGATGCCGTTCCGGTACAAAACAGTATTTCTTATGCTTTGGCGCTTCAAAAGTTTAAAATACCGTGCGAACTCCATCTCTACCAATCGGGTGGGCACGGATATGGGATGGGCATGACGGCAAATACAGAAAGCACGTGGCCAGAGGCTTGTCGTAAATGGCTTGAGTCAAGGGGCTTTTTGGCAAGATGAATTTTGAAAATGAAGTATTAATTTAATATGAATATCCGGATGAGTACCTGGCGTATTCTTTGCCGTCTGCTTTAGCTGACGGACAGAATGATAATCGAAGCCAATGGCTTTAGCCACAGTCATTTTGGGCTAAAGCCCAGAGCGATCATCATTCATCTATCCGTTGACTGAAGTCAACGGCAAAGGATATCACCGCAATTTTGTCTGTTTAGGTATTTATAAGGATATTCAATAATTTAATAAAGGAGGTATTGAAATGTTAAAACGAATAAATGCTATTGCACAAATTGGCTTTTTTTGTTTTTTATTTCTGATTGGCCTAACCGCCTGGGCGCAGGAAAAACCATCAGCAGTGGTCGAAGATTTCAAACCGGCATCTACCAACCAGATGGGAAGCGAATACCCTCAGGTGAACTCGGAAGGCCGTGTCAGGGTTCGCATCAAGGCTCCTGAAGCAAAGAGTGTCCTGATGAATGTCAATGGGGTGTATCCCTTGACCAAAGATGCACAAGGCGTTTGGACGGGCACATCGGAGCCGCTCGACGAAGGCAACCACTACTACGGGCTTGTAATTGATGGCGCTGAAGTACCCGATCCGGGCAGTACTTACATTTTCGGCTCCGGAGCCTGGCGTAACGATATCGAAATTCCGGCGAAGGATCAGGACTTCTACGCCCTGAAAAACGTGTCTCACGGCCAGTTGCGCGAATTGTATTATTACGGCAATACCAGTCAGGCCATCCGTCATTGCTTTGTTTATACCCCGCCCGATTACGACAAGGATGTGACCAAACGCTATCCGGTGCTGTACCTGCAACATGGTTATCGCGAAGGGGAAAGTGGCTGGGGTGCCCAGGGACATGCAGGCCTGATCATGGACAACATGCTTGCAGAAGGAAAGACCAAGCCTTTTATCATTGTGATGGAAAATGGCGGCATTTCAGGAGATTTGAGCAAACAAGGAGGATTTGGCGGTTACGATTGGGGAAAATTCGAACATATCCTTCTTGAAGATGTGATTCCGTACATTGATTCTAATTTTCGCACAATAGCTGATCAGCCGCACAGGGCGATGGCGGGTCTGTCAATGGGCGGAATGCAAACAAAACGTATCACCCTGGCCAATCCAGACGTATTTTCACATGTAGGTCTTTTTAGCGGTGGCAGTATCTCCATGGCTGAAGTGAACAAGGTATCCGGATTTAAGGACAAGGTTAAACTTGTATTCGTCAGTTACGGAAGCCGTGAACTTGGCGGAAATCACCGTGGTTTCGGCGGCGATCCCAAATTAAATACCGACTCGCTGAAACAAGCAGGTATCAACAGCGTGTTTTATGTGTCGCCGAATACAGCGCATGAATGGCAGAGCTGGAGGCGCAGTTTACACGAGTTTGCCCCTTTGCTGTTCCGCGACGATGCGCCTGGTGCCCGCAGAGGTGGCTTTGGCAGACCAATCGAACTTGGACCCGATGACAAACCTGCTTTCAATGACCCACCAACCGGGTTCAGGGACAAGCGCGAAAATGTTGCTCACGGTACAATTACTACTGTTCAGTATGATTCCAAAACGCTCTCCACACGTCGGGAAATGCTGGTTTATACGCCTCCCGGTTATTCTGCTGATAAAAAGTACCCGGTGATTTATTTGCTGCATGGCCTAAATTCAGGTGCTGGTCAATGGCCATACTGGGTTCGCGCCGACTATGTCATCGACAACCTGCTGGCCGACGGTAAGATCGGGCCGGTGATTATGGTTTTTTCTAATTGTAATACAAACATAACAGTAGCCAATCCCAAACCGGATGAACTGGAAGATCGAAAAGCAGGATTTATAGGTTATGGCAAGCCTTTCGAGAACGACCTGCTTCAGGACATCATTCCTTACATCGAGTCTCATTATTCGGTTTACACCGACCGCGAACATCGCGCGCTTGCCGGGTTGTCAATGGGTGGTGGCCAATCGCTGAACATCGGCCTTTCGCATATCAATACTTTTGCTTTTGTGGGTGGAATGTCTTCGGCTCCGAATACCAATCAATTCGGGGGGCTTTCTGAAAACAAATTGTTGCCTGATGTGAACGCCGCTAAAGAGCAGCTTAAATTATTGTGGCTTGGCTGTGGTAACAAGGATGGTTTGATCCGTGTTAGCCAGGGAGTACATCAGTATTTAAAGGAACAAGGCGTACCTCATGTATGGCATGTGGATGGCAATGCTCACGACGATACGGAATGGGCCAACAACCTGTATCTTTTTGTTCAGCAGATTTTCAAATAAGTGTAATTATTTTAAAACGGTATTCTACAATTATGTATCGATTTGTATAAAAGAAAGAGTAAAAATTAACGTATAAGTTTTCAGATTATGTATAAATTCTATAGATCAATGTTTCAGGTTTGGAGTAAAATACTTCTATTAGTTATTGCAATCGGGTTTTTAACGTCGGGAACCTTGAAGGCTCAGTTGCCCACGGCACAGCAGATTGCCAGCAAAATGAAAATTGGCTGGAACCTTGGGAACACGCTTGAAGTTGTTTGGGGCGCTCCGGGTACAACTACCCAGGTAGCCATTGATTCAGTGAAAGCAGCCGGGTTCAATACCGTCAGGCTTCCTGTCGCGTGGTTCTACCATTCCGACACGATCACCAGTAAAATTGATGTGACCTGGCTGGCCAGTGTAAAAAAGGTAGTGGACTATTGCATCAAGGACAGCATGTATGTTATCATAAATGCCCACTGGGATAAAGGTTGGCTGGAAAACAGGGTCAATGCAGCCAATAAGGACATCGTGAACAAAAGACAGCAAGCATATTGGACACAAATAGCCAATTATTTCAAAGATTACGATGGACATCTGCTTTTTGCCGGGGCCAATGAACCCAATGTTGAAGATGCGACCGGTATGTCTGTTTTGTTGTCGTATCACCAAACATTTATAAATGCTGTTCGTGCTACTGGTGGAAATAACAGTTCACGCACCCTCATTATTCAGGGGCCATCAACAGATATTGATAAAACCAATAGATTAATGAACACGATGCCAGTTGATAATATTGCAAACCGTTTGATCGTTGAAGTGCATTATTATACTCCATGGAATTTCTGCGGAATGAATGGAGATGCAAGCTGGGGCAAAATGTTTTATTACTGGGGAAAAGGCAATCATTCTACCACCGATGTTACCCGCAATTCTACCTGGGGTGAAGAAAGCGATATGGATAAATTCTTGGGGTTGATGAAAACAAAGTTTGTTGATAAAGGGATTCCAGTGATTGTTGGAGAATATGGAGCTTTTAGGCGGAAACTCAGCCCTCCGTCTGACCAGGCGCTTCACAATGCTTCGATAGCGTATTATTACAGGTATTTTATGAAATCTGCTACGAGTAAGGGAATCATTACATATTGCTGGGACACAGGGGGAATATTCAACTTCACCACGGGAAAGATAATTGATCGTGTTGTCCTGAAAGCGATCATGCAGGGAGCCAAAGATGCAACTACCGGTATCGCTTTTTTGAAAGATAATACCATAGAATTATTTCCCAATCCATTTACATCAACAATTCATCTGAAGATAGACAATCCTGATGAGGTAGATCGTGTTACCGTTTTCGATATGATGGGCCATCAGGTTGAAACTGTTGAGCATTCAGCAGTTAAAAGCTCATTGGCTTTAGGTTCTTTTCTGAAACCTGAAATGTACATCGTACAGGTTAATGAGACAAATAGTACAAAATCGTTCAAAGTGCTAAAAATGGAATAGATTAATACAACACCAAGACTACATCTATTTTCCAGCCAACAATGAAATATATGTCGTGCCTGCCAACTCAATAAATGGTCTGTGGACTGATCCAATCGATTTGAAAATTAACAACATTGATCCAGGCCGTGTTGTCGATGAGGTTCGATGTAGTTTATAATTAGTTATAAAGGCAAAAGGAAATTCTGTAGGTAGTACGTGGAATAAAATAGAGAATTCGGATGAGGTTTCTTCCCGAAACGATAATGTTCTATGCGTATTTTTTAGTTTACGAATAGGTCTTTGTTACATAGGAAAAGGGAGCATAAAGTTCAAGAACTTAAGTTATAAACCAATAGAATAAACGATTACCTGTTTTGTTAATTGTGTCAAGCAGAAATTAGTCACCAATTTTAAGAATATCAATTATGAAAAAATTTACATTCAAAGTATTAGGGGTTATAAGCTGTTTATGCCTTTTTTCTTTATCACTTTTCGCACAACAAACGAATTGTTTTTTAGATGATTTTGCTCCCAAAAAGGCGAGTATTCCAATTTCAGTTTTAACAAGTAAAACTTCAAGTGCACCAACAGTAACCGTAACTTTGTCACCCGACACCCTGGGCGAAATTTCAAAGTATATTTTCGGAAATGCCATAGCCGCATGGATGGGTAATGTTACAGGCAGCCAAAACTTTGTAAAAAATACTCAAGCCCTGAACCCCTCCCTGATCCGGTTCCCCGGAGGAAGTTGGTCCGATATTTTTTTCTGGAATGGTAAACCAACTGATGTACCAGACTCAATTTATGATGGTACTACAGGAAAAAAGAACCAATTTACAGCCATTTCGGGAAAAAATGATTGGCCTACCACCGTCGATAACTATTACACCCTACGCAAACAAACTGGCTCACAGGGTTTAATTACCATTAATTATGCCTATGCCAGGTACGGTTTGAGCAACAATCCGGTACAACAAGCGGCTCATCTGGCCGCAAATTGGGTTCGATATGATAAGGGACGTACGAAATTCTGGGAAATTGGGAACGAAAATGGCGGTCCCTGGGAAGCCGGTTGGATGATTGATACCAAAACCAATAAAGACGGACAGCCTAAAATAATAACCGGTCAACTATACGGCCAACATTTTAAAATTTTTGCTGATTCCATGAGAGCTGCGGCGGCAGAGGTAGGCGCTAAAATCTATATCGGCGCACAAGTATTGCATTTTGATGGCACTACAAGCTGGAACAGCGTGGATCGAACCTGGAATGCCGGTGTTTTATCGGCAGTGGGCGATGCCTCAGATTTCTGGGTCATGCACAATTATTTTGGAACTGCTGCAACAGTCGATAATTTATTGTCGGTCGCAGCAACCGAACCGAAGAACAACATCAGTTTTATACAGCAAGATATAACCAATAAAAAGGCCTATTCAAAACCGGTGGCGTTAACCGAATACAACATGAATACAATTCAGAATAACTCCGCTCCCAACATTTCCTACATCAACGGGATTCAGGAGGTCATTTTATTCAATGAGTTAATCAAGAATAATTTTGGCCTTTCGGCCCGCTGGCTGCTGGCTTCTGGCGAATCAGGAATGTTTTATCAAGGAAGTAACAGCAGTTTGCTTTGGCAACCCCGTCCGGAGTTTTATTATGCTTATTATGAACAAAGATTTACAGGTGATCATGTAATTTCAGCTAGCTCAAACAACTCAACTGTTTTGGCTTATGCCTCCAGATTTGCATCAGGCGAAACCGGGGTAGTTATTGTTAACAGAGGGAAAACAGCCCAAATTGTTAAGATCGATCCAAAAAATATTGGCGTTGGAAATCAATACTATAACTACACGTTAACCGGTGGCACCGATAATGGTGATTTTTCGTTATTTGTATCAGTTAACGGAGTAAGTCCGACCGGAACACAATGGGGCCCTCGCGAAAATCTGGAGACAATTCCCGCAAGTGCCTTCCCGATAGATCATGCCATAACGGTAAATAGTCCCGGTCGGTCGGTTCAGTTTATCATGGTCGAAGCCGGCACGAACTTGCTTTTCCCAACTGCAAATGAAGGGACGATAAAAATCGAACCTGAAGTCAGCAATTATCCCAATCCCTTTTATTCCCACACAACAATTAAGTTTCAAACCACAACAAATGCACCTGTTTCTCTGGACATTTTCGATCAGACAGGAAGAAAAATCACCAACCTGGTTAACGACGTAATCCATTCAGGAGAACATACTTATGATTTTGACGGAAGCTCATTACCTGCTGGAATATACTTCTACACCGTGAAGTCCGGGAACTATTCAACCACGCAAAAAATGATCCTTATTAAATAAACCATTGACCTAAAAAAATTAAGATGAAAATGAATCGGATTTATTTATTCCTGCTTTTAATCTTCAGTGCAGGAGCGGTTTTAGCGCAAAGCAAAGCCAACAAGAAAACAGAACTACCTGAAAGGGTGATCAATGTTGATTTCAAAAACACGCAAGGTCAGATGAACACCATGTTTAAAGAATGTATCGGTGCTGGCCGTGCCAACGAAGGTTTGCGCGCCGACTGGCAGCAGCAACTGGCCTTCGTGAAAAAAGCCTGCGATTTCAAATACATCCGCATGCACGGACTGCTGACCGACGACATGGCTGTTTACTCTGAAGACCGGAAAGGAAATCCTCAGTACAATTTCCAATATATCGACGTGTTGTACGATTACCTCGAAAGCATCGGCATGAAACCTTTTGTTGAACTGGGATTTATGCCTTCGGCGCTGGCCAGTGGCAAGCAAACCATTTTCTGGTGGCGTGGAAATGTGACTCCGCCCAAAGATTACAACAAATGGGCCGACCTGATCAAAAACCTGGTTCTTCATTTTACCGAACGCTACGGAGCCGACGAAGTAAAAACATGGTATTTCGAAGTCTGGAACGAACCAAACCTTTCGCCGGGATTCTGGTCGGGAACGAAAGATGATTATTTCAAACTTTATGAATTCACCGTGAAGGCCATAAAAAGCGTCAACAGCGAATACCGCGTGGGCGGGCCAGCTACGGCCGGAGCTGCCTGGGTACCCGAAACGATTGACTTTTGCAGCAAAAACAATCTCCCGCTGGATTTTATCAGCACCCATTCGTACGGTGTTAACCAGGGTTTTTTGGACGAATACGGAAATTCAGGCACCGTGCTGAGCAAAAACCCGATGAGTGTCAGCGGCGATGTCCTTCGCTCGCGTAAGCAAATCGAAAACTCGCCGATGAAAAACCTCGAACTTCATTACACCGAATGGAGTGCTTCGTACACCCCGGCAGACCCGATCCACGACAGTTATCACGAAGCAGCTTATATTCTCGAAAAAATCAAACAGGTTGGAAATGCAGCCAATTCGATGTCGTACTGGGTGTTTACCGATATTTTCGAAGAAGCCGGTCCTCGCTTCACTCCTTTCCATGGCGGTTTTGGGTTGCTTAACCTGCAGGGAATTGCCAAGCCTGCCTTTTATGCCTACGACTACCTGAATAAATTGGGCAACACAGAACTGGCAAACACCGACTCGCGTTCGTGGGCCACGAAAGATGCAAAGGGCGACGTGCAGGTGCTTTTATGGGATTTCACCTATACACTTCCTGATTCCACAAACAATCAGGCGTATTACGTGCAGGATTTACCGTCAAAACCAAAAGGAAAAGTGAAGGTCAGCGTATCAGCTGTTCCGGAAGGAACGTACGCACTCGAAATTTATAAAGTGGGTTATCATGTGAACGACGCTTACACGACCTATTTTGAAATGGGCAAGCCAACACAGCTTACGAAACAACAAGTTGAAGAAATTAAAAAATTCAATGACGGTTCTCCAGTATCTACTGAAATAGTAAACGTAAAAGCCGGTGAGCCGTTCACCAAAGAACTCGATCTCCGCGAAAATGACGTTTTCTTATTGAATATGATAAAGCTTTAGTTCGAAAGAGAAAGCTGAAGCAACTGATCCGATGACTGAAATTCATCGGATCAGTTTGTTTTACAGGCAGTTCCTGGATCACTGCAATCCTGGATGCCCGGTCAGAATGGTGTCGCCCGAAACGTCATGCTGCCACCAAATCACGCATTTGTCACCCACCATTTTAAATTTTAGCAACTTCCGGTTTCCCAATTTTCAAACGACTTTTCCCTTTTCTTAAATTCGACTATATTTTTAGTCACTTTTTCCTCAAAACATTTGCACGACTAATTTTATAGTCGTATATTTGTCGTGAAGGATTGACAATTTTAAAACTACTGATATGCAACTGACAAAAGCTGAAGAACAGGTAATGCAACATTTGTGGGAAATGGGCGAAGGACTGGTGAAAGACATCCGCGACCGCTTCGACGAGCCCAAACCTGTGCGCAACACGGTTTCTACCGTACTGCGTATTCTGGAAAAGAAGGAATTTGTGTCGCACAAAACCTACGGAAACGTGCATGTTTATTATCCTTTGATTTCGAAGGAAGACTATTCAAAGACCCAGCTTTTCGGATTGATGAAGAGTTATTTCAACAACTCGTTCCCGGCCATGGCTTCGTTTTTTGCCCGCGAAAAAGACCTGAGCATTCAGGATTTGGAACAACTGATGGAAGAAACCCGGAAAGAACTTTCGAAACAATAAGCCCAAAGTCATGGAAACATTCGCCTTTTATCTGATCAAATCGTCAGTCTGGCTGACAGGTTTTGCGCTGATTTACTTCCTTTTCCTGCGGAATGAGCGATTCTTCGTTCTGAACCGCTTCTTTCTTCTGGCCGGGATTGTGGCTTCCACGTTCTTTCCGCTTTTCACATGGCATTACACCGTGGTGTTGCCCATTGTTCCAAGCGTTGAAGTTTCCGGGCTCCAGGTTCAGGGAATAGTTGTGCCGGAAGAACCTTTTTTCACGGCACAAAATGTTCTGTTGCTCCTTTATCTTTCAGGAATTATTTACCTGATATTCAGAATCATCAGGCAAACACTCCCGGTTTTCAGGATCATTCGAAAATCAGAAACATTTCAGAATAGTTCAGCTAAATTAATTCGTACTGCTGAATACCCCGCTTCATTTTCATTCTTTTCGTTCGTATTTGTCAATCCTTCAATCTCTGACACCGAAACGAACGAAATTGTGAACCACGAACTGGAGCACATTCGTCAGCAGCACTGGATTGATTTAATGCTGTTTGAAATCCTCCGGACGGTGCAATGGTTTAATCCTGCCATCTGGCTGTACGGCCATTTGATCAGGCAGAACCACGAATACCTGGCCGACGAGCGGGCGCTGCAGCGAACCGCAAATCCGGCTATTTACCGTGCAGCTTTGCTGAACCAGATGTTCGGCGGACCAGTGATTACGCTGGCCAATTCGTTCAATTATTCACTCAACAAAAAACGATTTACCATGATGAAACAAACCATAAGCTCACCATTCAGAAAACTTAAACTTTTAATGGTTTTACCGCTCATAGCGGGGGTTTTCTATGCTTTTGCAGCACCTGAATACAAGTTCGTTCAGACTAACAGTACCAGCGAAACACAGGTTCAAACGAAAGATGGCAAAACAGTCACAGGAAAAGTAGTCAACGAAGACGGGCAACCGCTGAAAGGCGCATCAATAGTCGTATCCGGAAAAACAATCGGAACTGTTACCGATGTTGACGGTAGTTTTAAACTTATATTAACTGATGCTTCACCGATTGTGATTTCGTATGTCGGATTTGAAAGTCAGAAAATCAACCCCTATTTCGGAAAAGAGATGGTGATTACCATGAAAACCAAGATTGTGGAGGGAAATGAAGCTACTGTTTCAGCAAATGCATCTAAACCTTTGGAGATCCCTGAAAACGTTTTGATTATTATCGATGGCAAAGAAGCTACCAAAGCTGAAGTTGACAATCTGCATCCTATTTTCGTAGAATCTGTATCTGTTTTAAAAGGGGAATCAGCAATCGACAAATACGGTGAAAAAGGCAAAAACGGCGTAGTTGAAATCACGATGAAAAAGAAACCATCATTTACCATGGTTGAACAAATGCCTGAATTTCCCGGGGGAAACAAAGCATTAAGAGACTTTCTC
>JBBIHV010000115.1:10474-12506 GCA_037446835.1 Sunxiuqinia sp. | reverse complement strand
TGCTTTTTCGAATAAGGTTTGTTATTGTCCGAATCTGGTTTGTTGTCTTTCGACAGTTATTTATGCTTTCAACAGCCTCACTTGTTGTCCTTTGAAAACGATTTGTCAAAATCCTCAAAAAAACCGTCCCGGTTCAACGGTTATTTTTTAAGCTTCGAATGCGTTTTTAACGAAAGGAAGTGTTACGAGTTGAGATTTTCGTGTGGCGGGTTGTCCATGCCTGATAGTTTTCCTGAAAGGACTAAATTTGAATAACCCCGTACGAAGTGCGGGGAAAAGTACACAGTACAAAAAGCAGCCCCGAAGTGGGCTGAATTTAATCCTGTTGATATTCAACCCTGAAAGGGTTGAAGTTGTTAATTTGTTCTTTCCGTGCGTTTTACGCACGGTTATTCAGATTTTACCCCATTCGGGGATATCAGTTTATTTACCTAAACAGTTGAATATTGAGGCGATATCCTTTGCCGTTGACTTCAGTCAACGGATAGATGAATGATCAACGCTCCGGGCTTTAGCCCAAGATAACTGTGGCTAAAGCCATTGGTTTTGATGATCATTCTGTCCGTCAGCTAAAGCAGACGGCAAAGGATACGCCTGGTACACAACCGGATATTTATTTAACCAAATAATGTGCGAAGTATTCGAATTGAAATGAATTACATGAATAAAGTCTAATTAAACGGTTTGGCCATTCCTATTGGCATTTTATCCCTTCCTATGGAATTCAGCTTGCCAAGTAGAAAATCATCAGCGATTTGACTAAGTATTTTACGAGTTGATTCGAAATCGAGTGGAATGCTTAGCCAGTTGACGTTTTCTAACCATTCGACCGGAAATGAAACTAAACGTTGTTCTACATCCAATTCATTAATTATTGCTTTTTGTTTGGCATGTTCGAAAATATCGAGCCAATTGAATGAATAGTTTAGTGAAAGGTGAATGATATCGAAAATATCTTTTGGCTCGTCACGGCCAATAATAGCCGTAAGTTTATTTGATAATATATTTATAGGCGTATCTATTTTGCCAAACTTATAACTTGCAGGGTTTCCGCTGTAATAACTGACATCATTGACCAACTCGATTTTGAGGTTAATTTCATCTTCAGTGATGAAAAAACGGGTGAAGTCGTCGGCAAAAAGTGATTGTTGAATGTTTACTGTAAACCGGGATGTAATTTTGTTTTTCAGTTCAGCAATATAATCCTGATATTGGGTGTCAGCATTGATGAAGAAATCAAGGTCTTCGCTAAAACGATGATTGAGATAAAAACGTCCGAGCGCTGTTCCTCCTGTGAGGTAAAACGGAAGACCCAGAGTAAGCCACCAGGAGAGGAATTTATCCTGTAACTGGTATAATTTGGTGTAATCTTTTCTTAACAAATTCATATTTCTGACGTAATGACGGTGACCTGAGTTTGCTGATAACCTGGCTGGTCAATAAATATTGTATCTCGTTTGGAGTAAACAATTGTATGATGGTAAACCAAGAGTAAGTTTCAATCATTTTTTGGAAAAGCATCTCCTGGGTATAATGACCAGCAAGTTTTTTTTCACCCTTTAATACTGCTTCGACATCTTCCGTGGGGATATTATAATCCCAAAGAATTTGATTCAGTAATTTATTTCTCTCCGCTGTATCCATGTTTTGTCGTTATGAACGTCTGAAAACAAATATAGTGATATAAGTAATTGGCCAAATATAATGTGGTATTTCATCCGTAAATAATCTGTTTTTTTAATTGTCGGATGGAACTCACATGTCAACATTTTCATTGGTGTTTGTGCTTCCTGCAAACATGTTCGTTTCATAAAGTGACTCGGATAGATAGGATTAATCAGATATTATTCATGCAAGCATAAATGATTTGATGGTAAATGCCTGGAAATCATTTCACTTGTCGGAATCGGGGTAATCTGTTTTAATCACTCTTCAATTTGTCAAATTTTCAAATTGCAGAATTGTCAAATCATTACAAACTCCAATATTCCAACATCCTGATTTCATTTCGGTATAGACCTTTCACATCCAC
>JBBIHV010000115.1:3880-10374 GCA_037446835.1 Sunxiuqinia sp. | reverse complement strand
CCCATTACCAGTACGTGCGACTGGGCAAGGTGTTTGTCGGCTGCCAAAATCCGTTTTACGGTTTGTTTGGCGATGTATCCGCCCATTGAATCGTTCACAAAACGTCCGGCATCAATGAGGTGCGCATGGTAATCCAGTTGTTTGGCCTTGTGCACCAGGTAATACGGATCGACGCCAATGCAATGGCCACCAACCAGTCCGGGATAAAATTTCAGAAAGTTCCATTTGGTTCCTGCGGCTTCAATCACGTCGTAGGTGTTGATGCCCATTCGGTTAAAGATGATCGACAGTTCGTTCATCAGGGCAATGTTCACATCGCGCTGGGTGTTTTCAATGATCTTTCCGGCTTCGGCCACCTTGATATTCGGGGCACGGTGAACGCCTGCCGAAATCACCAGTTCATAGACCCGGGCAATCACCTCAAGGGCTTCTTCGTCGCAGCCCGAAACAATTTTTTTTGTATTGGTCAGGGTATGCACTTTGTCGCCGGGGTTAATGCGTTCGGGCGAATAACCTACCTTGAAGTCGGTGCCGCACGTTAGTCCCGATTCGCGTTCGAGTACCGGGACGCAATCTTCTTCGGTGCATCCTGGGTAAACGGTCGATTCGTAAACCACATAATCGCCTTTTTTCAAGATTTTGCCAACGGTGACACTGGCATTGATGAGCGGTCGCAGGTCGGGTTGGTTAAACTCGTCGATTGGGGTTGGTACGGCCACAATATAAAAGGAAGCTTCGCGCAAATCTTCGGGATTGGCTGTAAAGATGATGTTTGTATTTTCGAATGCCCCGGAAGGCAGTTCACGGCAGGGATCGATGTTTTCCTGCATAAGTCTGATCCGCTTTTGGTTGATGTCGAACCCAATGACTGACATTTTTCGGGCGAATTCAAGTGCTATGGGAAGTCCCACATAGCCCAAGCCGACAAGCGCGAGTTTACGGTTATGTTGTAAGAGTTGGGTGAGCATTTTCGGTGTGTTATTTTAAATATATGATGACTCGATTGGACGATAACACGATTGGACGACAACACGAAGTTGTGATTATTTGATTAGCCAGTTTTCGGTACTCGTACTCATGTTGATCAATATCGCAATGATATGTTCACATTGATCGTATAGCTTATCATTTGTTTTTTGATCAATGTAATTAATTCTACTTTAACAGATTAATATTGATATTTGATTTTTCTCCTGATTTACCCCGTCCCTGAAGGGAGTCAGGAGAAAAATCTGGCTGTTCCCTTCAGGGTTTAGGGTAAAAACAGTCAGATTTTTCGAATGTATTAAAGTAGAATTAAATGCCAGAGAAAAATCGAGCCAAACCCGAGTTTCTGCAGCTTCGGCTTCTGAGTTTGGCATTTTGGAATAAAATGGTTTTTATACCCGCGCTTTCTCCATGCTTCAGCCTGATTTGCACATACAGACCTGGAACATCATCTGATTTGATCAGTTAAAGAATATCTTTCTTCGTGAGGAAATGATTTACTGATTTCGTGAATTTGTAGCGCAACTTCAAATGCCAGAACATAAACTTTTAATCTATATGAGTTCTGATTTTTTTCCATTTTTTATCTGTACACGCATTTTTATGCCTTCCTGTGACTTCGTCCCCTCGTTCCCTCGTGTCTTGGGTGTTCGCGTAATTGATTATTCCAGTTCTTTCCACTGTTTTTTTAGGTCTTTGGTGAATTCTTTCCCGAACACGATCCCGGTTCCAACGATGCCTCCCAGAAAAATCCAAATGATCAGGATCAGGGTTTTCTTGGGTTTCGATTTTTCCAGAGGAACCATGGCCGGTTCCAGAACCGAAAATACCGGGGTTTCTTCTTTGACCTGAATTTTTGCCTGTTCCAATTGTTTGGCCAGTTCGTTGTAAACATTCATTGAAATGGTATATTCACTTCGTAACCGTTCCTCTTCAGTGCGTGCAACAGCAGTCGAAACATTTTTGTTTTGATCGCTAAAACGGGCCAGCCGGTTCTGAGCTTTTTCAAATTCGCCTTTTAATTCGGTGTAACGGCCTTGGATAAAAGCCAATTTGGCTGATGCTTTTCCGATTTTGTATTGGGTAATGTATTTCTGAAGCAGGTTACGCGCCTGGTCGGCTACCTGGGCCGAAAGCAAAGCTTCGGGGAAGGAGGCCGATAGTGTCAGGAAGCCTTGTTTTGAGTCAAGGTCCAATACCACTTTCGTTTCTATCATTTTTCTAACCTTTTCCTGATCTTTGGTTAGGGAAATTGGCCCGTTCCCGTCATTTTTGGGGGTCGTGTCATTTCCTTTGATGGCCGTAATAATTAAGCCGGGAAGCCCAATGGTGTATTTGCCAATCAGCGACAAAATGCCTGGTTTTGCTATTTTTGTGTAGTACTCGAACAAGCTTACCGGATGGTCCACCCCTGAAAAACTGAAATTTGTATTCATCAGTTCGAGTTGAAAAGGAGTGGAGGTAACAATCTGGGGATAAACCAGTGGCGTCATATCATCACTTGCTGAATTCATGTCGAGATTGAAACCGGCCATTGCTGCCAGCGACGACAGCCCACCCATTTTACTCCCCGACTGCGAAGTCTGTGGGACCATCGAGGTTTTGGCTGTATATTCCTTTGGCGAAAGAAGAGCTATTAATATTCCAAGGATAGCAAAGACGGCAATGGTTTTCAGGATTGTTTTCCTTCCGTTCCAGAAGGTTTTGGCCAAAGCCAGCAAATCAATTTCGTCATCGTTTTTGACAGGAGGTATGGGTTTTGTGCCGGTTTGCGTGTTCATGAATGAAAATTTAGTTGTTTTATGATGTTTTGGTTTTTGCCGTTTCAAAACTGATTTTTAAAGGGAAAATGAAATGTGAAGGAAAAAGGATTGGTTGTAATCACTTCGTCCCCGTTTCAGGAATGCGACGGCAACGGGTATTCTCTTTTATAAACTTTTAATGACAAGCAATATTGCCGAGAGCGTGGACGCAATGGCCAGCCATTTGCCGGTATTGTCCACTTTTTGTTTCTCAGGTTTCGGTGGAATTACAATCTGGCATCCGGGTTCGGCTTTGGGGTAACTGTGCCAGAGAAAGTTGTGGGTCACTTTGGTGGTTCCATCGCTGTAAATAACAAAAGATTTACTTCTTTTTGCCTTGTCATTAAACCCACCGGAGCGGTCGATGTAGTATTTCAGTTTTTTCCCATTCTGGTAAGCCAATCCGATCGGGTTTTGTATTTCCCCTGAAATCCGAACTTCCTGCGATACTTCCGGAATGGTAACCTGGTCGCCATCTTTGAGCAGGTAGTCGAATTCCGATCCCGGATTTTTCAGGATGTCATCCAACCGTAACTCCAATTGGTCGTTGGTTACGCCTTTTTCGGTTTTGGCAGTTAAGTTGTTGTCCAGCACGTTTCGAACAACATCTAAGTTTTGGGCTGCCAGTTGGCTTGCCCGTTTCATGCGCGCCCCTTTAACAAAAGCATCGGGCAACAACCCACCGGCCCGCTTAACCAGATCGGAGATGCGTTCTGTTTTGGAGCCAATGCTGTAAGCACCCGGATAGCGTACTTCTCCTGAAATATAAACGTTCCGTTGTACGTGATAGGAAGGGGCCTTGCGAACATAAATATAATCGAAAGGAAGTAAAACAAATGATTCGCCTTTGCTGTCGAGTTTTAATTCCCGGTCGATATTAAATTGGTACAATTTGACTATTTCATCGCTCATCTGGTTCGATTCTTCATAGTTGTGGCGGCGGGCCAACTCGATGAACGACTCGCTGGCCGCTTCGTTAAACCCACCTGCTTCGAAAATGACGTCTTTTAAGGTCATGTTGTCGGTAAATTCATATTCACCCGGCTTTTGTACCTCACCAAGAATCTGGATCGTCCGCTTCTCGCGCATACTGAAGATATCCTGAATGATTACCTGATCTTCACGTTGAAGCGGAATGTCATTGGTTCCTTTTAAAACCTCATCCACATTAAATGACAAGGTTGTAGGCGCCAGGTTGTTTTGTAGGCGGACAATCAAGCCCCGGTTACTGAAATAGTTTTCTTTTACCCCCTGTGCCTTTTTTATCAGGCCTGATAAGGTAAGCCCTTCAGTCAGTTCATAAGTGCCCGGACGAAATACCGCACCGGATATGTTGACCCGGTTCTCATAGCGGTCGAGAATTTCAGAAGCAACGATCACATCACCATTTGAGGGGATGAAACTATCGTAAATAGATTGGTTGATGTCGATCACTTTCTTTTCAGTATCGGTAATCCGGGTGAGCGAAAGTTGCGCCCTAAAAGCCTGGTCGGTAAATCCACCAAGGTAACGGATCAGGTCTGAAAGTTTATCTTTTTCGGTCAGTTCAAAGATACCCGTGCGTTTAAATGCGCCAGAGGCCTCGACCCTTTTTTGATAAGTTGGGATGTAAATAATGTCTTGTTCGCGTAACTGGATATTGTCTTGCATGTTGGCATTAATCAGGTAATCATAAACATCTATAGTCTTGATCATTTTGTTGTCGCGGATTACCTGAATATTTCGGAACGATCCGTTCGCATTGGGCCCGCCTGAAAGGTACAGCGCGTTAAAGGCCGAAGCCGTTGAGGGTAAGGTATAAGTACCGGGAACCATTGCTTCGCCAATGACATTGATTTTTATGGAGCGAAGGTTACTGATGCCAACTTCGGCATAGGTGTTGGGTGTTTGGCCACCCATTCCATGATAAATGGCAATCAGCCGATTTTTAATGAGTTCTTTTGCCTTCGAAAACTCCATTCCTGAAACATAAACAGGCCCGATGTCGGGAATATTCACCGCTCCGTTTGATCCGATGCGCAGTTGATAAGATTGCTGGCTTGCCCCCCAGATGGAAATGAGTAATTCATCATCAATTCCCAGCACATAGTTTTGAGGGGTTGGTATATTTACGGCTGGTTCAAAGGTGAGGTTCTCCGAATTAAACAATTGAAAACCAAAAATCCGTTTTACTTCCGGAGAAGCCTTGAATACTGCTTTTTCGGAAAAAGCTTCCCTGCTTGTCGTATTTTTTTGTGTGTTTTGCGCGGCAGGGTTGGCGATTGACTTTCCTGCCGAAAAATTGAGTTCCTGGATTCGCCGTTTTATCTGGTCAATTTGTGTGGGCGATGCTCCCTGCATTTGAGCCATTTGCGCAGCCTGATCGATGGTTAATCCCCTGGCGCTTACTTCCGTTACAATTTGTTGGATCTGTTGATCTGAAAGTTGGTTAACATCGACGTTTGCCGGATTTTGTGCCTGAATCGTGCTGAGTGATGAATAAAAGCACAGGAGAATCCCGATGAAAAAAACAATTTTTTGCATAATGAGTATTTTAAAGGCCCGATTTTTCGAGAAATGATTGCATTGATTTTAGTGAAAAGGCGTTGCTTACTGAAGGATAGTTGAGTTTGTTCCGAAAAGTTAAGAAACGATAACCTTAGTTCGATTAATTTGTAATTAGTTGGATGTCAGACTATTAATTTTTAAGTTCTTACCAAAAGATTCATCGGATGACTTTTCGGATGGGTTTCCTATTTTTCGGCCTGATCAATTTTCCAGATCAGGAAAATGGGTTTGCCGGTATAGAATTGTTTCATTTCTTCATTGGACAGAATGATGTATTTAATGCGCCGACTAACGAAACTTTCAGCTTTTTCAACCAGCTTGTCAATGAAAGAACGGTCGAGCTTGTCGCCAACCAAAGCCAGGTCAATGATCCGAGAATCCTTGCCGAGCGCAAAATCGCCGGTCAGGTAAGCTGCCTGCAGGTCACCAATTTGAGAGGCGATTTGTTCGATGATCTGGTCAATCCCAACAAATTTTTTGAGGATGTTATTTATGTCCTGAAAAAGTGGGTGACTGGTGTTGGCGAAGAACATTTTTTTGTTGCCTTCCACGGCCGTGTCAAGTAAACCTGCATTTTCGAGCCTGTTCAATTCCACCCTGATTGAATTGGTGGATTCGTTGAATTCACTTTCCAGGCTTCTCAGGTAACTTTTTGTTTGGCTATTCAAAAAGAATTTGAGTAAAAGTTTGATACGGGTTTTTGAAGTAATTAAACTTTCAATCATGGTTTAGTGTTTTGACGGGCAAAAAAGATTCAAATATGGGTCGATTTTTTTTTTTTGGTCTTTTTGAGGATTAATTTGAATTTGAGTAATGGCTTTTCACAGCTTCGCTTCCTCAGTCACATCAAATGATTGAGTTTTTCCCTGATTCCAGGCAGCTTGAAAGCCTTATTTTTCTGCCAGAAGTAGCATTCTGGAAGGTTTGTTGCTTCTTATTATAAATTGAGTACAAAAGTAACTCAAAATAGCAATACAAGTCAAGCTATTTTTAAAGAATTTTTGATTTTTATCAGAAAAAAGATTGAAAGTAAATGGAGAAAAATCTGGCTTTGCAGAACGGACGAGAACGGTAAACAAAAAAGAGTTAACAAAAGCTAACCTCTTTCGTGGGCGATGAGGGATTCGAACCCCCGACCCTCCCGATTTAATCGGGATG
>JBBIHV010000115.1:0-3780 GCA_037446835.1 Sunxiuqinia sp. | reverse complement strand
CGAATGGCTTTGAATGACTATGGTGGGCGATGAGGGATTCGAACCCCCGACCCTCCCGATTTAATCGGGATGCACTGAACCATTGAAGATCAGTTCTTCCAAAATGGTTCGGTTTTTCCAGTTTTTAAGTTGCTTTTCTCTGATTAAAGCATGTTCCTTTGAGTCAAACTGTTCGGTATATTTTATCGTCCAGGGCTTTCCGGTGGAAGTGAACCCTTTATTGGAAGTATTGTGGCGTTGAAGTCTTCCCTCCGGATCGGATGTTGACCCGATGTAGTATTTGTCGAGCTTTTGAGAATATAAAATATAACAGTAAAACATATCCGAAGAAATAACAAAAAAGCCACCCGGATTCCGAATGGCTTTGAATGACTATGGTGGGCGATGAGGGATTCGAACCCCCGACCCTCTGGGTGTAAACCAGATGCTCTGAACCAGCTGAGCTAATCGCCCTTTTTGTTGTTTGTTTTAGTGAACGCGCTTTGTTTTTTAAAGCGATGCAAAGATATACCCATTTTCTAAATGTGCAAATAAATGGATGAAAAAACTCATAAAATTTCGGCCACTACAAAGGTGCTTCCGCCAACAAAAATCAGATCATTTTTTTGGGCACAGGCTTGTGCTGCGAAAAATGCCTCACGAACTGAAGGATAGCAGTTCCCGGTGATCCCGAATTTTGCCGCTTTGGATGCAAGTATTTCGGGTTCTTCAGCCCGGGGTATGGCTGCCTTAGTGAAATAATAATGCGCGTTGACTGGCAGCATTGCCAAAACCTCGTCCTGATCCTTATCGTTCACCATGCCAATCACCAGATGCAATTCTTTCCAGGCTGTATGGTTAATTTGTTCAACTACCATTTTTATTCCGGCCTGATTATGCCCGGTGTCGCAAATCGTAAGCGGATTGTGCCCAATAATTTGCCAGCGCCCCATCAGTCCGGTATTTTTAACTGAATTGGCGATTCCTCGCCTGATCGCTTCTTCAGAAATGCTCCATCCTTTCATTTTAAGCAGTTCAATTGCTTTTAAAACTGTGGGAACATTGTGGCGCTGATAAATGCCCAGCAGGTCAACTTCCAGGTTTGGGAAAAATATTTCCCCATATTTCCGAATGTTCATGATTTGCTTTCCTGAAATGGTCTGCATGGAATAATCCGTCCGATATTCCTGATCGGCAAACACCAACGTGGTTCCAACCTGTTCGGCAAATTGGTTGAAAACCCAGTCGGTTTCGGGTGAAGATTCCCCAATTACAACCGGCACATCTTTTTTTATAATTCCTGCTTTTTCGGCGGCAATCTTCGGCAACGTATCGCCGAGTAAAGCTTTATGGTCGAAGCTGATGTTCGTGATTACTGAAATTTCCGGAGTAATGAGGTTGGTTGAGTCGAGGCGGCCGCCAAGCCCGACTTCGATTACTGCCACATCCACTTCCATCTTTCTGAAATAGTCGAAAGCCATTGAGACGGTTAATTCAAAGAAGGAAGGTTCCAACTTTTCGGCCTCATTTTTTTTCAGGAACTGCTCGGTAAATTTAACCACCGATCCTTCGGGAATCATTTCGCCGTTGACCCGAATCCGTTCCCTGAAATCTTTCAAGTGTGGCGATGTGTACAATCCTGTTTTGTAGCCTGCTTCCTGTAAAACGGAGGCCAGCAGGTGCGAAACCGACCCTTTCCCGTTGGTCCCGGCCACATGAACAGTTGGGAACGACCGGTGCGGATGATCAAACATCTCGTCGAGCCGAATGGTGTTGTCGAGGTCGTCTTTGTATGCTGCTGGCCCAGTCCGCTGAAACATAGGTAACTGGCTGTATAGGAATTCAAGCACTTCAGGATAGGTTTTCATGAGCAAAAAACTTATGAACAGTGGTTAAAAAATCAGCAGGTAAAATTGAGAATTAAAGAGCTGCCAAAAGAATATTCCGGGTTAAAATTTCTATTTTTAGGGAAACCTTAATGATAGCAAAGATGGCAAGGAAAAAAGTGACAAAAATTTTTGTGCTCGATACCAATGTAATCCTGCACGACCACACCAGTATTTACCAGTTTCAGGATAATGACATTGTTATTCCGATTACCGTTCTGGAAGAATTGGACAAATTTAAGCGTGGCAACGATCCGATTAATTTTCAGGCCCGTGAATTTGTGCGCGAACTCGACGAAATTGTGGGCGACAAGCTCTTCAACGGCGGGATCAAACTGGGGCCGGATAAAGGCAAACTGATTATTGAAACCGGAAAACCATTCCCGGAAGAAATGCGGCAGTCGTTTCGCGAAGACATTCCGGACCACCGGATTTTGGCCATTGCCATGTTCGTTGGTCAGAAATTTCCCGACAGGCCGACCATCCTGGTAACCAAAGATGTGAACCTGCGAATGAAGGCCAAGTCGCTGAAGATTCAGGCCGAAGATTACTACAACGACAAAGTAAAAGATATTCAGTTCCTGAACAAAAATGTTACCGAACTGGAGAATTTCGATGATGCCCTGATTGAAAAACTGTATGCTGAAAACGCCATTCCGATTGAAATGATGGGATTGGTTGCCCCTCCCGAAATCAATGAATATTTTATTATGAAATCGCCAAAGGCCAGCGTTCTGGGGCGCTACGACGGTGGTTTGAAGAAAATGGTGCGGGTTGAAAAGAAAACGGCTTATGGCATCAAACCCCGGAATGCCGAACAAACTTTTAGCCTCGACGCCCTTTTTAATCCTGAAATCAGGCTGGTTGCCCTCACCGGGAAGGCCGGAACCGGGAAAACGCTTCTGGCGTTGGCCGCCGCGCTCGAACAATACAAAAGTTTTGGGCAAATTCTGCTGGCCCGCCCCATTGTGGCTCTCAGCAACCGCGACCTGGGCTACCTGCCCGGCGATGCACAGGAAAAGATCAGCCCATACATGCAGCCGCTTTTCGACAACCTGGCAGTTATCAAGCACAATTACAATCCCAGAAGTACTGAATATCAGAAAATTGAAGAGCTCCTGAAGGAAGAACAACTCATTATCACGCCGTTGGCCTACATTCGCGGAAGAAGTTTGTCGAACTCCTATTTTATAATCGACGAGGCACAAAACCTGACCCCACACGAAATTAAAACCATCATTACCCGTGCAGGTGAAGGAACGAAATTGATTTTTACCGGCGACCTTCAGCAGATTGATTCGCCTTATCTCGACATGAAATCGAACGGGTTGGCTTACATGACCGAGAAAATGAAGAACCATGAAATTTTTGCCCATGTCAACCTGGTGAAAGGCGAACGCAGCTACCTGGCTGAACTGGCGAGCGATTTGTTGTAGCGTCCTTTTTGGGGATTGTACCTTTTGCCAGCGCGCTTGTTTTGTCAAAAAAATATTGTTGAGGCTGTGGCTTTCAGGCATAAGCTGAAAGCCACAGCCATTTTACTTATTGGGGTTCAATAAAAGTTTTTTCAAAAAAAGTCAACAGAATCCTCCCTTTTGATGTTATAATGTTCATTGTTCGTTTTCCACGAACATTTTTTTTTTGATTTATTCATTCAGTTTGACTGAACAAATACACATCCAATGAAGAAGATTTTGAATTTCCTTTTCTCGTTTCCATTTATGGGCTTTTTGTTGCTGGTAATGGCTTTTTCGATGGCTATTGCCACATTTATTGAAAGCAGCTACGGAACTGAAGCAGCCAAAGGCTTGATATACAATTCGTTTTGGTTTGAACTGGTTATGATACTGCTTGGTGTCAACCTGCTGGTTAATTTTATCAGGCACAAAATGTACACCCGCCAGCGGATTGCCGT
>JBBIHV010000114.1:0-12558 GCA_037446835.1 Sunxiuqinia sp. | reverse complement strand
GTTTTCAGGGTGGTAGCAGTTTAGCCCCGACAGGGTACCGTACCAAATATTGTCTTGTTTATCTTTTTTTATCGTGAAAACTACATCTTTCTCGATATCTCCCGAGTTTATCAGATAGGTCCGGAAATTATCCTTTTTTTTATTCCAGCAAAAAAGGCCATTGTATGTACCGATCCATAATGTACTATCCTTATCGTATTGTAGAGCGTTTATAATTGGTTTTATCGTCTCAGTTTTTCCGTTTACCAAAGGATATGTATTATCTGTAATGGTTTCATCTTTGATATTAAGGTAAAACAATCCGCCACCATTGGTTCCAATCCATAGATTTCCACGTGCATCTTCAATAATATCGAAAATATAATTGTTCCAGTTTTCTTTATCAGACCCTGGCATTCGATAATTGATCAGATCTTTTCCCTTTCCCTTGTAACAAAAAAGGCCTTCCAGATAAGTGCCAATCCATATCCAACCCCTTCGGTCTTCAAATAATTTAATTATGGCTTTGTCGTTCAAAGTGGTTCCCCGCCCCGACGATTTAAATATGACAAATTCTTTGCTGCCTTTCCATTTTACATTTAAGCCTCCGCCATCGGTACCTACCCATAAATTCCCATTTTTATCCAGCAGAATAGATTTGATAATAAAATGACTTAATCCGGATCCGGTCATTTTGGAATTTCCAATGGAATGAAATGGTTTCAAGGATGATATTTTGTGGTATATTCCACGATACTGCACACCAAACCACATATCGCCCAGGTTGTCTTCATAGCAAAATACCTTTGCCTTTTTTATATTTGGAAGATCAATAAGATGGTTGACATCGGTGAATTTGTTCTGTTTTAGATCAAAGGTTTTTAATCCGTTATGCTCAGTTCCGACCCAAATTACGCCACGTCTGTCGGTAATTATACTATAAATGCCACCATCGAAAAGATTTTCAGGGTTCGTTGAATAGCCAGCTTGTTGAAATGTGCGGTTTAATGAATTGTAAATAACTAATCCAGCCCTTTGTGTGCCAAAGAAGATTTGCCCGTTCTTCGTTTGAGTTACTGCAAGCACCGTTCGATCTGGAAATTCGTAATTTATGCCAGTATATTCCCTGATGGTGTAAAATTGATTTTTCTGAGTATCGAAAATCAGGACCGAGTTGTCGTCGGTTCCAATCCACAAATTACCCTTTGAATCAATAACAGCCTGATTGTATTTAGAATTTGCAGGAGTCCCGTCATTTCTGAATTGATGGTTATAAAAATTGTACTTTCCATTTTGGGGATTATATTGAACAAGCCCATGAGAAGTTATTAACCAAAGCATTTTATGATGATCTTCAACAATTGATTTTACGGTAAGTGAAATTCGATTGTCCTTGATAAATAATTGAATTTGTCGGAAGCAATCCTTTTTATAGCTGTATTTGTTTAGTCCAAAATTGGTTCCAATCCACAAGCTGCCTTCTGAATCTTCAAAAACAACTACCGCTGCATTTGAATTAATACTTGTACTATCTTCTTGTTGGTATTTGTAAACCTTAAAATTGTACCCATCGAAACGATCAAGGCCGGAATCAGTAGGTATCCAGAGATATCCTTTTGAATCCTGAAAAAAACCATGCATCGTTGTACCCGATAATCCTTCAAGCGAAGAATAAAAACGGTCGTTCTGAGCTTGTAATTCCAACCTAAAAGTCTGTAATAACAGAAGTAAAAACAAAAATTTTAACATGATACTTATTTGATGAAACGAAAATAGCGAAAAATACTACTCGTTTTTGCTATTAAATTTCGCCGCGTTTGTTAAGTGCCTGACAACTTGTTGTTTGGCATTGGCCGTGTTACACTTGTGCAAATAAATGGAACAATATCTTAAAAGTTTTCCCCAAACTCTTTAAAGGCTGTAACATGGTTTTTAAATAACCTTTTACCTCTAGACTAGATTTGTTTCCATGTTCCTTCGATTCGTTTATACTTCCGAAAACTGCCAGCCAATATATTAAAAGCTGGGGCCCGGGGAAAAAAGATGAATCGTCAAACAAAATGAGTCAATTATTTTTTCACAAACCAAACTTTTACTTATGAAGAAAACTATTTTGTTTTTATTGATCATGGGATTTTTCATCTCGACTTTTGCGCAAACACAAATGCGCGGGAAAGTTGTAGATAAAAATACCAAAGAACCCTTGCCGGGAGCAACGGTTGTGCCTAATGGAGCAACCGGAGGCACAGTCACCAATTTAAATGGTGAGTTTTTACTGACTGTTCCACAGAATTCGAAAACCATTACCGTTTCATTTATTGGTTATCAAACCGCGAAAGTTGACGTTGCACCCAATGTAAACATTGAATTGACTTCATCAGATCAATCGGTTGACGAAGTGGTCGTTGTTGGATACGGGGTGATGCGGAAAAGCGATGTGACAGGTAGTGTTGCCAAAGTGAATGTTGAAGACATTAAGAAAGTAACCACCATTGATGCGGCTCAGGCTCTTCAGGGACGTGTTGCCGGAGTTAATGTCATGTCAAATTCTGGAAATCCAGGCTCCGGAGTAAAGATCCGAATTCGCGGTATTGGAACCATTAATAACTCAGATCCTTTGTTTGTGGTAGATGGTTTCCCAATGGGCGATATCAGCCACATTTCGCCTTCCGATATTGAAAGCATGGAGGTTTTGAAAGATGCTTCTGCAACGGCTATCTACGGTTCGAGAGGCGCCAATGGTGTTATTCTGATAAAAACCCGTTCGGGCTTAAGAAATGGCAAAGTTGAGGTTCAGGCAAACGTATTAACAGGTTTTTCAAATGTCTCCAAAGTATTGGATCTGGCTGACGCCACTCAATTTGCCAATGCACGGAAAGCCATTGGGGCTACAGACGATATAATCAACTATGTACTTGATCAGCAAAAAGCCGGAAATTACTTAAAAGGAACTGACTGGCAAAAGGAAATTTATCGTCAGGGTACCAATACCCGTTTTAATCTTAGCATTTTAGGAGGTTCTGAAAAATATTCGTTCGACCATGGAGTTACCTATTCTTCCGACAATGGAATTGTAAAAGGATCTTATATGAATAAATTAATATTTCATTCCAATAATAACTACAGCCTTAGTTCAAAGGTGAAAATAGGATTGAATTTTAATTATGTACACTATGAACGGCCTGGAGAAAACACCGATTATTATAGTGGTACCATTCCGGGAGCGCTTCGTTCCGATCCAATCTCTGCAGCATGGGACGATTATACCAAATACTACGGCGAAATATATTATTCGCAGGCAGCTACTAATCCTGCTTTGGCTATTTACCTTGCAGGCAAGCAAAAATATCTGGGAAACAGAGCCATGGGAAATTTCTATTTCCAGGCTGATGACATTCTTACCAAAGGACTTTCTTTCAGATCACAGTTTGGAACCATGATGGATTTTGATGATCAAAAAAATTACAACCCCAAATACTTTATCACTCCAACCCAGAAAAACGATGATGCCACATTATATCAAAAACGGGCTTATGGCTTAAACTGGGTGAATACCAATTACTTTTCGTACAACAAAACGGTAAAAAAGCTCAATATTAATACGACGCTTGGTATGGAGCTCCAAGCGAGTAAGTATTCCGACATCTATGCAACCGGATATAACGTACCTGAAAGTGCCAATTTGCAATATCTGAGCGCACACAAGGATGCCGTAAAGTTTAACCTCGGAGGCGGTCAGAGTGAAAACAGATTGGCATCAACCTTTGTGAGGGGTAATTTTGCCTGGGACAATAAATATGTCATCACCGGAACCATGCGAATGGATGGAAGCTCGAAGTTTACCAAAGAAAAACGCTGGGGCTACTTTCCTTCAGTAGCAGCAAGCTGGAATATGCAAAATGAAAATTTCATGCAAAGCATTTCGGATGTTTTACCCATGCTGAAAGTGCGTGCCGGTTATGGTATTGTGGGGAACCAAAGCAGTGCCGGTAATTTCGACTATGTCTCGAGCGTGAATGGCGGTTATATGTATGCGCTTAATGGACTTCCTGTTGAAGGTGCAGTCCAGGAACAACTTGCCAACACCGAGTTAACCTGGGAAGGTGCAGAACAAATAAACTTCGGTATTGATTTTGGGTTGCTCGATAACCGACTGACAGGTACAGTCGATTATTTTATCCGCAACACGAAAGATATGATACTTCAACGCCCGATACCGCTTTATTCAGGCAAAAAGAAACCTGCGGTAAATGCTGGAACCATGCAGAACAAAGGTTTTGAGTTTACACTCAACTATGCCAAAAACAAGGGCGATTTCAAATATAACATTGGGTTAAATCTAGCTTTCATTAAAAATAAAGTAACCAGTTTAGCCGGTGGTGACCCAATTCGCGGTGGTTCGGCCGGTAGAATGGGCAACTGTACCAAAACTGAAGTTGGAAGAGAAATTGCTTATTTCTACGGATACAAAACTTTGGGCATTTTTAAAACACAGGCACAACTTGATGCTTACCAGAAAGATGGCGTTCCAATTCAACCAAATGCTGGTTTGGGGGATGTCATTTTTAAAGATATCAACGGCGATGGCAAAATTACTGAAGATGATATGACTTACCTCGGCAGTGCCAGCCCTAAAATGAATGGTGGACTCAACATCAACATGTCGTACAAAGGTTTTGATATGGTAATGTTCTGGACTGGAACTTTTGGAAACAAGATCGTCAACTCGATGTATCAAACCCTTTACAGCTCGAAAATGTTCGAATGTAACATCAGCCGAGACATGGCTTTAAACCATTGGACACCAGAAAATCCAAATTCCAATGTTCCACGTTTAGATGCTGCCGACCTGAATAAAAATACCGAAAATTTCTCTGATCGTTATGTCGAAGATGGTTCGTACCTGAAATTGAGCAATCTTCAATTCGGTTATTCACTTCCATCAGAGCTAACCAAAAAGATGTACATCAAAAACCTGCGCATTTACGCCTCGATGGATAACTTATTAACACTGACTAAATACAGTGGATTAGATCCTGAACTCTTTGGTTTATACGGCGATCCGTTTCATTATGGCGTTGATATGGTGAATTACCCACATCCCCGCACCTATTCATTCGGTATTAATCTAACATTCTAAAAAACAGGTTAAAGATGAAAAAAATAATCTATTTAATCGTATCAGCCGCGTTGATCGTGTCAATTTCAGGCTGCAATAAATTTCTTGACATAAAACCTCAGGGAGCTGAAAATAGCGGTAACTTCTTTGAAACAGAAGAAAATGGAGTACGCGCCATTATTGGCATTTACGATATGCTTCAGCTCGATGAAGGTGCGGGGCCTGATGGTCAGTGGATGGGTCACCACCACGATTTTTTTATGGGCGACATTCGCTCTGACGATGCAGAAAAAGGCAGTAATGATGGCGACTACGGTGAAATGTGGGAAATGGTTGATTATACCCTTACCTCTCAGAATGGGTTCTCGACCAATTTTTGGATTCATGGATTTTGGGGAGTTTCACGTGCAAATTATGCACTGGACAATCTCCCTAGTGTTAGCTGGGATCCGGCAGTTCGCGACCGCCTAATTGGCGAAGCTTCCTTTTTGAGGGCTTATTTTTACTGGTATCTTGTTCGCATTTACGGAGGTGTTCCCTTGTTTAACAGTTCGGTTAATCCTTCAGATTTCGGAAAAGTAAAACGCGCCTCGTTGAACGAGTGCTACACTCAGATCGCCAAAGACCTTTTAAAAGCCATTGAACTTTTACCTGAAAAAAGTATGATCCCGGTTGCCGAAACCGGACGTGTTTCGAAGGGAGCAGCACGATCGCTGCTGGCTCGCATTTACATGTATCAGATTGGTACCGACATTGCAAATACCATTACCTGGCAGCAAGTTTATGACCAGACCAACGCTGTAATCAATTCAGGAGAATACAGTTTAATGTCGAACTATGCCAAATTGTGGGAAACTGAAAATAAGAACAACGAGGAATCGGTTTTCGAAATTCAATTCGGTGTAGGTTCAACGGATGCTGCCCCGGGTTCAATAGGTACCAATTGTTATAATTTCCAGGGTAACCGCAAAGACGACTCAGGCTGGGGATTCAACAACCCAACCCCCGATCTGGTAGCCGCTTATAATTTCGATGTCACCAGTGATCCGCGTTTGACTTGTGTTATTTACGGCGAAAAATTCAACAATGGAATTCTTTATGGAGTAAAAAGAAAGTACGACCGTAAAGAACAAGGTTCCGACTGGTTGAACCGCAAAGCAGCTTTGCCGGTTAAACCTGCTCTGGCAAAAGCCAGCGACCGCAACATCAAGATTATCCGATACGCCGATGTGCTGCTAATGCACGCTGAAGCTGCCTGGCATCTGGGAAAATTTGACGAAGCTAAAGACAAGGTTAATATGATCAGGAACAGGGCACGCAACAGCACCTATTGCATGGGTTATGCCGAAGGTAAAATGGATTACAGCGCAGCTCCTACAAAAGTAAACCTTCCTGATCTCACCTCAAGTGGCGACCAGCTTTTGCAGGACATCTGGAAAGAACGTCGTTTGGAACTGGCAATGGAAGCTTTCCGTTTTTATGATTTGGTTCGCACAGGCCGCTATTTTGATGCGATTGATGTGGAAAAAAATCAGAAACGTGCTGACGGACTGTCGTATGGGTTAGGCGATCGTCCATACAAACAATTTCCAAACATTAAAGCCAACGGAATTGCCCATTCAATTGATGGTCCGGATGGCCATAAAGTACCATTGATCCCAATTCCGCAAACCGAAGTTCAGGCATGGAACATGGAACAAAATTTTGGATATTAATCATTTAGAATCAAACTAATTATGAATAAAAATATATTTCGAATAGCTCTGTTTGCGTTTGTTTCAATATTCGCATATAGCTGCAAGGATGAAAAACCATTTTCAACTGGTTATGACATTAAGCTTCCTGCAGTAACAGTTTCAGAAATTTCCAACGAATCTCCCTTTGTAGGAAAACAGATTGTTCTGAAAGGAACCAACCTGAATACGGTCAGCTCTGTATCGGTTGGCCCGGCAACATTTAAAATTATCGGTCAATATAACGATTCAATGCGGGTAGAGGTGCCACGTCAGATTGAAACAGGTCCGTTGTCGATAATGAACAAGTATAAAAGGGCATACACTACCTCACAGGTTATAATTCCTCAATTTTACGTCGCCAATGTTACTGCCTGGCCAACCGAAATTCAGCGTGGAAAACCTTTTGTTTTAAAGGGTGAAAACCTCGATTTGATTAAGGAAGTAAAAATTGCCGGAAAAGTTGTTTCAGTTTTTGGCTCGGCTGCCCCTGATAAGGTTTCTTATTCTTCAGCAGGTATTGAGTTGGGCGAAGCTGCCATCATTGAAGTTACGCCCAAAACCGGTGACAAACAAACTTCAGCAGCTATTCCTGTCGTAGCTCCAAAATCAACATACATTCCAAAGCAAACGCTGAATATTGTTGATTTCGATTCGCCCTATACCGTGGTACCTGGTGATGGAGTTGCTGGTTGTACTTATGGCGAAATTCCCGGTTTCTTTGGAAAAGGGTTTGAAGTTAAAGCCTCTTCGGGTAATGGATGGAACGGCACCTACCTCAAAATTGAAAACAACAACGCAGGAAAAGGTTATGATCTTTCAACCTACACCCATCCTTGCTTTACGATGCTTGTTAATACAAAGGGTGGCTTCGGGTATGTACAGCCAATTATTACTTCAGGTGGCAGTTTGGAAGATAAACATTTAACCGCTGCATTTGGTTATGGCGATGACTATAAAGTAAAAACGGATGGTTGGGAATGGCGTTCTTATGATTTGGAAGCTCTGGGTTTCTCTGCTGCAAAAGGAAATCTCGATAAATTCGGTATCCAGTTCCGTGGTGGAAACGTTAATGGAACGCCTTTCTACATTGCCGTTGATCAGATAATGATTACCGATGGACCGGTAAATCCAACACTGGCCTGGGATTGTGAAGCCGCTGCCAGCGTGGAAATGACCAACTGGAAATTGGCAGCAACAGGCTCTGTTCCGGCATTTACCGGTTACAATCAAGGTGCAAGCTATGCCACGGCCTCAGGAATTTCAACCGGATGGAACGATAAATTAGGGCGCGCAGCTTTCAATGTAAAAGCGCTCGACCCGTCGGTTTACGCCAATGGAATCTGGATCAACTTCCTCTTGAATACCGGAGATAAAGAAGGCTATTTCCAATTTGACTTCGGTTCAGGTTGGATGCACTTCACCAAATCACAAGGATATGGCGACGACTACAAGTTTGTTCCTACCGGAAATAAATGGGTATGGCGCTCCATAAAAATTGTTCCTGGTGAAGGCGATCTGGCATCTTTTGATGCTACCAAAGATTTTACAATGGACATTACACTTTATGGTGGGAACATTGCGAGCGGAACTCCTATTGAAGTAAATGCCGATTATTTTGTCTTCACAACTGTTCCTTTGGATCCAAATCTGGTGCCCGAATAATGAACCTATTTCAGGAGCGATGGTGAACAACAGCCATCACTCCTGATCATTTTAACATGTGAATTTTCGGTTTAGTTATAGTTCAATAGAATGACCCTCCGGGTTTAGGCCTGGAGGGTTCTTTGTAATACAATCAGCAATGTTTAATTGGATTAGAAAAGGAAGATTTTGGCAGAATAAGGAAGCAAAACTGATATTTGTCGAATGGCTTTTAATTTTTATAGCTTTATCACTATTTCTATTCATATTTTCCCTAATCAATATATAACTGATGGCGAAGGTTTAATCTTGAATGAAAGAAAATTATCATTTACTCAAATATTTTAGAATGAAAAAAATAATAGCTCTTTGCCTTTTTGTACTCATGATTTCCAAAAGCCAGGCTCAACAAAAAATTGTCCTGACTTATGAAGACAAACCAAATACGGCCAATTGGTGGCGCGACAATAATCAAGTAAAATTTCTTTTCGATGAAAAGAAGGAAAATCAGCAGAGCCCGAACTCTAAAGTTTGCCTGAATGTGCGCTGGGATTCAATTCCTGCAAACAAATCGTTGTGCTGGTTCACCGATCTGAAAATCGATTCGCTGGCCAATCCTGCGATGGATAAGGTGCGGGCAGAATTTAGTGATAAAATCTGGCTGTCGTGTTGGTGCAACAGTGGAAATGGAGATTCAATATACGTGCAGCCGCTGATGCTGACTAAAGGTCACAAAGGCAAATGGGGGGCAAAAAAAATGGTCGGACTTGCTTCTTCCAAATGGGTCTTCCTGAAATTTAAACTGGCTGATCTGGAATGGGGTAACTGGGGCAAAATTCCCTGGCTTCCCGAACTGAAAACAAACGATATCCGATGCTTCGAACTTGGACTTCGCAACGGCAAAACTTCTCCAAAGGGATTTATCGATGCCCGGTTCGATGAGTTGATGATTACCAGTTACGAACCTTTTCCTGACCATAAAAAATGAAAATCAAGATACTACGAATCTCCTGACCGGAGCTTCCGGATAAACCGCAATTTAAAACCAATTAAACTACTTCAACTCATGCAAATCAGATTTTCGCCGAAATTATTTTTTATCATCACCGTTGTATTTTTCTCTCAGGTTGCCTTTTCTCAGGCAGATTTTAAACTGATTGCCCCGCAAAACGGCATGACAATCAGCAACAACATGCCCAACCTTTCGTGGCAAAAAACCGATTGCGATTACTACGAAATCTGGATCGACGGTATCAAAATGGGCAGCGTACCATCCTCACAAAATGCCTACGTTCCTTTCCCTTTATCCTTCGGGAAGCACAATTGGAAAGTGATTGCCGTCAGTCGGAAGGGAAAGAAGCAATCAAATTCTCAGGAAATTACCATTGATGATGCTCCGCTTTCTGCAGTTCCTGAAGGTTCACAACTCATTCGTAAAGGTTGGATGGTAAAATCATCTGCTGAAGTCGGGATGAACGGAGCCAAGCTTTCAGTTTCCGGAATAAATACAAAGACCTGGGCCACAACCAGCCTTCCGGCAACAGTTCTGACGGCCCTGGTGCGCAACGGAATTTACCCTAATCCATACATCGGAACCAACAACATGCTGATTCCTGACATCAATGATGAATACAACAAGCAGTACGATCTGCTGAAATACTACCACATCAAAAATACCAATCCCTGGCAAAAGCCTTACTGGTTCCGGAACGAATTCAATGTCACTGAAGATTTCTCCGGAAAACACCTATGGCTGAACTTCGGCGAAATTAATTACAAAGCACAGGTTTGGCTCAATGGCAAAATGGTTGCAGATACCACAGAAATGATTGGTATGGAACGAACTTTCCGGTTCGATGTAAGTTCAGGAATAAAAAAAGATAGCAAAAACACATTGGCAGTGGCCATCTGGCCACCCAACCATCCAGGTAAACCATCCAACGAACCCCTGACACCGCTTGCCGATCCTGGCGAAAATATGGCAGACGGAAAAATCAGTCACGATTACACCAAATGGGATGTGATGGGCTGGGACTGGCAGCCGGCTATCCACGATCGCGATATGGGGATCACCGAAGACGTTTTTCTTTCGGTAACCGATGATGTTGAATTTGATAACCTGTATGTTTCCTCAAACCTGAATTTACCCGACACCACCACTGCGGAAGTGACGATTTCTGCCGATTTGGTGAACCATTCTGAAAAAGAAGTTGAAGGTGTGACCAAAGTGATGGTAAAGAATGGAAAGGATGAAATTGCTTTTGACCAGGCCTACAAACTTGCTCCGAAATCGGTCAAAACTTTCACCTGGGACCCATCAAATGAAAAATCGCTCCGGATATCGAATGCCAGGCTCTGGTGGCCTTTTGGCTATGGAAAGCAAAACCTTTATACAGTAGGTCTTTCGACTGAAACTAAAGCGAAAGATAAGGCATCAGTTTCAGAAACTTTTGGAATTCGTAAGGTTGAAACATACATTGGCTCGAAAGAACGGGTGTATAAAATCAACGGGCGCGAAATTTATCCGAAAGGTGGCAACTGGGTAATCGATATGATGTTGAACTGGAATGCTGCACGCTACGAAAAAGAAATTTTACTCACCCGAAATGCCAACCTGAATATGCTTCGGGTCTGGGGACCAACCGGCGTCGCCCCGAAAGCGCTTTATGAAGCTGCCGACAAATACGGAATCCTGATGTGGCAGGACTTCCTGAACGATTTCTGGGGAACTTTCAAAAATACGCCCGGATTCCAGCCTGAAATTTCGCTCTTCGAAAACGCCACCATCGACATCGTCAAGAAATTGAGAAATCATCCGTCGCTGGTGATCTGGTGCGGAGGGAACGAAGGAGTCAATCCTCGTGAAGATTTGATTGTAAATAAAATACTTCCCAAATATGACGGAAGGGATTCAAAATTTTACCTCAAATCGTCGAATGGAGATGGCATGCACGGTGGCGGACCTTACAACACGCTCGAACCCAAAGATTATTTCACCAACCCTAAATTGAACGGATTTAGCAGTGAAATAGGCCCGAGCGGAATCCCACCGATGCAAAGCATGGAAAAATTCATGCCTGAAATGGGGAAAACGTGGGCACCGGGAAGATTTCCGCTTGATGGTGTTTGGGCCTACCACGATGCCAACAACTGGCCGGGAAATGATACCCGGAAATTTACTTCGTACGACGATATGTTGCGCCACTATTACGATGCTCCGGATACCACGATAGTTTCGAAAGGTGTGGAAAACTATATTGAAAAAAGTCAGCTGATCAATTACGATGTGTACCGTGCAAGTATCGAATCGATTAACCGGCAGTTGTGGTCGAACGCCAGCGGAATCTTGCTCTGGAAATCCAATTCGAGCTGGCCAAGCATTACCTGGCAGGTTTACGACTGGTACCTTCAGGCCAATGCTGGTTATTACGGTGCTAAAAAAGCTGCTGAAGCAGTCCATGTTCAGTTCAATCGCGACGACCTGACTGTTTCTTTCCTGAACCTGCTCAATCAAACCTTGAAAGACATTACCATTAAAGCAATACTTTTTGATGCCAACCTGAAAACGGTTTGGAGCAATACAAAACAGATGACTATTGGTTCAAACTGTGCCGTTAATTCAGGAATTACGGTTCCTCAAAGCAAAAACATCCAATTTCTGAAACTCGTTGCGGGAAATGCTTCCGGAGACATTCTTTCTGAAAATTTTTATTGGCTGAATGAAGGAAACGACTTCAAAGCATTAAATAGTCTGCCTGAACCCAAGCTCGATATTACAGCCAAACTCATTTCCCCGGATGCAATACACAAATATCGGGTAACTGTCAGAAATTCAGGAAATTCATTGGCTTATATGCTGAATCTGAAGTTGGTGGGGAAAGATTCGAAACAGGAAATCCTGCCAGCTTTCTGGAGCGACAATTTTCTCTGTCTGCTGCCCGGCGAGACCAAAACACTCGAAGCCGAGATCATGAATGACGACCTGATCGAAGTGCCTCTGCTGGAGTATTCAACATTCGCCGGCAAAAAATCATTCCTGGAAATTAAATAGAAAATTAGAAATAACCCATGAGCAATAGTTCA
>JBBIHV010000113.1:11014-12688 GCA_037446835.1 Sunxiuqinia sp. | reverse complement strand
AAAGATGCGAGGGTAATCAGCTTGTCGTCCATAACATCAGATTTTAATATTATCGTGTAGTCCTTGATTCGATAAATTCGGGAAAGGGTTACCAAATCAGTCCATTTTTTAGCTGTTGTTTATATGTTGTTAAACCTTAAATCCTGAAGAAATATCAGGCGCAAAAATCTATTAAAAAAAGCCCGCCCAATACGGACAGGCTTACAAATAACCAAACCAAAAAACCTGAATCATCCTCTATTTCCTGACAAATATTTTATACCCCCATTTGTCAAGTTTGAGCGTGGTCCCCTTTTCCAATGTTTTTGTTTCTCCTGAAAAATATTCCCGATAATCGCCTGCCTGCGGCACCTGAAGACTTGCTTCAACCGGTCCGGCTGACATGTTGAAAACAGCCAAAACCTGATTGTTGTCTTTTTCCCTGCCGAACGCCAGGACTTTCGCCGGAACTGAGGTTTGTATCAATGTCAATGCCCCGCCGGCGGTTCCGTTCCACAACGCCTCGTCGTCCTTTTTCAGTTTAATCAGCTTTTCGTAAAATTTTTGCATCGTCAGGTTGCTCCAGTCAACCTGGTCTTTTTCGAAAAACAGCAGGCGTTTGTTCAGCCCGGCTTCCTGACCGGTATAAATCAAGGGCATTCCAGGAATGGTAAACGTAAGCACGGCCATCGTTTTCACGGCTTCGCCCAAACGTTCGTATTCGGTACCGTTCCAACTGTTTTCGTCGTGGTTCGAAGTAAGTTCCAGCGGATAGGTCCCGACCGGATAGGTTTTCTGCGTTTTTATCAGCACCGAATCCATGTCGATGGCTGTTTTTTTGCCTTTCGCCACTTCGTTCATCAGATGATAAAATTCCCATCCGTAGTTACAATTAAAGGCTTTTTTCAGCAAATCCATCTGGTCCTGATTTTCGGCCAGCATAAAAACCGGTTTGATCGAATCGAGCGATGCGCGTGCCGTTTCCCAGAAATCGGTCGGGACACCACCGGCATAATCGCAGCGGTAACCGTCGATATTGATATCTTTGACCCAGAATTTCAGGGCATCGAGCATGGCGTGCCGCATGTTTTGATTGTTGTAATTCAGATCGGCCACATCGGTCCAGTCCGGATCGGGCGGGATCACATTTCCCTTTGCATCCTGCGTGTACCAGTCTTTATGGTCCACAATCCACTGATTGTCCCAGCCGGTATGGTTTGCAACCCAGTCGAGCATCACTTTGAAACCCATTTTGTGCGCTTCGTTTACCAGCGCCTTAAAATCGCCCATCGTTCCAAATTCAGGATTGACGGCTTTATAATCGCGAACGGAATAATACGAACCCAATTTCCCTTTCCGGTTTTTCTCTGAAATGGGATAGATGGGCATAAACCAAAGAATATCCACGCCCATTTCTTTCAGGCGCGGGAGTTGGGTTTCGAAAGCCCTGAACGTTCCTTCAGGGGTATATTGGCGCACGTTAACCTCGTACATCACAGCATTCTTGCTCCATTCCGGAACATTTGCAGTTGCCGTTTGTGCCGACCCGGTCGTTTTTTTTGCTGTCGCCTGGCACGAATACAGCGCCAGGATTAGCACCGGAAAAATCAGTAATTGTTTTATTTTCTTCATTTTATCGGGTTTAGAGTGAATCCATTCAAAAAACTATTTTCGTTGTTCCTAATTCTTTGTTCC
>JBBIHV010000113.1:7435-10914 GCA_037446835.1 Sunxiuqinia sp. | reverse complement strand
CACTGCGACTGATCACTGTTTCAGTTCAATAATCATGGCCGACATGGCTGGTACTTTCAGGTTTTTCAAGTCCGAAATATTCATTCCTGAAATCACTTCTTTTCCTGAAGTGCAATCTTTCAACATTTCAGCAAAACGGCTGGTATCAAGTGTTTTTTCCTCTTTATTTTTGCTGAGCACAACCATCAATTTGCGGTTCCCGTTGTAACGGAAATAGACATACATCCCATGTTCAGGAACAAAGTGCATGAGTTTTCCTGAATGTACCAGTTCGTTGGTTTTCCGCCAGTTCAGTATTTTTCGCATAAAATCCTGGGCTTGTTTTTGCTGATCGGTAAGCCCGGCGCCGGTAAAGGCATTCACGGCGTCGCCCGGCCAACCGCCCGGAAAATCGGAGCGGATTATCCCGTCGTCTTTGCCACCCGGATTGGTCATCAGAATTTCTGTTCCGTAGAAAATCTGAGGAATTCCGCGGGTTGTGGCGTAATAAACAATCCCCATTTTCCACAAGTCAACGTTTCGGTCGATTTGCGTAAAAAACCGCGACATATCGTGGTTGTCAGGAAAAACCACCAGCTTCGACGGTGTGGGGTAATTAAAATCGTTGGCCAGCGTTTCCCACATCCGGCCAAAACCGTTGTCGCCGTTTTCTGGCTCTTTCAGCCCCTGGATAACGGCATTGTTCAGCGGAAAATCCATCAGTCCCGGAAGGTAGGAAACGTAACCGTCGGAGTTAATTTTCCCCTTTTGCCAGTAGGCCACAATTGACTCGTTCATCGACCATTCCTCGCCAACAATGTAAAAATCAGGATATTCTTGCAACATGCGACGGGTCCAATCGGCCATCATATTTTTATCGGGGTACGGATAGGTATCCATCCTGATACCGTTCAATCCCACATACTCGGTCCACCAAATGCTGTTCTGGATCAGGTAGGTAGCCAGAAAAGGATTGCGCTGGTTCAGGTCGGGCATTGTTTTATCGAACCATCCGTCCGACATCATGTTTTTGTCAACCTGCGAAGCATGAGGATCTTCAACTGTTATGTGTTTGTGACTGGAATATTTGAAATCAGGATAGTTATTCAGCCAGTCGGGCGAAGGCATGTCGTTCATCCACCAATGTTCGGAGCCGATGTGGTTGAAAATCATGTCCATCATCAGTTTCATCCCTTTTTGGTGGATGGCCTGTGCCAGGTGGCGGTACTCTTCATTGGTCCCGAAGCGCGGGTCAACTTTGTAAAAATCGGTGGTCGAATAGCCGTGGTACGAAGTCCTGGTCATGTTATTTTCGAGCAAAGGGTTTATCCAGACCGATGTAAAACCCATTCCTGAAATGTAACCCAAACTGTTTTCGATGCCTTGAATATCGCCGCCATGCCGTCCGTTTTTGTCGGCCCGGTTGGGCAATTCTTTCATGCCAGGCATCGCGTCGTTCGCAGGGTTTCCGTTTGCAAAGCGGTCGGGGGTAATCAGGTAAATCACATCCGATGCGTCAAACCCGTTCCGGTTGGCCGAATTGGGTTCGCGGTTTTTCAGCTCGTAGGTATAACTGGTAATTTCTTTCTTGCTTTTCATGAATTGGATCGGAAAGCTTCCGGCTTTGGCTTCAGGAGAAATAACCAGGTTGATATAAACATAATTGGGGTTTTCCTGACGGGCAACCGATTCGATCCGTACCCCGGGGTAATTCAGGTTGATTTCGCTGGAAGCAATTTCCGGCCCGTGAACCATCAACTGAAGGGTCGGGTTTTTCATGCCCACCCACCAGAACATGGGTTCAACACGATCGACATTCAGGGCAAAGGCCGCAGTTCCGACAAAAATAAATACGATGAATACTAGTATTTTCCGCATGTGTCAAGGTTTAATTTTTAAGTATGAGTTCCTTTCTGGCTGGCACTTCGTAGGGTTTTCCATGAACGACCACCCTGATGTTTTCTTTTGAATGGTTAACCAACCTGAAATGTGATTTGTCCATGTTGAATTCGAGGTGCGCTTCCCTGAAATTCAGGCGAAACGAATAGGAACCCCAGCCTTCAGGAATGAACGGGTTGAAATGCAGTTGCCCGTTCCGGACGCGCATCCCGCCGAAAGCCTGAACAAAAGCCATCCAGGTTCCGCCCATGCTGGTAATGTGCAGTCCGTCGCAGGTGTCGTTGTTGTAATCGTCGAGGTCGAGGCGCGCGGTGCGGAGGTACATTTCGTAGGCTTTTCCCTGGCGGCCAATGGTGGCGGCCAGTATGGCATGGATACAACTCGACAGCGACGACTCGTGCACGGTGAGCGGCTCGTAAAAATCGAAATGCCGACGGATGCTGTCCAGATCGAAATCGTCTTCGAACCAAAATATACTTTGCAGTGTATCAGCCTGTTTAATGTACGGTGAACGTAAAATGCGGTCCCACGACCATTTCTGGTTTATCGGCCGGTCTTTGGGGTCGAGCTGGCTCACCGGGATCAGTTCTTTGTCGAGGAAACCGTCTTGTTGCAAATAAATCTTCCGGGTAAAATCATAAGCGAAATACATGTCTTTGATGATTTTTTTCCAGCGCGAAGTTTCGTTCACTTCCTTAAACTTATGCTTTTTAACCAGCCCCTCGAATAAAAGCGGGTGTTCTTTTTTCAGGTAATCGATGGCTTCCAGTGTATATTTCAATGTCCACACGGCCATGTAGCTGGTGTGGAAATTGTTGTTCACATTGTTTTCGTATTCGTTGGGCCCGGTGACGCCCAGCATCACAAATTTCTTTTTTTCTTCCGACCAGTTGATGCGCTGGCTCCAAAAACGCGACAAGGCCAGCAATACTTCAAACCCATAAGGCGCCAGGTAATCCCTGTCGCCGGTATAATTGATGTAATTATAAATGGCATAGGCCATTGCGCCATTCCGGTGAATTTCTTCGAACGTGATTTCCCATTCGTTGTGGCATTCTTCGCCGTTGATGGTGACCATCGGATAGAGGGCAGCTCCATCGGTGAAACCAAGCTTTTCGGCATTCTCGATGGCCTTTTTCAAATGTTTGTAGCGGTAAAGCAGCAGGTTTTTCGACACCATTTGGGGGGCGGTGCCGAGTGTAAACGGAAGGCAATAAGCTTCAGTATCCCAATAAGTTACGCCGCCATATTTTTCGCCGGTAAACCCTTTTGGGCCAATGTTCAGGCGCTCATCGTCGCCGAGGTAAGTCTGGTTCAGTTGAAAAATATTGAACCGGATGCCCTGCTGGGCGGCCACATCGCCTTCGATGCGGATGTCGCTGGTTTCCCAGCGTTTGTTCCAGGCTTTTTCCTGATCGGCAAAAAGCTTGTCAAAACCTTTATCGGCAGCCCTTTTCAGGGTTTTTTCGGTAACTTCGGCCAATTTATTTTTTGCATGGTAGAGTGTTGAAACGATGGCTGCATATTTTTCAATGCAAACTTCGTCGCCAACTTTTACCTGAACTTCAAAACCGGCGCCCACATATTTTTCCTTTTCAACG
>JBBIHV010000113.1:0-7335 GCA_037446835.1 Sunxiuqinia sp. | reverse complement strand
TTTGGCGTTCACTTCAACCTGCTTCCCGGATGAAAACCTTGCGACGAACCGACGGGTCAGCAAGCCCGATTTCATATCCAGGTCGCGGTAAAACGAGAGGATTTCAACCGTTGCCAAATCCAACTCCTCGCCGTCAACACTGACATCGATGCCGATCCAGTTGGTTGCGTTCAGGATTTTGGCAAAATATTCGGGATAGCCATTTTTCCACCAGCCCACGCGGGTTTTGTCGGGATAATAAACCCCAGCCACGTAGCTGCCACGAAGGCTGTCGCCACCGTATTTCTCTTCGAAATTTGCCCGCTGCCCGCACCGGCCATTTCCGATACTGAGCAAGCTTTCGGTTATCCGGTTCTTCTCCGGATGAAACCCTTGCTCAATAATCTTCCAATCGTTGTGTATGATGTAGTTTTTCATACGGTTATATTATATATTTCAATAAATCAATCTGTTATGTCACTTCAATTCCCTAAGCTTTTCCTTTGCGGGAGAGCGTGAAGGGGGCTGTAAGTCCTTTCTTCAGTTTTTCCACTGTAAATCCGTCGAACCCGGGAATGACCAGATCGGCCAACCCTAAATTTGCCGGATTGCCAATCCCAATGCAATACATGTTGGCATTGCGGGCAGCCTCGACCCCGGCAATGGCGTCTTCGAACACCACACAATTTTCAGGCTCGATGCCAAGCTTTTCAGCTCCTTTCAGAAAAACTTCCGGATTTGGCTTGGCTTCAGAGATTGAATTTCCATCAATCACCACATCAAACATTCCGGAGAGTTGGATTCGTCCTAAAATCATCGGGGCATTTTTACTGGCCGACCCGAGCGCAGTTTTAATCCCTTTCGATCGTAGTTCCTGAAGGAATTTTGCCACTCCCGGCAGTGTTTCTTCCGGAGACATCTTTTCGATGTAGCTCACATACAATTCATTTTTCTTTTCGGCCATGGCTTGTTTTTCGGCCTCCGGAAAGTCAAGCCCGCCAATTTCGAGCAATATTTCGAGCGACTGCATCCGGCTCACGCCTTTCAGCCGCTCGTTGTCTTCGATTGTAAATTCGAAACCCAATTCTTTGGCCAGGGCTTTCCAGGCTATGAAATGGTATTTTGCGGTGTCAACCACTACCCCATCAAGGTCAAAAATGCAAGCTTCAATCATTTTTTTAATTTTTGTTTCATCGTTTTCGGCAATTTTATAAGGTTAGCAATACTCCTGACAAAACGGCCATTCACCAATCCTTGCCTGATGTGCCAGGCTGCAATTAAAAAAACCAGTCCAAGTACTGCCAGGCCCAGTGCAAGAGCTGAAAGGCCTGTAGGCCAGCCTATGAGGTAAACTGCTAACCCAACTATAACTCCAGTCAGCAAGGATACGAACCCAATCAGGATCGTGACGGCCAAAAGGTTTTTCGGCGAATTGACGGTCATTCTATTAGGCTTCCTTTTTTTTTGTTTTCAAAAGCAATACCGATAATGAGCCAAGTAGCATGGATATACCGCAAACCATCAAAATGTAAATGGCATGATTATCGAACAGGCTACGCAAAATGGGGCCGCCAACCAAACCCGAAATGATTTGTGGACCGGCAATGGTAAAATTGAAAATCCCCATATAAACGCCCATCTTGTCGGCAGGAACCGATTCGGACAAAAGCGAATAGGGCATGGCCAGGATTGCCGCCCAGGCTATCCCGATTCCGATCATCGAAACGATAAGCATGTGTGGCGTATTAAACGCGTACATCGAAAGAAATCCGATGCCGCCCATGGCCAGCGAAAGGGAGTAGGTTGTTTTGCGCCCGATTTTTTTTGCAATGCGAGCCATAAATATCGAAAATATAGCTGCAAACAGGCTATAAGCCCCAAACAGAATTCCTACCCAGTTCCCGGCTTCATTAAATTTATCCGACGAAGAATCGTTGATTGCCGTGCCATACACATGTTGCGCCACAGCAGAAGTGGTGTAAACCCACATCAGGTAGAGCGCGAACCATGAGAAAAACTGCACGATGGCCAATTTGGCCATCATCGGCGGCATTTTAACAAATAGTCCGACGAAATTCTTAAGTTTCTGACCAAGCGAAGTTTTTTCCCGCTGACGTTTGCCCCAAGCTTCGAAGTCAAGGTTATTCTGGGCACAATATTCTTCCGGAGGATACTCTTTTGTGCGGAAAACAGTCCAAATTACCGATAACAACAGGATCGATCCACCAATATAGAACGACCAGATAACTGATGGTGGAACATGTCCTTCTGCGGCACTGTTTTGCACTCCCAAAATATTGGTGAGTACATAAGGCAGAACCGAGCCAACAACAGCACCGGTATTAATCAGCAAGCTTTGCACCGAATATCCATAGGTGCGTTGGTCCTCGGGTGTCATGTCGGCCACCAGTGCACGGAATGGCTGCATGGTGATGTTGAACGACCCATCCATCAGGGCAAACATCATGGCACCAAACGCCAGTGCCGGGATAACCGAAACCACTGCTGCCGAGTTTGGCATCAGCCACATGGCAAAACTTGCCACCAGGGCACCACCGAGCAGATATGGGCCACGCCGTCCAAACCGGTTCCAGGTGCGGTCGCTTGCCGCTCCAACGATGGGTTGTACGATAAGTCCCATCATCGGTGCCGCCAGCCAGAAAAACGAAAGTGAATGAAGATCGGCTCCCAGACTCGACAGGATACGGCTAACATTTGCACTTTGTAGCGCAAACCCGATCTGGATCCCCAAAAATCCAAAACTTACGTTCCAGATTTGCCAAAAACTTAAAGCGGGTTTCTTTTTCATCTGTTTAATATTGGTTTTTTAATAGCCAAATAGCTTGTCCCGATCCATCGGGAGAACTTGCCATGATAATCATCCAGCTGTGTGCCAAAATTTTTGCCGTGGCTCGTTTCATTTGGTTAAAATTTAGATTCAGGATACAAGATAATCTGATTAACGATTAATGGACACAGATTAATGATAGAAATCTTTAATCGCTGAACTCTAATCTGAATTAGATAATCCATCCTCCAATAGACATTCTCAAATGTTGGGAATTAATTGCGGTAAGACCCGAAAGCTTTCGGGAAAACCAGAAGAAGTATAAAACGGAATTAACAGAAAACGGAATTAACTGTACAAATATAAAAAAGCTTTTCGATCATTTCCAAATCTGCAATCCGCTCAAATGCCTTGTATGAAAGGCAAAACCGACACGTTCAGGATAAAAAACCGCATTGCAAACGATTGCAGATGACGGCAACTTTTTTTAAAAAAATTTTCTACACCCGAAAAAAAATGCATTTGTGAGAGAATAGTCAAATCGGACGAAACTTACTTAACGTTAACATTATTTAACATTTTTGGGGGGGTACATTTTCAATATTTCCCGGATTAATACTGTACAATATCCATCTTATGAACGAAAAGATTTTTCCCAAAGAGATTATTCGGTTCTCGTTAGAGAGTCATTATTCCCGGTTTTCACACCAGTCGAAAACGATTTACCTTTTATTGATCGGAATGGTAATTGCATTCCTAATCTCGCTCCCATTTTTGATGTTCGACATTACGGTTCAATCACGGGGAATGATCCGGTCACAGGCAGAACCAAACAGTATTCAAACCTCAATTACCGGACAAGTAAAGGATATTCGTATCCGCGAGAACATGAAAGTAGCTATTGGGGATACTTTGATCTGTTTGGCACCAGAAAAGATTGACGATCAACAAAAGATGCTTGAGTCAAAAATATCAATGTATTCTGGTTATATAAATGATCTTGAGATACTGGTAAGCGGACGAAATGCCCAAATAAAAAGCGACTTACTAAAAAGCAGTTACGGAGAATACGCTGAAAAACTGAAAGAATACCAAGTGCAGATTGAAACTACCAGTAAAGATTTTCAGCGAACGAAGTCGTTGTTTGAAAAAGAAGTTATTGCAGTTGCCGAATTCGAGAAAAAGGAATTGGATTTGGACCAATTAATCAAGGAAAGGGCCTTTTACACCAGTCAGAAAAAATCTGAATGGCACCAACAATTGTTTCAATACAAAAACGAATTACAAAGCCTGACCGATAGCCGTGATCAGTTAAAATTTGAAGAACGTTTTTATGTAGTGATTGCCAGGGCTAACGGGTTTATTTCAAATTTTACAGGCGTTCAAGCGGGAAGTTTCATTTTCCCCAACCAGACCATTGCCACCATATCGCCTTCCGACAGCTTGATTGTTGAGTGTTATGTCAGCCCCAACGATATTGGTTATTTGCAAATCGGAAAATCCGCTACATTTCAGGTTAATGCTTACAATTACAACCAATGGGGATTGGCAAACGGTACGATTATCGACATTTCGAATCAACCATATCAGGAAGATAAATCGGTGTTTTTCAAGGTAAAATGCAAGCTAAACCAAGATTGTCTTTCGTTGAAATCGGGATATAAGGGAAAACTGAAAAACGGGTTGACACTTACGTCCCGGTTCCTGGTAAACCGCCGGAGTTTATACGACTTGCTGTTCGACAAAGCCGACGATTGGCTAAACCCCAAAATTGTGAAGATGTGAAGATGAGAGGATTTGAAAATTTGAAGATGAAAGCCCCAAGCTCCAAACGAACCATTCAACAGTTTAGCCATTTTACCATTAACCATTTATCCATTTCCTCATGTCCATAAAAATAAAACAACACGATATTACCGATTGCGGGGCGGCCTGCCTGGCCTCGGTTTCGGCACATTATGACCTTAAAATCCCAATAGCACGAATCAGGCAATGGGCCGGAACCGACAAAAAAGGAACCAATGCATGGGGCCTCATCAAAGCAGCCGAAAAATTGGGTTTTTCGGCCAAAGGTGTAAAAGGTGAACTGGACGCGATGCATGAAGTTCCACTTCCTGCCATTGCCCATGTGATAGTGAAAAAAGCGTTGCAACACTATGTGGTGGTGTATAAATTCACCAAAAATTACGTGGAAATTATGGATCCTGGCGATGGACTTATGCACCGAAAAACCCATGCGGAGTTTGCGGAGGAATGGACGGGTGTACTCATTTTGTTGTCGCCCAATCAGGAATTTACCGCCCGTAACGAAAAAGTGCCGGTAATGGCCCGGTTCCGTTACCTGCTTTATCCGCACCGCAAAATACTTGTTCATGCCTTGGTGGGAGCCATTGTTTATACCGTTTTGGGCTTGTCAACATCCATTTATATCCAGAAAATCACCGACTTTGTTTTGCCCGACGGAAACCGTAACCTGCTGAATTTGCTCAGTGTGGGCATGGTGATTATCCTGTTGTTGCAAATGGTAATTGGCTCTGTACAAACCATTTTCATCTTAAAAACAGGCCAGTTGATCGATGCCCGGTTAATATTGGGGTATTACAAACATTTGCTCCAGTTGCCTCAACGCTTTTTCGATACCATGCGCACCGGCGAAATCATTTCGCGGATCAACGATGCCGTCAAAATCCGGGCTTTTATCAACGATACCATGATCAGCATTTTGGTCAATCTATTTATCGTCGTTTTCTCATTTGTCCTGATGTTTATTTACAGCATGAAACTGGCGCTGATCATGGCGATTGTGATCCCGCTGTATGCCCTGCTTTATTGGATTACCAACCAGCTCAATAAAAAGAGGGAGCGCAAAATTATGGAAAACGCGGCCGAGCTCGAAACCCAACTGGTCGAGTCGCTCAATGCCATCAAAACCATCAAACAATTGAACCTTGAAGAGTTTAACAACCTGAAAACTGAAACCCGTTTTATGCAATTGTTGGATAGTACTTACAAATCGGGCTTGAACAGTATTTTCACGGGAAATGCTTCGCAATTGCTCACCCGTGCATTCACCATTATCTTGTTGTGGGCCGGAAGTTATTTAGTGATCGACCAGGCCATTACACCGGGAGAACTGATGTCGTTTTACGCGCTCATCGGGTATTTTACCGGGCCGGTAAGTTCGCTGATTGGTATGAACAAAACCATCCAGAATGCCACGATTGCTGCCGACCGTTTGTTCGAGATCATGGATTTGGAACGCGACGACGACATCGAACATACCGTTGAAATCAACAAAAACATGCTGGGTAATATCACCTTCAGGAATGTTTCATTTAGTTATGGCACCCGGACCGATGTGTTCGACGATTTTAACCTTGTGTTGCAACAAGGACGGTTGACAGCCATTATTGGCGAAAGCGGATCGGGGAAAAGCACCATTGCTGCGCTTATTCAGGGCATTTATCCTCTAAACAAAGGACAAATTTTGATTGGCGAGATCAACATCCGGTATGCCAGCCCCGAAAGCCTGCGCCGATTGGTAGGCATTGTTCCGCAAAACCTCGAATTGTTTGCCGGAAGTGTGATCGAAAACATAGCGGTGGGCGAAATAGCACCCAACATGGAACTGCTCTTTGCGGTGTGCAAACAATTGGACCTGATTGAGTTTATTGAAAAACTCCCCAATGGCTTTGCCACCTATATTGGCGAACATGGAGCCACATTATCGGGAGGGCAGCGGCAACGATTGGCCATTGCACGCGCTTTGTACCGACAGCCAGAAATCCTGATTATGGACGAGGCCACCTCGAACCTCGATTCCGAATCGGAACAGGCAGTACAAACCACCATAAGGCAACTCGCAGCAGCAGGCAAAACAGTGATACTGATTGCTCACCGCTTAAGCACAGTGGTTGATGCCGACGAAATTGTTGCCTTAAAAGATGGAAAAATAATTGAGCGAGGCGCTCACGCCGAGCTGTTCGCCAAACAAGGCTATTACTATAAAATGTGGCAACGGCAAATGCCATTGTTTTCCGATAAGAAGACCGTCAAGGTTTCGGAAACCTTGACGGTCTGACGACCCTGATAAACAACATATTAAAACCTAAAAATATGAAAGCATTTGAACAACTGGAACGTTTAAAACGGATGAACCGTTTGATTAAAGAAGAAAAAACCGGAACACCCGAAGAGTTTGCCGATTGGCTGGGAGTTAGTACCAGCCACCTTTATCGGTGTATCGATGAAATCAAGGAATTGGGCGCGCCAGTACACTTTAGCCGTAGCCGAAAAACATACTATTACGAATATGAGTTCGAAATGCGGATATCATATTCCATCCAGTTAATTTCCGAACAGGCATTGAAAAAGATTGTTGGAGGATTTTCGTTAAAAAATGCTTCACTACTTTTTTATGAGAGTGGGCCGCTTTATCTTAGCCCTAAGTTTAGTGCACAAAAACTTAGGCCGAATCCGAAAAGCCTAGATAACTGAGTAGGAAAATTTTAATACTTTTAGAAAATGAAAGAATTAGAAAAAAATGAACTAATGGGGGTTGATGGAGG
>JBBIHV010000112.1:7009-12869 GCA_037446835.1 Sunxiuqinia sp. | reverse complement strand
ATAATTGCGCCATTTCACAATTACGTTTGCCAGATCATCAGGTAGTTCCGACTCGAATATCATTTCTTTGCCCGTTACCGGATGTACAAAACCCAGCATCTGCGCATGCAATGCCTGCCGGGGAATCATGGCAAAACAATTCATAACAAACTGTTTGTATTTGGTAAATGTTGTTCCACGCAGAATTTGGTCGCCGCCGTAATTGTCGTCGTTAAACAGCGGATGACCAATGTGTTTCATATGAACCCTGATCTGGTGTGTCCGGCCGGTTTCCAGGCGGCATTCCACCAGGTTGACATAGCCCAGCCGTTCAATTACTTTATAGTGAGTCACGGCATGTTTGCCGTGGTCGCCTTCAGGAAAAACCATGAAAACCTGTCTGTTCTTCGGGCTTCTGCCAATATTTCCGGTAATGGTACCTTCATCATTCTCCAGATCGCCCCAAACCAGCGCTACGTAACGCCGCTTGGTGGTTTTCTCGAAAAACTGGCGCGATAAATTCACTTTGGCTTCCAGCGTTTTGGCAATAACAAGCAATCCTGAAGTGTTTTTGTCGATCCGGTGAATGAGTCCCGGGCGCGGGTCGTCGGAATTGAAAAGCGGCAACTCCCTGAAATGGTAGGCCAGCGCATTGACCAGCGTTCCGGAGTAATTGCCATGTCCGGGGTGCACCACCAGCCCGGCCGGTTTGTTCAGTACGATCAACGAATCGTCTTCATAAACGATGTTAAGCGGAATATCTTCCGGAATGATTTTAAGTTCATGGCGCGGATAGTCCATCACGATTGAAATCTCGTCGCCGGGTTTTACTTTGTAGCTCGATTTTACAGGCACTTTGTTGACCAGGATATTTCCTTCGTCGGCAGCGGCCTGAAGTCGGCTACGGGTGGCGTTTTTCAGCCTGTCGGATAAAAATTTATCAATGCGCAGCAGGGTTTGTCCGGGATCGACAATCAGGTTGTAGTGTTCAAACAGAGCGCCGTCTTCGGTCTCCTCAATTTCGTCAAAATCTTCAGGTATTTGGTCGTCGTCAAGCATTTAAAAGAAAGAATTATCGGGTTGTTTAACTTCCGTTTTAACATGAAGTTTTGTGGTATCGGTGGTGAGCCAAAGGTCAATAGGAGTTCCGTGGGCGACTTCAAAAACCTCAGCCGGATCCGGATTCTGTTTCCAGATGAGGGATTTTAATTTCTGATCATCGGTCGGGATCGAATCGTCGTAGGTAATTTTACCCACATTCAGGAAAGCTTCGCCAAGCACCATCCGGGCTTCAGTCAGGTTTCGGCCGAAGAGGGTAGGTACCTCGCTGGTTGCGCCGGTATTGTCGCCACCCAGGACCAGATCGACCACCGATCCTTTCGCGACGCGTTCGCCCACTTCAATGTTTCGTCCGTTTATTTTTTGTTCGAGCACCAGGTTTGGAAATTCTGATGGTTTATATTCAATGTTTCCGGCAATCAGGCCCGAACTTTCAATCAGGTTGGTGGCCTGCCGGTACGAAATGTCGGTCAACTGCGGCATCGGGATCATTTCCTGGCTGATGGCACACATCGTAACAAAGATGGTCCGGTTTTTCTTGACTTTCATTCCGGGTTTCGGGAATTGGTCAACCACGGTGCCGGGTGCTGTTTCGTGTGAGTAAACCGAATCGCGCACGGCAATCCGAAGGTCTGAATTACGGGCGATGGCGTTCATCTGGCTGCCGGTTTTTCCCCTCAGGTCGGGTATGGCAATGGAGTGCCCGTGGTCGGTATAAATCCGGATAGCAAACATATTCACTACGAGCAGCAGTGTGGTAATTCCAACGACTGCCAGCGCGTTTATCCTGAAGGTCCTGGTTTTTAAGAATTCTTTGAAAGTCATGCGGTAAAATTCAGAAGTTATATTCGAAGACTTATTTGGTCAGATATTCAACCCAATATTCTTTTGGGGTTACAATTTTAGTTCCTTTATAATCCTTCATGGTAAAGTCATTTGTATTGCCCGTTATCAAAAAATCAGCATGGCATGTTTCTGCAAGTTCCAGGAGTTTATTATCGTCAGCATCTTGAATGATATTCAAACGAACCGTGGGTGTATATTTAACCGCCAGCTTTTCGAAATCGACAAGAAGGAGCTGGGCATTTGCAATAAAGTCAGGAAACTTCGAGAATTTTTTCCTGCTTAAAACAGTGAAATACTCTGCAAAAAGCTCATCAGAAATACAAAGCTGAATTTTGTCGTTCGAGAAAACCTCCACAATGATATGGTATGGAAAACTGCGTTGTATTAATGCTGAAACAAGTACGTTGGTATCAACGATGATTTTTTGCATTTCTTCTGACAGCTTTTACTTCTTTCGTGATTTCATTCATCGACATTTCTGAAAGCCCAAATTTTTCAGCCAACTTTAAGCTCTCATTCAGTTTTTGTTTTGAAAGTTCTTTGCTAATGATGTCCAAAAAGTCGGAGAAGGAAAGATTGTTTGATCGTAATCCAAACTTATTGAATTCAACATCTGATATGGATACATTGATAGTCTTCATAGCTCAAGTTCTTTACATTGACTTTATCCACCAAAAATAAAATATTTTTCTGGTTTCCGGTTTGCGCTTGCCGAGATATAACCAGTCGGTTCAGGCAGAAACACAAAAAGGTAAAGAAAATTCATTCTTTACCTTCTGTATATGGTTGGAAACCCGAAAGTTCTTGACTATCCCTTGTGTTTAGGTTCGTCAGAAACGGTCAGTTTTTTTCTTCCTTTTGCGCGGCGTGCTTTCAATACTTTACGGCCATTGGCAGTTGACATTCTTTCGCGGAAGCCGTGTTTGTTTTTTCTTTTTCTGTTTGAAGGCTGAAATGTCCTTTTCATCGGTCAATATTTTAAGTGATACTATTCGTTTTTCAATCGGACTGCAAAAATAGAGCTTTTTTAATATCTTGCAAACCAATCTTATCTTTATTTCATTTATTTTTTAACGCCAGGTGAATCAGCTTCTTGGTTTCAAAAAATTCCTCCTGAAAGAAGTCTTTTATTTCGTAAACGCGTGCGCTTTTGCCGAACGGTTTAATTTCATCGTCAAAATCACCGCCTTTCAGGTAAAGGATACCATTTGGCAAATCGTTGTGGTTTTTGCCCGAAACCTTGTTTCGGACCATCGCTACAAACTGAGGGAAGGCGGTGACGGCGCGGCTGACCACGAAATCAAATTGTTGTTTCAGATCTTCAACCCTGAGGTGTTCGGCTTTCACATTTGTGAGGTTCATGGCCGACGCCACTTCATTCACAACCTTTATCTTTTTGCCGATTGCGTCAACCAGCATGAAAGTTGTTTCGGGAAAGAAAATGGCCAGCGGGATGCCGGGAAAGCCGCCGCCGGTGCCAACGTCAAGAATCATGGTTCCGGGTTTGAACCGGATGATTTTGGCAATTGCCAGCGAGTGCAGCACATGCCGCTCGTAAATCCGGTCGATGTCTTTTCGCGAAATAACATTGATTTTGGCATTCCACTCTTCGTACAAGGACGCTAAACGGCCAAGTTGATCCAATTGCTGACCGGAAAGATCAGTAAAGTATTTGGTAATAATTTCCATCGTGTAATTTTGGGTTGAACTATTCTTCGTGTTCGTCGATTTCGGTTGACTCAATCATTTTGAAGAGCATTTCGCGGGCCCTGAAAAGTTGTGCCTTGACGGTTCCGAGTGGCAGTTTTAGTTCCTGAGCGATTTCCTCGTAAGAATATTCACGAAAGTAACGGAGTTCGACCAGGATGCGGTAACGGGGCTTCAGGCGGTGAACAATTTTCCGCATCAGGATGGCTTTCTGGATTCGGATCAGTTTTTCTTCCGGGTTGGGTTCGGTGGAGCGAAGTTTGATGGGCTGGTCGTTATCTCCGTTTTCCTGGTTGGTTTCAATCGAAACATAAACGCCGCGGCGTTTGCGCAGAAAATCGATGCAATTGTTGGTGGCAATTTTAAAGAGCCAGGTGCTGAAGGCATAACTGGGCGAATACTGGTGCAGGTTTTTGAATGCTTTGCCAAAGGCTTCGAGGGTAAGGTCTTCCGCGTCGTTTTTGTTATTCACCATTTTCAGGAGCATGAAATAAATGGCATCCTTGTAACGGCTCATCAGCTTGGCAAAAGCTTTTTCGTCGCCGGTAAGGGCCGCTTCAACCAGTAAAAAATCGTACTGGGCCTTGTCTGATAATTGCGGATTTAGTTCCATCTGTTTCTTCGGTGAATGAGGTACATCGACCAAAAAAACCACCAGTTTACTAGCGGTTTAATGATAATGTACACTAACGAAGATAAGAATATTTTTCGTTCATTCAAACGATTTAACAACATTTTAATGCTTATCGACTGAAGAATAAGACAGATTAATGGAAGCGATAAGAGGGTAATCCAATATTCAGGGTGAAGAATTAAAAGTACAATTGCCACGACAGGTAGCAGAATTCTGGTGGCATCGTCGAGAAAAAGTCCCAGCTTTCGGAGTGCGGGCAAACTTTGCCTGATTTGGACTCCTTTTTTTTGCAATTTAATGTGGTCGCCCCGGTCGTCTTCAATTTTTTCGCGGACGACCAAATCGGGATTGGTCGATAATTTCACCCTGCCTTTCTTGAAATTCTCATTGAAAATCAACTCAAGGTTGGCGAAATTCCGGTCGAGTTTATGCCTGAATCCTAGGGTGTCGAAATACATCGACTTTCGGAACAGAATGTTGTGCTGGTTATAAACAAAGGGTTTGCCGGAGAGAAGCCAGGCTCCGCTGACCATGAACTGGTTGAAGCGTTCGAGGCGGCAAAGCAGGTTGCGATAGCCTTTTGAAGGTTCGGCATTTGAATAGGCAATCACGGCATCGGTTTGGGGCCCGATCAGGCTGTTTAACCCCGCGAGCCAATCGGGATTAATGTTGCCGGAAGCTGAAGTCAGGAAGGTCGTCCACGAGGCCGAAGCTCCTTTTAGTCCGATGTTGATGGCCTGTTTGTCGGAGAAACGGGTTTCCTGGCTCAGACTCGTCACTTTCAGTCTGGGATTGGTTTCGGCCAAAACATTCAGGATTTCCAGCGTGTTGTCGTCGGAGTATTCATTAATTACCAGTATCTGATAATCCGAAAAATTCAGCTCATTTAGCTTTGCCAGAATTTCACGGATACGCTCTTCCTCGTTCCTGACCGATAAAATGATTGTGACCGGATTTTGATCCTGATTTTCAGGCGCCTCCTTGTAACGGGCAATTTTCAGGTAGTACCTCAGCAAATAATAGATCTGTATCAGGAATAGAACCGAAAGTGTGGCCAGCAGCGCCATATCCCGGATCGTGAGCAATTGAAAGTTAATGATCTTCACGTTGAAGTTGCTAAATTATGGAAACAGGTAAAGTAATTTTATGCCCGCAAAATTAATAAACCTGACGGTTTTATCCTTCCGATTTTTAATTAGATTTAACCAAATCGCACTTAAAGCTTTTCCTTCTCATTTCACTTTTATGCCTATCTTTGGGCACTTAAAAAATAGGTTGAATGCACTTTGAACTCAAACATACCGATGGCGGGAGCAAAGCCAGGGCCGGATTAATTACTACCGGTCACGGTTTAATTGAAACGCCCATCTTTATGCCTGTTGGCACTGCCGGTTCGGTAAAAGGGATCCACAAGAAAGATTTAAAAGAAGATATTAAAGCGCAGATCATTCTCGGGAATACCTATCATCTGTACCTGAGACCAGGAATGCAAATTATTGAACAGGCGGGCGGGCTGCATAAATTTAACGGATGGGACGGGCCAATCCTGACCGACAGCGGCGGATACCAGGTTTTTTCGCTGGGCGACATCCGGAAACTGAGCGAGGACGGGGCAAAATTTCAGTCGCACATCGA
>JBBIHV010000112.1:0-6909 GCA_037446835.1 Sunxiuqinia sp. | reverse complement strand
TTGAAGTGGTGAACGAAATACTTCCGGAGAATAAACCACGTTATTTGATGGGGGTTGGAACTCCGGTAAATATTCTGGAAGGAATTGAGCGCGGAATTGACATGTTCGATTGCGTGATGCCTACCCGCAATGGTCGCAACGGAATGTTGTTCACCCGCAGGGGCGTTATGAATATGCGAAATAAAAAATGGGCGGATGATTTTTCACCGGTTGATCCGGAAGGGACTTCGTTTGTTGACCATCATTACAGCAGGGCATTCTTGCGTCACCTGGTTATTTCGGGCGAGATGCTGGGCGCCCAGATTGCCAGTCAGCATAACCTGGCCTTTTATCTTTGGCTGGTTAAAGAAGCGCGAAAACATATTCTCGACAACACGTTCAGTCGCTGGAAAGCGGAGATGGTCGGACAACTTACCGTAAGGTTATAAAACAATTTGGTATGCTGCATAAGATTGATTTTTATATCATTAAAAAGTTTCTGGGAACATTTTTTTATGCCATTGCGCTCATTATTTGTATTTCCATCGTGTTCGATGTTTCCGAGAAGATTGATGACTTTATGGCGAAAGATGTTCCGCTAAAAACGATCGTTTTTGATTACTACGTTAATTTTGTGCCTTATTTTGCCAACCTGTTCAGCGGGCTGTTCACGTTTATTGCCGTAATCTACTTTACCTCAAAACTGGCCTACAATACCGAAATTATTGCGATCCTCAGCAGCGGGGTGTCGTTCAACCGGCTGATGCGGCCCTATATTGTTGGAGGGGCTGTAATCGCACTTTTCTCGTATGTACTTGGTAATTATGTGATCCCACCTGCGAATAAAAAGCGGGTCGATTTTACGAATATGTACATTGGAACCCAGAAGCCCGGATTTGAAACCAACATTCACAGGCAGATCGAACCTGGTGTATTTGTTTACATGTCGTCATACAATTCGAGCAACGACGTGGGTTATAAATTTACCCTCGAAAAATTTGCCGATCACAAATTGGTTTCCAAATTGTCTGCCGAATACATCAAGTGGGACCGGGGCAAGAAAAAATGGGTGATCCATGAATATTTTACCCGGACAATTGACGGTTACACCGAAAAGATTAAACACGGAAGCGAAATTGACACGACCTTAAATATGGTCCCCGAAGATTATCAGGTTATTGATAATGTTGTGGAAACCATGACTTTACCCAAATTGAACGAAGCCATCGCTAACCTGAAACTTCGCGGAGTAAATACGACCGATTACGAAATCGAAAAACACAAAAGGCGATCGGGACCGTTTTCGGCATTCATTCTTACCATCATCGGTTTTTCTTTGGCATCGCGTAAAATTAAGGGAGGGATAGGATTTCATCTGGGGCTCGGGCTGCTGCTCAGCTTCTCGTACATCCTGTTCATGCAGGTCACCACGGTATTTGCCACAAGTGGGTCGCTTGCCCCTTCAATAGCCATGTGGATACCGAACATTTTGTATGGCGGGCTTGCCTTTTATCTCTATCGCAGGGCTGCACGGTAAGGTTTTAGAAACTCATCTTTTACTTTGATGCGTTTTTTTGAAACAAAGAGTCTGTTCCTTTTTACTGACAGGCTTTTCATAGGCAGTAAATTAATAGTACTAACATTGGAATGCACACTTTCCGGGGTAAACTCAAAGTTTCAAACTCATAATAAAATAATTCAAAAACAACAATTCAAAAGCTTAAGATTTTTTATTTGTAAATGTTTTATAAAACATATCCGGTACTAAAAAAAGAGTAATTTTGGCGCTTCAAATTTACCTAAAAACGTGTTTTGAAAGAATTGAAAAATCTAATTTTCTGGATTATTTTTAATCAAAATTAAATTCTATGTCACTGAAAAGAAGCATTTTAGACCTTCGAAAACGAAAAGATCAGGTTCGGATGGGAGGCGGTGAAGAAGCCATTGAGAAACAGGGCGCAATGGGTAAGTTGACTGCCCGCGAACGTATCCATTCAATTGTTGATGAAGGCTCATTTCACGAATACGATATGTTCGTTGAACATATTGGCACCGACTTCGATATGGGTAGTAAAGTCCTTGCTGGTGATGGTGTTGTAATCGGAACTGGAACTATTTATGGTTCTCCGGTTTGTCTGTTTGCCCAGGATTTTACCGTTGCAGGCGGGTCGTTGGGAATGATGCATGCACGTAAAATTACCAAAATTATGGACCACGCCCTGAAGATGCGTGTTCCCCTCATCGGGATCAACGATTCGGGTGGCGCCCGTATCCAGGAAGGTGTGAATTCACTGGCTGGTTATGGCGAGATTTTTTTTCGCAATACCCTTTCTTCCGGAGTAATCCCACAAATTTCTGTTATCCTGGGGCCTTGTGCCGGGGGTGCTGTTTATTCGCCGGCACTGACCGATTTCGTATTTGTGGTCGAAAATATTTCAAAAATGTTCATCACCGGACCCGCTGTTATTAAAAGCGTTTTGGGTGAAGATATTTCAATGGAAGCGCTGGGCGGAGCCAGGGTTCATGCTGAAATTACCGGAAATGCGCATTTTTATGCCATGAGCGAAAAGGAATGTTTCGAGCAAATTAAAACACTCATTACCTATATTCCCTGGAACAATACCCAGAAAGCCAAAACTTTCCCGGTAAAGGAACCGAAATTCAAAACCAAGATCGAAAATATCGTCCCGGTTGACGCACGCATGCCTTACGACATCCGCGACATCATCAAATCAATTGCCGATGGATCTGAGTTCTTCGAAATCATGGAGCTGTTCGCCGCCAATATTGTTATCGGCTTTGGCCGCATGAACGGCGAAACGGTTGGTTTTGTGGCCAATCAGCCTAAAGTGCTGGCCGGTGTTCTCGATTGCGACAGCTCCGATAAGGCAGCCCGCTTCATCCGCTATTGCAACGCATTTAATATTCCGATTATCACGCTGGAAGACATGCCGGGTTATTTGCCCGGAGTTGATCAGGAACATGCCGGGGTTATTCGTCATGGCGCCAAAATATTGTATGCCTATTCCGAAGCTACCGTCCCGAAAATTACGGTCATCATCCGAAAAGCCTATGGCGGAGGCTACATTGCCATGAACTCGCGCCACCTGCGTGCCGACTTTGTGTTTGCCTGGCCAACCGCCGAAATTGCCGTTATGGGTCCTGAAGGCGCTGCCAATATTGTGTTCCGGAAAGAAATTGCAGAGGCAGCCGATCCGGAAGCCATGCGCCAGCAAAAAATTCAGGAATACAAAGACAAATTTGCCAATCCGTATGTAGCTGCATCAAAAGGTTACATCGACGAAGTAATCGAACCTCAGGAAACCCGGAGGATCCTGCTTCATGCACTTAAAATTTCAGCAAACAAAGATGTACAAGGGCCTGCTAAAAAACACGGTCTTCCACCATTTTAACCAAAACTAACGGATATGGCAGATCAGGCAAAAAATCAGGTTATCATTGTTCATAGCGCTAAATATCAGACTACTTACACCAAAAAGTACGAAAACCGGAAAGTATGGGTCGAACCAAATTTCAACCACATCAATTCCTTTATTCCCGGAACAATTGTCGAAATTTTTGTAAAAGCAGGTCAGGTTGTTGAAGCCGGACAAAGCATCCTAACCCAGGAGGCGATGAAAATGCTCAATGATATTCAAATGCCCTTCAAAGGTAAAATCCTGAAAGTGAATGTGGAGAAGGGCCAGAAAATCCCGAAAAGTTTTCTGATGGTTGAAATTGAACCCGTAAAATAACGTTGGCTTTATCCTGACGTTCTTTTCTGAAAAATAAAGAGAGAGTGTGCCCCTTTTGGGGGCACTCTTTTTTGCACCGGAGCAAAAATTAAAACCCTTTCATCGCCAGGCAATGAAAGGGTTTTACATGATTAATTGTTTCGGGTTGATTGATTCTTATTCAGGTTTGGGCTTGAAGATGATATCCACTACGTCAGCCTTGGCAATCAGCAATTTTGCAAACGCCTGGACCTGCGGTGCGGTTACTTTCTGGAGGATGTTTTCAAAATTTTCAGGAGAAGCCGGATCGTAACCGTAATCGTAATAGGTGGTTAATGCCTGCAGCCAGTAGTTGTTGTGCAGTTTCGACTGTTCCCTGTCTTTTTGCAAATTTTTGATTGCCTTGTCCAGGTCTTCGGCTGTTGGGCCATTTTCGGCAATCTTATTCATTTCGCGGTAAATAATTGACTTCAGGTACTGGGCCTTGTCGGGGTCGGTGTCGAACATCAGTTGCAGGCTTTTTTCAGCTTTCGGGAATTTTGATGAATTGGCCATCACTCGGACACCATAGGTTCCGCCTTCTTTTTCGCGTATCTCGTCGGTATAGCGCAGGTTCAGGATGTCGCGAAAAATGCTCAGCAGCAGGTTTTGTTCCGGCGAATAATCCATTTTGGCATCGAAGTTGATAATCACTGTTGCCTTTTTAACCTGAAGCGGGATTTCAATTTCGCGGGTGGTTTTTCCTTTCGGGCCATGTACATTGCGGTCGATCCAGGTTTCCTTGCGGTGCAGGTCGGGGAGCGAACCAATGTATTTTTCGGCCATTGCCTTAGCCGTCGCTTCGTCGATGTTTCCAACAATGAAAAAAGTGAAATCGCTGGCATCTTCGAAACGGTCTTTGTAAATCGTTTCCATCTGATCGAGCGAAACCTGGTTGAAAAAATCCGGGGTCATCAGTTTGGTGCGCGGGCTTTTGCAGGTCATAATCATCGATAGCGAGTCGCTCATTATTTTCTGCGGGTTGTTGGCCATGTTTGCCACAAATGCTTTGTACCGGCCCAGCAAGGCTTCGTAGGCGTCTTTGTCGAAACGCGGATCTGCGAACTGAAGGTACAGCAATTGCATCATCGTTTCAAAATCTTTTGGCGTGGATGATCCGTTGAAAGATTCTTCCAGGTCGGAAAGGGCCACATTCATGCTTGCCTTTTTACCGGTCAGCGCCTTTTTCAGGGCTGTGGCATCGTAATCGCCAACTCCAAACGAACCGATAAACTGGCTCAACAGCATGGCCGAAGGTATTTTGTTGTCGTCGAGTTTCGAGCTTCCCCCATTACTCAAGGCGGTGAGCGAAACCTGGTCTTTTTCATAGGCTGACTGGCGATAAACAACTTTTGCTTCGTTGCCCAGTGTCCATTCCACGGCGTCAAACTCCGGAAGTTCTTTGGTGGCAATTACTTTCGATCCTTGTAGCTCTTTCTTGATCAGGTTTGAAGAAACGGCCTGGTCGGTATAAGCTTCAATCTGACTGTTTTCAATTTCCGAAGTGATCTTCAGCGCTTCATCTTTTGTCAGGTGTTTTGCATCCGGTTTGTCGGGGCCGATGACGACAAATACCCGGTTTTCAGGAGTCATCCATTTCTTTGCCAGTGCCGAAACTTCTTCGACCGTAATGGTTGGCATAACTTTTTGGGCGAATTCCCAGTCGAAATCAATCGACGTCAGGGGTTCGCCATCAATGTAGTTGCTCTTGAAATCACGGGCATACTGATCGTTGTTTATTTTGTCGCGTTGTTTGTAGCGGCTTTCGATTGAAGTGAGCAGGTTTGTTTTTGCCCGTTCGAGTTCTCCCGGAGTAAATCCGAATTTATAAATCCGTTCGGCTTCGGTATAAATGGCCCTGAACGCAGTTTCATCCTGATCAGGTTTGGCCGTTGCCGAAATGTCGAGAACATTGTAGCCTGAAACCAATCCGCTGTAACTGATGCTTCCGTTGATGAAAGGCGGGGTGCCTTTTTGAAGCAATTCGGAGATCCGGTCGCGGGTCATCATGTTGAACAAACTTTCCATGGTTTGGGCGCGTAGATAATTCAGGTTTTTTGCCGATTTTTCAGGAGCATTGTGCTTGATATACAGGGAGACTGAATAGCTGTCGGCTTCTTTGTCGGTTGCCAAAACATACAATGGCTCCTTGTGATCCGGGACATCATAGAATTCCCGTTTCTTTGGGTTTTTTACCGGCGGAATTTTAGAGAACATCGTTTTCACCTCTTGTTCAACGGCATCAACGTCGATGTCGCCAACAATGGCAATGGCCTGAAGGTCAGTGCGGTACCATTCGTGGTAGAAATTCCGGAGCGTATCGTATTTGAAATTTTTAATCACATCCAGGTCGCCAATCACATCGCGGACCATGTATTTCGACCCGTTCAGCAAAACCGGCAGGAACTGGCGCTGCAGCCTGAACCCGGCAGTGCGTCGTGTCCGCCATTCTTCGGTGATTACGCCGCGCTCGTCGTCGATTTCCTTGTCGGTCAGTAACAGATAATGCGACCAGTCGTTCAGTACCAGCAGGCAGGAGTCGATCAAACCTGCGTTTTTGATTGGGATATCGCTCAGGTTGTAAACGGTTTCGCCATAACTGGTGTAAGCATTTATATTGCGGCCAAAAGCCACGCCGTGTTTTTCGAGCGTGTTTATGATGCCTTTGCCGGGGAAATGCTCGGTGCCGTTAAAAGCCATGTGTTCCAGAAAGTGCGCCAACCCGTTTTGGCTGTCGTTTTCGAGCAGTGCCCCCACATTTTGGATCATGTAAAAGCTGGCACGCTCTTTCGGTTCTTCGTTGTGGCGGATGTAATAGGTCATTCCGTTTGGCAGTTTGCCGATCCGGGCCGCCGGGTCAACCGGGGCGGGCTGGTTAAAATCGACCTGGGCAAAACCCTGAAAACAGAACTGAAACAGGACAATAAACAGGATCAATCTGAATTTGGACATAATTTTGATTTTTAGGTTAATACTTGCTGCGGATGGGGTGCGAAATCAGCCTGCCGCTTGTTAGAAATACAGTCGGATTGGTAGCGGCCAGTCGTTCAAAATTACATCTGTAGCAAATAATTTGTTAAATTATTTTACCCTGAGTTCGATTTAAGTTTCAAGAATAAATAAATGTCGCATTTCAGTTTCGTTGTTTTATTGACTC
>JBBIHV010000111.1:0-12916 GCA_037446835.1 Sunxiuqinia sp. | reverse complement strand
TTTCATCTGTTTATAATTTGATGTTTAATTGCCAGATAGCTTGTCCCGATCCATCGGGAGAACTCGCCAAAATAGTCATCTTCGTATGCGAGGATAATTTTTTGATGGCTCGTTTCATGTTATCTTATTTTAAAACTAATCGGAGCTAACGGGCGGTTTGAGCCATCGTCTCCTTTCGCCATAATGTTATCAATAAAAATAATATTTCCCTGACCCAGTTTCCCAAATTGGTCTTTCTGTTCGGTGGTAAACTTGTTGCTCAGCGATTTGTATGTTTTTACATATCCACCAGCTCCTGATAAAGTTACATCGAACTGGGTGACTTTAAATTTTAAGTCGAAATCGAAATCTTTCAAATCTGCAAAAATTCCATCTTCAGCCAATAATTCTTCTTTTTTCAGGTTCCCTCCATTGATGCCGGCAATGGTGGCAAGTGGTGGTGGTACTTCTTTTACTCTGAAGGGCATTGAACCCATTGGCCTGCTTTGCCCATTAATTTTTGCGGAAACCGAGATTAAAGTGCTTTTTCCCAAGGCATCAAGTTTTGTTGGATAAGCCAGATAGTCTTCCCCGCTTTTTTCAATTCGCCCGTTGGTTACTGTTACTTCCAGGTTTTCAGATGCAACCCCCGGTACCGAAACTTTGATGGGGTTTGGAATGCCCATATACATCACGTTCATTTTTGTTGGCGAAATGGTCACACTTGGGCGGCCAACCTGGTATTCGCCCTGGAATGGGTATGAGTTAATATTTCCTTCCGGGTTCTTGTATTTAATTAAACCGCCCCATTTAAAGGTTCCCGACTGTGTGGTTGTTACCTTATAAATTCCTTTTCCGTCGCGCATAGAAAGTTTTGTGTTCCCAACATATATTTCAGGTTGCTGGGTAGTATCTTCCGCGGCCAGAAAGATCTCGGCTTCAAACGGATCGCCTTCGATTACGTACGTCGATTTTGCCAATATCCGTGCGCCCAGCCGGTTAAATTTGAACGATGCAGCATCAATCTGACTGTATAAACTGGAAATGACATTTGTTTCAGCATTTGTTATATCAATTTGCATTTTAGAGAGCAAAGTAATTACCGCAATCAGTGGTTTGGTTTCAAAATTTAATATTTCCCAGGTCTTTTTTTCGCCACCTTCCCCAAGTTTTACCTTTGGATCAGAAGTATCAAGTTGCTTAATAATGTTTTCACGCAAGGGAGAACCGGCATCGGCATATCCGGAAAGAAAATCGCGATAGGTATTGATGCTGTTTTTCAGATCATTGCCATTCTTTTGGGTTATCATAATTTCTGAAGGAGTGTTCAGGTCGTCTTCTTTTTTGATAAGTATTGTGTCGCCCTGGCTGTTTACTATGAAGGGATCTTCAGGGCCAAGCGACACATCGGGGCCTGCCGTTTTCAGGTTGATCCCTCCTGATGCAAGGACAAGTTTCTCTTTCAAGTCTATTATTTTTTTACTTATCTCTTTGGTTTTTATCCTAACCTGATCTGCTTTATCTTTCCATTCCTTCACTTTTGTAGGGTTTTCGGTAAAAGCAGCATCAAAAGCGCCATATATCTGATTGTTTTTCCGGTTGACATTATTCAGTGTCTGGCCTAAACTGGCATCCACGATCCGAAATGATTCGAGTACTTCGGATGCCACATTTAGCGCCAACAATGCTGTCAGCACCAGATACATCATATTTATCATTTTTTGCCTCGGGGTCTCCGGGCAATTTTTCGTCGCCATAGTTTTCGCCCTGTTTAATTACTTCTTTTTATAATTCATGGCACCCAGCATATTTCCATAAATTGAATTGAGCGATTCGAGGTGCGAATTCAATTTTTCAGCATTTTCCTTGTATTTCTTCATTTCCTGAACCGAAGAGGCAATAATCTGGTTCATCTGGCTGATGTCTTCGAAGAGCTTGGTGGAAGCATGAATTTGTTCGTTTGTACCTTTCAGGTGCTTTTCGTAAGTACTGTTCAACGATTCGATATTCTTATTTAGTTTTTGAAGGTTTTCGCCATAGCCCGAAGAGTTAGATTCCAGATCTTTAAATCCTTTTTCGATGGAGCCGGAAAGTTTTTGGTACGATTCAACAAGTTTGGTTCCCGATTCATCAATTTGTCTGGTAAATTTAACGCTCGATTCATTCAGCCGGGCCAGCATCCCTTCGCCAGTTTCCGAAATTTTGTGGGCTGTAGTTCCGTAAGTATTGACCAGCTCGCCAATGGAAGCGTTTAGGGTGGAATTTGCCTGAGTGTTCATCTCTGAGAAGGCAATCATTGATTCGGAAGCCGAATTCAGGTTGTGTACATAAACATCGGTAGCCAGCGTGGCTGCCGAAATATCACTGATTCCGGAAGCTGTATTCGACAAGTCAACCAGGCTTTTCCCAATTTTTGCCAGCAAATCAGGCGTGATATTGGTGCTGCTTAAAATGGAGTCGAAGCTGCTTTTTATATTTGCCTGAACATCTTCTGTCGATTCAACCAATTCATAATCTTCCTGCAACTCTGGATAAACCTTGGCCCAGTCGGGCTGTTCCATAGGTGGCTCAAATGCTGAGATGAAAAAGATAAACGCTTCAGTCATCAATCCGATGGTCAGCATTATACCCGAATGGTTCCAATGCTGTAATTTGAAAAGTGCGCCGACGAGTACCAGGGAAGCACCCCATCCATAAACATATCCCATCAGGACTTTCCACCTTTTTGACTTAAGTATTTCGCCAATATTCATGTGCTTATAATTTGTTTTTTAATTGTCACATTGAACTCCCAGGGTCGTTTCCGTGTGATCAGGATTAAAAATGGTAATTAAAATTCATTTCCGAACGAAGAACGGACACACCGGAACCCGATGTATGATTTGGTCGTGTCCTGATATTCGAAACTCCGTGTTGAGACTTGCAGGAACTCTGAAATGTCTTTCCATGAACCGCCACGGATGACTTTCCGTTTCATGGCAGGAGTATCGTCTGGTTTTGCATTGTACTCGAAATTGGGGTTGAAATCGTTGATGTACATGTACGACGATTCGTCATAGGCGCTGTTTGTCCATTCAGCAACGTTCCCGGCCATGTCGTAAAGGCCAAAATCATTGGGCGAGTAACTGCCCACTTTCATGGTGGCCATCCCGCCATCTTCAACGTAGTTACCTCTTAATGGCTTAAAGTTTGCCATGAAAGTTCCATCTTTTTCACGGGTATAATATCCTCCCCATGGATACATGGATAATTTCCGGTCGCCCCGTGCTGCGTATTCCCATTCAACTTCGGTTGGCAGGCGGTAGTCTTGCACGGTAGCTTCCTTGTGCCCCGACAGATAGTCGTTTTGAAGTTTGGTCCTCCAGTTGCAGAACGCTATGGCTTGTTTCCAGTTAACACCAACTACGGGATAATCATCAAAGCCGGGATGCCAGAAATAACGGGTTGCCCAGGGCTCGTTGTATGAGAAAGTGAAATCTCTGATCCAACATAGAGTATCGGGATAAACATTAACCTGGTCTTTTTTAATAAATGACGACCGGTCTTTAATGGCTTCATCTTCGCCCTTGTCATTTTTAATTGTGCCTGTGTAGCTTTGCTTTTCGTAATTATACATATTGGCGCGGCGGGCAGCCTGTTTGAGGTCGATCCAATGGTATTCGTAAAATAGTTTGCGAGCATCAATTTCCTTTTTCTTGAAAAACCGTTCGTTTTCAGGAACATAAATTGGCGCCAGCGCATCAGCATAATCAGGGTTGGTCCAATCCAGTTTTTCCTTCCAGTTGATTACAGGTGGATCAATTGGATTGCCCTTGCGGTCTTCACTGATTATGAAATCAGGAAACTGTTCCGACAACAAAGTGCGGGCAATGGAGTCTCTTACCCATTGTACAAACTGTCGATATTCATTGTTGGTGATTTCTGTGTCGTCCATCCAGAAAGCATCGACTGACACCGTTTTTGCAGGAGTACTTGATCCTGTCACGTCTTGATCATTTGGCCCCAGGTTAAACGATCCCCTATGAATGAAGTTCATCCCGTAAGGAGTTGGTTCAAACCACTTTCCTCTTCCCTTAACACCTGTTAGTTCACCATTGCCTGATTTATTGCAGCTGGTAAAAGTAACAACGGCCAAAATTACTATCCCAATTGAAAAATGTTTTTTCATAATACAGCCTATATGTTGCTTCTGATATTTCGTTATAAGTATCTGATACTCTTATATTTTTTACTTCTGTTCTTTCCAAGGTCCAAACTGTAGCTCAGGTAAAACTCATGCGATCCGTCTCCGTAAGCGGCCAAAGCAGAAGTCATAATGTCGTAGGCATAACCTACTTTTAATCCGTTATTCAGTTCAAAACCTAAAAGAACTCCTATGGCGTCGTTTATCCGGTAATTCAAAGCGGCGGAAAGCCGTTTCTTGTAAACCAGATCAACCGTAAAATCAACCTGATAGGCAACCATATCTGTTTTATAATAAACTGAAGGTTGCAACTCAAATAACGGATCGGGCAGTTTGATATTGTAACCTGCTGCCAGATAATAGTGACGTGCCAAAAATGTCTGCGCCTGACTGCCGAGTATTATTGATGCCTGATTTACATGTGTTACCGAAGCTCCAAAAAAATAATCGTTCGATTTCAGATACATCCCCAAGCCTACATCTAAAGCCAACTGACTGGTTTGTCCTTGCGGAATACCTGATTCAGTTGTTGTTCCGTGGAATTCGCTTACGGGTATGTACCAGTCTCCATTGATCGACATGTTGTAAAACCCAAGGCTTGTCCCGATCCCCAAATCGCCCATTGCTGTTTTTTTTCGGAAGGCGTAGTCCAATCCAACAGAAATATTCTTAGAGAACCCAATGTTGTCACTAATTATATTTATACCTACCCCGCTTTTTAAACCAAACAGTTCAGTTGCCCCGCTGGCACTGAAAACCAATGTTTGAGGGGCTCCTTTGATCCCGACCCATTGGTAACGATTTAATATGATGCCATTTATCATCCCATCATTTCCAGCATATCCGGGATTGACTGTTAACTGCGTTAAACGGTTAAAGCTGAACTGCGGGTCTTGTTGGGCAATTGCGGCTAAGTTAGCTATTATATATAAAAATAAAAAGCAAAATAATTTTTTCATAAAAGCACGGTTGCAACAAGATTTGCCCAATAAAAAGCGCAGTAAAATAATGAAAAAAACTCTACTGAACCAATAGGGCGATGAGCTTCCAAGTGAATGAACGCAGGTTTATATCATTTATTTTGTCTTTTATACATTTTGCGCACGTTTTTCCACCACCGGTCAGGAATGTCGCCATGCAATGCCTTTTTGTAATCGTCTTCATCACAGGGGACTAAGTACATTTCACAGTGCCTGTCTTCATAATCAGAAATTTCCATCCACCAACGTCCACTTAGCCGGCTTTGAAAAAAAACCAGGGTCATGCTAATGTCTGTCATATCAACCAGAAATTGATTAAAATCTTCCGAATCATCCAGCGGGTCTTCAGGCTTCCGGCAGAAAAAACCATCCATAAAATGCCAGACGATTTGGGCCATCAAATGGCTTGAGTTTCCGGAGAGGTCTTTTTCTGGTATCAGATTGAAAAAACCGGCAAGTTTAAGTTCGTCGCTTGTGCCGGCATACCGGGCTATCTGGCAGGCTTCTTCGGAATATAAACCGTTTGGCGAGGCCAGCAATTGGCCTGGAGCATCGACGTATCGAACGGCGTTCAGGTCGAAACTGAAAAGGTGGGCGTCGCGCAGGATGGGTTCAACTGAAGTCAGGTCGTACCTGATTTGCCCAAGCCTTTTAACTTCCCAATGAAAATTGTTGAATTGGTCAATGTCGGTAGCATCAACCAGATAATTCTGGTAGGCAACCGTGGTGAGCGAATACAGTGATTTTTGTTTTTCTGAAATTAGGTTCAGGTAATTTTCTGAATTGACATTTTTATTGCCTTTTCTGAAATCGAGCTTGGGATCAACTGTCGCCATGTTGAAAAAACGGCCTTCAAAAGCTTTGGCCATGCCAAAAGTCAAATCCTGGCTGCCTCCAAGCACAATCAAGGTTTGATGGTTTTCAAGTACTTGTTCGCAAATATCGCGAAGTGCAAAATAGGAATCGTTGACCGTGTGCCCAGGTTTCAGGTTCCCGAGGTCGAGTACTTTAAACCGTGGGCCAATCCGGTTCAGGTTATACAGGTATTTTCTGATCTCATCCGGAGCTTTTGCCGCTCCCAGAGCTACCGAATTGCGGTCTTCCTCAACCCCGATAATAACCAGATCAGCTTTTTCAGGTTTCAGTTTTTCCCCGTTTTTTTGAAGCAGGGTGCCCAGGGTGTGTTTGCTGTTTGCCCAGCCAGACGTTTCAAACTTCTCGAAATCAACAGGATCAAAATAATGTTGCAAGTCCATCAGTTGTGTTTTATCAGGATTTGAAGTTACATTTTTAAAGAAAACGGGCAAACAAAACATGTTTACCCGTTATTTTTATTTCTTCCTCGATTTCTTGGGGGCAGGCGATTTTTCAATCAGTTTCAGGCAATCATCCAGCGAAAGCGTGGCCGCATCGGTATTTTTCGGGATTTTATAGTTTTCTTTCTTGTATGAAATGTATGGCCCCCACCTGCCATTCAAAAGCTTAATTTCGGGATTTTCTTCAAATACCTTGATCAGGGCATTTTTATCTTTTTCGCGCTTGGCCTCAATCAGCAGGATAGCTTTGTCTAGTTCTATTGAATAGGGGTCATCCACGTTTTTTTCAAGCGATACAAATTTCCCGTCGTGACTGACATAAGGACCAAAACGGCCAATGGACACAGTGACTTTCTTTCCCTCGTATTCGCCCAGGGTTCGTGGCAATTTAAACAACTCAAGCGCTTCTTCAAGGGTAATGGTTTCCAGGTGTTGCCCCGGGCGCAAGCTCGCAAACTGAGGTTTTTCACCGCCTTCGGTCGCTTCGCCAAGTTGGGCCAGCGGCCCGAAACGCCCGATCTTGACCGATAATTCTTTGCCCGAAGTTGGCTCAACGCCCAGAATGCGAACGCCGTTGGTGCGTTCAGCTTCGTTCAGTGCCCCTTCAACTTTTAAATGGAATGGCTCATAAAAACTCCTGATCATGTCATTCCATACCAGCTCGCCTTCGGCAATTTCGTCAAATTCTTTCTCGACTTTTGCCGTGAAATTGAAATCCATAATCAGATCGAAATATTTGATCAGGAAGTCGTTCACAACCATGCCAATATCGGTTGGAAAAAGTTTCGATTTTTCGGCCCCGGTAACTTCAGCCTTAGTTTTATCTGAAATTTTTTGGCCTGAAAGGGTCAGTTCGGTGTATTCGCGATCGTTCCCCGGACGGTCTTCCTTCACCACATACCCCCGGTTTTGCACCGTGGTGATAATTGGAGCGTAAGTCGATGGCCTGCCGATCCCCTGTTCTTCCAGTTTTTTTACCAGGCTGGCTTCGGTGTAGCGGGGCGGTTTTTGCGTGAAACGTTCAGTTGCCTGAATTTTGTCCCACCTCAAAATTTGTTTGGGGGCCAGGGGGGGCAGCAAGCCTTTTGTTCCGCCATTTTGTTCTTCATCGTCAACCGATTCGATGTAAACACGCAGGAACCCGTCGAAAATCAGCACTTCGCCCGAAGCCACAAATTTTTCAGGCGCATTTGAAATGTCGATTGTAACGGTAGTCTTTTCCAGTTCGGCTTCGCTCATTTGTGAGGCGATGGTGCGTTTCCAGATCAGTTCGTATAATTTTTTCTCCTGGTTTGTACCTGAAATTTCTTCGTGGTCGAGGTAGGCCGGGCGAATGGCTTCGTGCGCCTCCTGTGCACCCTTCGACTTGGTTTTATATTGACGTACCTGGTGGTATTTTTCGCCAAGCGAGCTGATAATCTTTTGTTTGGCTGCATTAATGGCCAATCCTGAAAGGTTCACCGAGTCGGTACGCATGTAGGTAATTTTTCCCGATTCGTAAAGCCTTTGGGCAATGCTCATGGTTTGCCCTACCGAAAAACCCAGTTTGCGACTGGCTTCCTGTTGAAGGGTTGACGTAGTAAATGGTGGTGCAGGCGAACGCCTGGACGGTTTTTTTACGACTTCACTGATCTGAAATTCAGAAGTTTTACATTTTTCGAGAAAAGCGTACGCATCGTCGCGGGTGTCGAACCGACGGTTCAGTTCGGCTTTCAGTTCAGTAATTTTTCCATCTTTTTCAGGAACAAGAAAACTGGCCGCAACCCGGAAGGCTGAAGTGGACGTAAAATTCATGATTTCGCGCTCCCGTTCGACGATAAACCGCACAGCCACCGATTGTACCCTTCCGGCCGAAAGCGAAGGTTTTACCTTTTTCCAAAGTACCGGCGAAACTTCGAACCCAACGATACGGTCCAGTACCCGGCGTGCCTGCTGGGCATTCACCAGATTAATGTCGAGCGGGCGTGGGTTTTGAACGGCCTCCAAAATGGCTTCTTTGGTAATTTCGTGGAAAACAATGCGTTTCGTCTTTTTTGGGTCGAGATTGAGCGTTTCCATCAGGTGCCACGAAATGGCTTCCCCTTCGCGGTCCTCGTCAGACGCCAGCCACACGGTATTCGATTCTTTGGCGAGTTTTTTCAGATCGGCCACTAATTTCTTCTTGTCGGAAGAAATTTCGTATTTTGGAGTAAAATTGTTCTGAATGTCGATTCCAAAATCTTTCTTTTCAAGATCCCGGATGTGCCCCATGCTGGAAGTAACAAAAAAATCTTTTCCCAGAAATTTTTCAATCGTTTTTGCTTTGGCAGGTGACTCAACAATAACCAGATTTTCGTGCATATATCGGTTTGTGTTTCTAACTGAATTTAAAATTTTGTGCAAATTAAAGAAAAGGAAACGCTAAGTTCAAAATATAATTCAATAAATTTTAAAACCTTATTTGTTTGAAAATGATGAATTTATTCTGACTAGCCCAGTTCAGACAACCATTTCGGCTCTTGTTTTGGGCTCGTTAACAGACCTGCTTTCCAATTTCCCGTTCAGTATTTAAAATATTCATTGTGAGATTGTTGAGACATAAAAATGGCTTGCGTTTTTTGTTTCATAAACTCAGACAGGGGGGTAACAAATTGGGGTTGGTAATTGCTTTCAAGCTTCCTTGAAATGAATTTCATCCGGGTTTCATTATCTTTGGCGTTCAATAACGAAATCAATTCGGAATGAACAAGGATATTTCAGTTTTTAAAAAATACATCCGGATTTTCTGGATCCTTTTTGCAACCGGCGTAATAGCTGTCTTTCTGATGTTTTTTATGATTGCCCAGGGGTGGCTCGGATACATGCCATCGTTTGAAGACCTTGAAAACCCGGAAAGTTTGCTGGCTTCTGAAGTCGTTTCATCCGACGGTGTTACGCTTGGAAAATATTTCAAGGAGAACCGGAGCTTTGTAAATTACACCGAACTGAACCCTGAACTTTTAAATGCTTTGGTTGCTACCGAGGATGTGCGTTTCTTCAAACATTCGGGAATCGACCTGCGTGGTCTGGTGCGCGTTGTGAAAGGGATTATTACCGGCGATACCAGTTCGGGAGGGGGCAGCACAATTAGCCAGCAATTGGCCAAAATGCTTTTCCCGCGAGAAACCCTCGAGAATAAATTTCAGTTGATTTTCAGGAAATTTAAAGAATGGGTGATTGCCGTAAAACTTGAAAAAAGCTATACCAAAGAGGAAATCCTGACCATGTACCTGAACAAATACGATTTTCTGAACCTGGCCGTTGGTATAAAAACGGCAGCCGCAGTCTATTTTAATACCACGCCCGATTCCTTAAAAATTGAACAGTCGGCCATGCTGGTTGGAATGGCCAAAAATTCATCGCTTTTTAATCCGCTTCGAAGGCCCGAACTGACACTTCAGCGCAGGAATGTGGTGCTCTCTCAAATGAGAAAATACGGTTACATTTCAAAACAGGCCTACGATTCGCTTAAGTTGCTTCCGCTAGGTCTTGATTATCACAAGGTTGACTTCAAGACCGGGCTCGCTCCCTATTTCAGGGAATACCTGCGTGCTACCCTGAATGCCAACAAACCCAACCGAAAAGATTATGGCGCCTGGCAGGCACAAAAATTTAAGGAAGATTCGGTTGAATGGGAAAAAAATCCACTTTACGGGTGGTGCAACAAAAACAAGAAGGCCGACGGAACACCTTATAATTTGTATCGCGACGGACTTCGGATCGTTTCCACAATTGATTCGCGGATGCAACGCTATGCTGAAGAATCATTAATCCACCATCTCAAAAAGAACCTGCAGCCAACCTTCAACAAGCACATCCGCTATATGAAAAACGCGCCGTTCTCGAACGACCTGACGAATGAGGCCGTGGAAGGGATTATGAATCAGGCCATCAGGCAAACCGAGCGGTACCGGCTGGCCAAACTGGCCGGAAAATCGTGGGACGAAATCAAAAAGTTATTCGACACTCCCGTTGAAATGACGGTGTTTTCGTACAAAGGCGACCGGGATACCACGATGACCCCGCTCGACTCGATGAAATATACGTACAGCATTCTTCGGTCATCTTTTATGTCGATGGAAATTAAGACCGGATATGTGAAAGCTTATGTGGGTGGCCCCGATTATCGTCATTTTATGTACGATATGGTAACCGGGGGCAAGCGGCAGGTCGGTTCCACGGTAAAGCCTTTCTTATATACGCTTGCCATGCAAAATGGCATGTCGCCTTGCAGCAAAGTGCCGAACGTAAAACAACAGTTTATTTTGCCTGACGGGAAAATCTGGGAGGCCAAAAATGCGGAAGCGACTAAGTTCGACGACAAAATGGTGACCTTGAAATGGGGATTGGCCCATTCTGTAAACCAGGTCTCTGCCTGGTTGTTGAAGCAATACAACCCTCAGTCGGTTGTCGATGTGATGAAAAAAATGGGGGTTTACAGCCCGATTGATCCAGTCCCTTCCATCTTTTTGGGGACCTCGGATATTACTCTTTACGAAATGGTTGGGGCTTATGGAACCTTCGCTGACAAAGGCGTTTACACTCATCCCATTTTTGTTTCACAGATTGAAGACCGGCATGGGAATGTAATTTCAACCTTCAGGCCCGAAAAACACGATGCCATTGACGAGCAGACGGCTTACCTGATGATAAACCTGATGGAAGGCGTGGTTGATTACGGATCGGGCGGAAGGTTGCGCTGGCAGCCCCAATACGGAGGGTTCAAAGGTCAGATAGCGGCCAAAACCGGAACCACTCAAAACCATTCCGATGGCTGGTTCATCGGCCTGACTCCGCAGCTGGTTAACGGCGTTTGGACTGGAGCCGAATTACGGAGCATTCATTTCGACGATTTGAAAACCGGCCAGGGGGCAAACATGGCGTTGCCAATCTGGGGTTATTACATGAAAAAAGTCTATGCTGATCATAGTTTGCCATACAGCGACAATGCGCAATTTGAACGGCCAGCTAATTTCTCGGTGAACGTTAATTGCGACGATCCGGAAAGTTTGGAGCAGGAAAAGGACAATTCAGAAGAATTTTTTTAACAACATCAGCTCAATCATTTGCATAAGCCGCACCAGCGTTGGCCGGTTTTGAATCCTTGAAGTGAAAAACTATATGACTGCCGATTGGCAAAAAGTTGGTACAAAAAAAATCCCGCCTGATGGTGGGATTTTTTTTGTATTATTTTTCTAGCTTTTCAGATTCTTTTTTTGGTTCTTCGTCGTCTTTGGTGGCATTTTTGAATTCCTTAATTCCCTTCCCCAAACCTTTCATTAATTCAGGGATTTTTTGTCCGCCAAACATTAATAATATCGCACCAAAAATAAGAATTAACTCACCACCACCTGGCACCCAGGAACAAATAATAAATAAGTTCATATTTTTTACGTTTAAATGGTTTTTACAAAAGTAACAAAAATTATAAAATCAGTCATTTATTTGAAGAGTTTAAAAATATCATTCCCATTGGCAAAAATGACCAGGGAAAGCAAAAGTACCATTCCGGCAATTTGTGCATATTCCAGGAATTTATCACCGGGTTTTCTTCCGGTAACCATTTCGAAGAGCAGGAAGATAACGTGACCGCCATCGAGGGCTGGAATGGGTAAAAGGTTCATAACTCCCAGAATAATTGAAAGAAATGCAGTCATATTCCAGAAAGAATACCAGTTCCACATTCCGGGGAAAATATTTCCGATTGAAATAAAACCGCCCAGGCTTTCGTAGGCCTTGGTTTTTGGAGAGAAAATCAGTTTGAACTGTTTCAGGTAATCGTTTATCGTGTTTATTCCACGGCTGATTCCGGCAGGTATTGAGGCCAGCAAGCCGTATTCGATGGTCTTGAACTGGAATGTTTTCTCCAGGTTCAGGTCGAGCTGAATGCCCAGCGCACCGGTTTCAGGAACCACCATTGGGAAAGACATTTGCTGGTTGTTGCGCAACACGTTCAGGTTAATTTTTTTTCCGATGCTGTCGTGAAGTGCCGTTTTGAACTGGTCGTTAAATTCGTATTTCTGATTGTTCATGCCCACGATCAGGTCGCCAATCTTCAATCCGGCTATTTTGGCGGGTGAATCTTTTGCAAATTTGGCAATTTTATAATCGAACGGGATCCGGAAGCTCAGCACCCCTTTGCTTTTTATCAAAAGGGCCAGGTCGTCGTCCGAGATGGGGACGTCAATTTTCTGGCCGTCGCGTTCAACCTGTATGTTTGGAGCTTTATCCAAGATAACCGTTGGGATAATTTTATGGAAATCCTCAACGAATTGATTGCCCACTGAAAGGATTTTATCGCCATTCCGGAGGCCAATTTTATAGCCCACCGAATCAACCTCGATGCCGTATTTTACATTGGCGGTTGGCAGGTATTGCTCGCCCCAGGCATACAAAATCCCGATATAAATAATGAAAGCGAGGATAAAGTTCATCAGCAC
>JBBIHV010000110.1:7947-13002 GCA_037446835.1 Sunxiuqinia sp. | reverse complement strand
GAAAATATACGAATGCCGGTTCTTCAAGCCCCCTCTTGTGGAGGGGGTTGGGGGGAGGCTCTTAAATTTAAAATATGGCAAGCGATAAATTTGTAATGCGCCACATTGGTCCACGCGATCACGAAATTCAGGAAATGCTCAGTGTGCTGGGCGTTTCAACGCTCGACGAATTGATGAGTCAGACCGTTCCTGAAAATATCAGGCTGAAACAGCCGCTGAAACTGGAAGACGGCTTGACCGAACGTCAATACTACCGAAAAATTCTGGCCCTGGCCGCCCAAAACAAAGTCTATAACACCTACATCGGGATGGGATATTACGACACCATTACCCCGGCAGTAATTCTCCGGAACGTGTTGGAAAATCCGGTTTGGTACACCAGCTACACGCCTTATCAGGCCGAAATTTCGCAGGGACGCTTGGAAGCTTTGCTAAACTTTCAGACCATGATTTGCGATCTGACCGGAATGGAAATGGCCAATGCCGGTTTGCTCGACGAAGCAACCGCAGCTGCTGAAGCCATGATCATGATGCACAATTCCCGTTCGCGTGCCAAGGCAAAAGCCAATGCCAGCGTAGTTTGGGTCGATGAAAAAATCTGGCCACAAACACTGGATGTGCTCATCACCCGCGCCAATCCACTGGGCATCGAACTGAAAGTGGCCGACTGGAAAAACTTCGATCTCGACGAAAATACCTTCGGAGTCATTGTTCAGTATCCGAATTCCGATGGCCAAATCGTTGATTATTCGTCGCTGGTTGCTGCCGCGCACGAAAAAGAAATATTTGTTTCGGTTGCAGCCGACCTGCTGAGTTTAGCCATCCTGACTCCTCCGGGAGAATGGGGCGCCGACATCGTTTTCGGAAGCGCCCAGCGTTTTGGCGTTCCGATGGGCTACGGCGGGCCGCACGCTGCTTTCTTCGCCTCGAAGGACGAGTTTAAGCGAACAATGCCGGGCCGCATCATTGGCGTTTCAAAAGACGCACTCGGCAACCGCGCCCTGCGCATGGCGCTTCAAACCCGTGAGCAACACATTAAACGCGAAAAAGCAACCTCAAACATTTGTACTTCGCAGGCATTGCTATCGAACATGGCCGGATTCTATGCCGTTTATCACGGGCCTGAAGGCATTACCGAAATTGCAACCCGAATTCATTGCATCGCGGCCTTGCTCGAAAAAGAAATTACAGCATTGGGATATACACAACTCAACAGCAACTATTTCGATACCATCCGCTTTGCGTTACCACGCCACGTGAAACGCGAAGATATTGAATGGCTGTCGCTCGAACTGGAAATGAACTTCCGCTATTTCGAGAATGGGGAAGTGGGCTTGAGCATCGACGAAACCACCAACCTCGACGACATCAACTGGATCATCGAAGTATTTGCCAAAGCCGCTAACAAACCTCACGGAACAATTACCGAATATCCTTCGGCATGCACCATTCTTCCTGAATTCCTGCGAACTTCTGCCTTTATGCAGCAGGAAGTTTTCAACAAATACCGGTCGGAAACCGAGATGGTTCGTTACATTAAAAAGCTCGAGCACAAAGATATTTCGTTGACACACTCCATGATTCCGCTCGGATCGTGTACCATGAAACTGAATGCGGCTACCGAAATGTTGCCGTTAAGCTGGATCGAATTTGGAGGAATTCACCCGTTTGTTCCGAAAAATCAGGCTCGTGGATACCACGAAATGATGGAAGAACTGCGCCGCGACCTGGCCGAAATTACAGGGTTTGCCGATGTCAGCCTTCAGCCCAATTCAGGAGCAGCAGGCGAATATGCCGGATTGATGGTGATCCGCCAGTACCACATCAGCCGGGGCGACAGCCACCGCAACGTGGTGCTCATACCGTCTTCAGCTCACGGAACCAACCCTGCCAGTGCCGTAATGGCCGGCATGAAAGTGGTCGTCACGCCTTGCGACGAACGCGGAAACATTGACGTGGAAGCACTGCGCCAGAAAGCCGAAGAATTCAAAGACACACTTTCGTGTTTCATGGTCACCTATCCCTCCACTCACGGAGTATATGAATCATCGATTACTGAATTGTGCGAAATTATACATTCGCATGGTGGTCAGGTTTACATGGACGGCGCCAACATGAACGCGCAGGTTGGATTAACCAATCCGAGCCGCATCGGGGCCGATGTTTGTCACCTGAATTTGCACAAAACATTCGCCATTCCTCACGGAGGTGGTGGACCGGGTGTTGGCCCGATTGCCGTCGCGCCGCATTTGGTTGCGTTCCTGCCTTCACATCCGGTGATGAACAACGGACACGTTGGAATTACAGCCGTTTCTGCCGGACCATGGGGAAGCGCTTCGGTGCTGCCAATTACCTACGGATACATCAAAATGCTGGGTGCCGACGGACTGAAACGTGCTTCTGAAATGGCAATCCTGAATGCCAATTATATTGCTGATGCGTTGAAAGATACCTACGGAATTTTATATACTGGTGAAAATGGGCGCGTGGCACACGAAATGATTCTGGAATGCCGCCACCTGAAAGCCTCTTCAGGAATTACTGAAGGCGATATTGCCAAACGCTTGATGGATTACGGGTTCCACGCGCCAACCCTTTCATTCCCGGTTCACGGAACCCTCATGGTTGAGCCCACCGAAAGCGAATCGAAACAGGAACTGGATCGTTTCATTGAAGCGCTTAGTACAATTTACAACGAAATTCAGGCTGTGGCTTCGGGCGAAATGGACAAGGAAGATAACCCGCTGAAAAATGCGCCGCATACTTCGGATGTGGTAACTGCCGACGACTGGAATCGTTCGTACAGTCGCCAGACAGCCGTATTCCCGCTCGCATGGCTGAAGGAAAACAAATACTGGCCACCAGTTGCCCGTGTTGACGATGCCTTTGGCGACCGCAATCTGGTTTGCACCTGCGAACCGATTGAAAGCTACAAGTAAGAAAAGATTAAGGATTATAGTGAGGGTTTCACTTTGAGTGAAGCCCTCACTCATTTCAGATAGTATATCCTGACAAGCTTCTTCCGCTTGTCAGGATTTTTGTTTTAAGAAAGTTGTCATATTGTCAACTTTCATTAACTTTGCCAGTGATTTACAAAGATTCTATAAGAAATTGGCAATGCGGATCATATCAACAAAGCATTTCAGAGAATTTGCAATCCGGCACCCGGATTGTGGTAAGCAACTTTATCTGTTGGAGAAAGATTTGGAAAAACAGAACTTCGAAAATCCAAACCATTTGAAGAGCTATTTTCCCAATGTCAGTTTGCTCAATGATAACCGTGTTGTTTTAAATATCCACGGCAACGATTACCGATTGGTTGTGAAGATCAATTATCAGGCAAAAATTGTATTTGTTCGGTTTCTGGGTACTCATTCCGAATATGATAGGATAGATGCCAATAAAATTTAATAGGAGGAATGAAAATGACAATAAGTGTAATAAAAACTGATGAAGAATACGAAAACGCTGTGGCGCGCATTGAGCAAATCATGGATGCCAAACCCAATACGCCGGAAGGCGACGAACTCGAATTGCTGAGCTTGCTCGTTGAAAAATATGAGCAGGAAAAATACCCTCTTCCTGATGCCGATCCGGTTGATGTAATCCGATATTACATGGAGCAAAGAGGGCTGAAAGCAAAGGATTTGGTAGGCATTCTTGGTGACAAGTCAATCGTTTCTAAAATTATGAACCGGGAGCGAAAATTAAACCTGCAAATGGTTCGAAACCTTCACAAAAAAGCAAAAATTCCTTACAGCCTCCTGATGAACGAGTATTAATGCTTTTGGCGACCGCAACCTGGTTTGCACCTGCGAACCGATTGAAAGCTACAAGTAAGAAAAGATTAAGGATTATAGTGAGGGTTTCACTTTGAGTGAAGCCCTCACTCATTTACAACAAACTCCTTCGGAGTTTTAAAAATCGAAAAAAGCGCAGAACTCTCATTCCACGCTTTTCATCATTCCTTATTTCATGATATCTAAATCACCACATTCACGATTTTATTTGGAACCACGATGACTTTCTTTGGCGCTTTACCTTCGAGCCATTTGATGGAAGTTTCGTGAGCCAAAACAGCCTTTTCAATTTCAGAATTTGGCGTTCCAACCGCAAATTCCAATTTAAAGCGAACTTTTCCGTTGAACGAAACCGGGTATTCAAACACATCTTCGGTTAGCATGGCTGGATCAACTGCTGGCCATGGTGCGTATGCCAATGTATTGGTGTTGCCGTACAATTGCCACAATTCTTCAGCAAGGTGCGGTGCGTAAGGCGACAGTATTTTTGCGAAAATCTCGGCCGTTTGCTTGCTCACTTTGCCTTTTTTCAGTGCCAGATTGTTGAAAATCATGAGCGCAGAAATTCCGGTGTTGAATTTCATGTTTTCGATGTCGAAAGCCACTTTGCTGATGGTTTGGTGCAACAGCTTCAGGGTTTCCTTATCGTCGGCTTCGTTCCCGATGTTTTCCGGAGTTCCGAAGAAACGGGCAGCACGGTTCAGGAATCCGAAAACGCCCTTCACACCATTTTCGGCCCAGGGCTTGGTATCGTCAAGCGGTCCCATGAACATTTCGTACAAACGAAGCGAATCGGCACCAAACTTAGCCACCACATCATCGGGATTCACCACATTCTTCAGCGATTTCGACATTTTGGCCACAATCTGAGTCAACTCTTCGCCGGTTTCGGTGTGAAAATACTTGCCGTCTTTTTCTTCCACCAAATCGCTGGCCACTTTGGCGCCTGTCGCGGTTTGATAGGCAAACGCCAGGATCATTCCCTGGTTGAACAGTTTCTGGAATGGTTCCGAAGTGGAAACAATGCCCAAATCGAACAGTACCTTGTGCCAGAAACGGCTATATAATAAATGCAAAACGGCATGTTCGGCTCCACCCACATACAAATCAACCGGCATCCAATAGTTTTCGAGTTTTTTGTCGAAGATCGATTCATCATTTTTTGGATCAATGTAGCGCAGATAGTACCAGCAAGAGCCGGCCCATTGCGGCATGGTGTTGGTTTCGCGGCGGCCTTTGCGACCATTTTTGTCGG
>JBBIHV010000110.1:5208-7847 GCA_037446835.1 Sunxiuqinia sp. | reverse complement strand
GCCCATTGCGGCATGGTGTTGGTTTCGCGGCGGCCTTTGCGACCATTTTTGTCGGTCACGTACAACCAGTCGGTTGCGTTGGCCAACGGCGATTCACCACCTTCGCCCGGTTCGTATTTTTCCATCGCCGGAAGTTCAACCGGAAGGTTTTCTTCAACCAGTGTAATTTCGCCATCTTCCCAGTGAATAACCGGAAATGGTTCGCCCCAGTATCGTTGACGGCTAAACAACCAGTCGCGCAGTTTGAAATTGGTAGTTGCTTCGCCAATTCCTTTTTCGCCCAGCCATTTCACTACTTTGTCGATACCCTGCTTTTTATTCAGTCCGTTCAGATCGAGACCAATTGCCGGATTGGCAGAATTGATGTACGCTCCGTCTTCCGTCCAGCAAGCTTCTCCAGCCAGCACTTTGGCGCGGGTTTCGTCGTCGGCACTCTTCGGATCGAGAATGCAAACGACTGGGATGTTGAATTTCTGAGCGAACTCGAAGTCGCGGGTGTCGTGCGCCGGAACAGCCATGATGGCGCCGGTTCCGTAGCCCATCAGCACATAGTCGGCCACCCACACCGGAATTGGCTGACCGGTAATCGGATTGATGGCGTTTCGTCCGGTGAATACACCGGTCTTATCTTTAGCCAGCTCGGTGCGATCCAAATCAGATTTCAAAGAGGCTGCCTGAATGTATTTATTTACCTGATCAGCATTTTCAGTAGTTACCAAACTGTTCAGCATCGGATGTTCAGGAGAAACAACCATATAAGTTGCGCCAAACAAGGTGTCAGGACGTGTGGTATAAACCCTGAGCTTTTCACCTAAACCCTGAATCGCAAAATCAACTTCAGCACCGGTCGATTTACCGATCCAGTTTTTCTGCATGTCTTTTACACCTTCCGGCCAATCTAAGCTGTCCAAACCTTCCAGTAATCGTTCTGCATAATGAGGAATCCGGAGCAGCCATTGTTTCAGGTTTTTGCGGGTTACCTGGTTTCCGCATTTTTCGTGCGAGCCGTCGGTCAGCACTTCTTCGTTGGCACAAACGGTTTTGCACGACTGGCACCACCAAACCTGTGCATTGTCATAATACGCCAAACGCTTTTCGCTGATATACTGGTTGATGGCAGCATGCCCCTGAGCCTGAATGTCGGCTGGAATGGGCAGTTCGCTGATTGGGCGGCCTTTGCCGGTTTCAGCATCGAACCAGGTGTTGTATAATTTGGTGAAAATCCACTGTGTCCAGCGGAAATATTTTGGATCGGTGGTATTGATTTCGCGGTCCCAGTCGTAGCTCAAACCCAGCGATTTGATCTGGCGGCGGAAATTGTCGCAGTTTTTATTGGTGGTAACGGCCGGATGCGTCCCGGTTTGAATGGCATACTGTTCGGCTGGCAAGCCAAATGCATCCCATCCCATCGGGTGCAGCACGTTGAAACCTTTCATACGCTTGTAGCGGCACATGATGTCGGTGGCAGTGTAGCCTTCGGGGTGGCCCACATGCAAGCCTGCTCCTGAAGGATAAGGGAACATGTCGAGCACGTAATATTTTGGTTTCGAGAAGTCGTTTTCGGTTTTGAAGGTTTTGTGTTCTTCCCAGTATTGCTGCCATTTCGGCTCAATTTCCCAGAATTTATATTCCATTTTGCTTGGTAATAAAGGTTCTTGATAATGAGCCGCAAAGATAGAAAGAAAGTTGCAAGATGAAAGACCGGGGAAGTGGATTTGTGATCGTTAACCCATCAGATGACTTTGGAACATCAGATCGTTTGCAGAAATTCATTTGCTGAATTCCTTAATGGCATTGTCATTCAGCATTTCAAAACATATATAAAGAAATAAAGGTCTTTATATCCACAACATTTCAGGCGGCTTTTCCGTTTAAAGCCATAAACAAATAAATACAAAAGCTATGAAATTCGTTGTAACAGGTTCATTGGGAAACATCAGCAAACCACTTGCCGAGAAATTAGTAGCTGCCGGGCATTCGGTAACCGTTGTGAGCAGCAAGGCTGAAAAAGCTGAAGAAATCATTTTAATGGGGGCCAGAGCTGCCATTGGTTCGGTGGAAGATGTCGATTTTTTAACGCGAACATTTATCGGGGCCGACGCCGTTTATACCATGGTTCCACCCAACTTTGGCAATACCGACTGGAAGAAATATATTGCTGGTATTGGCGAAAATTTTGCCGCAGCAATCCGGACTTCAAGAGTAAAAAACATTGTGAACCTGAGCAGCATGGGCGCCCACATGCCTGAAGGCTGCGGGCCGGTGAGCGGTTTGTTCTTTGTTGAAAAAGCTTTGAATGCCCTGGAGGGAGTGAATGTGAAACACCTTCGTCCGGGATTTTTTTACCCTAACTTACTGGCACAGGTTGGTATGATTAAACAGGCTGGTATCATGGGTGGCAATTATGGTGAAGGCGCGCCCCTGGTGATTGTACATCCCGACGATATCGCAGAAGTTGCCGCTGAAGAATTAACGAACCTATCCTTTCGCGGGAAAAGCGTTCGCTATATTGCGAGCGACGAGAAAACAACTCACGAAGTGGCCGCCATTTTGGGAAAAGCTATTGGAAAACCAGAACTTCAGTGGGTAAATTTTAAAGATGAAGAAACTCTGGAAAGCATGCTTCAGGCCGGAGTTCC
>JBBIHV010000110.1:0-5108 GCA_037446835.1 Sunxiuqinia sp. | reverse complement strand
AAAACATCGTATTGGGCTTGTTCGTCGGCAGTGAAAAAACTAAGGTTTGCCTTGCCGCCTTTAAACACGACATTGGGATCCCAAAATAAAGTAGGTCTGTAATCGGGAGCCGGGTCTTTGAGGTTTTTAAGGGTATATTTTGGCGAATAAAACTTCGCAGGGCGGTTAAATCCTTTAATCTTCTCGGTAATCCTGCCTTTGATGTAACGGTTCAGGTTTCCGGTATAGTCGCCACTGGTGCGGTAAATGGCAATTACGCCGTTCGCCCCTTTCGATCCGTACATGGCCATGTTTAGCCCACTTTTCAGGATATCAATTTTTTCAATTTCATTCATGTGGAGGGTTTTTATCTCCTGCAAAGCGCTTCCCGATCCCGGAGGAAAATCGGATACTTCAATCCCGTCGATCAGGAAAAGCGGTGTCCCTCCGCCCCTGATTGAAATATTGTCACCATTCACGGTTAACCCGGCCACTTTGCCTTCCAGATATTCAAAAACACTGCTGTACGAATAATCGGAAGGCTTGATCTTTAGGGAGTTGTCGGCCTCCTGATAAATTTTGAATTGGGTGGCATCTTTTGGTATCCGGTTTTCTACCACGTCAACTTCCGACAGAAGGATTGTCCCGTTTTCCGGGTTAAAACGCATTTCTTTCACCCGGCGGTTATAATTCTCTCGGTTAAAATTCAGGTTCATCTCCAAATCCGAAACATTTGAATTCAACAACCCGGGCGAAACGACCGAATCCATTTTAAAAACCGGGTCGAGCCTGATTTCGGTATTCCGGCTACGGTTTTTCGTTTTCGCATTAATCATCACCATGGTCGAATCGCGCAGATAAATCTGCCTGAACTCGAATCTCCCGACTGAATCGCTGGAGGTTTCAAGGAAAAGAAAATTGCCGCCCGCCGGGCCTAAAACCACCCGCCCGCCTGTAACCGGGGCCTGTGAAAATAATTTTTTTACAAATCCCCGGATGTTGATCCCGGCATCGTTCCAGCTTTCCAGATCGGCTTTTGGAATATTTTCCAGATCGTCCCAGTAGTATGATTTCCAGCCGTGTACCATCATCAGCAAATCCAGTTTTTCGGATGAAGTTATTGCCTCATCGCTTTTAAAATACGAGTCTGGCGATTCGATAGTACCTTTCAGGTCGGAGTCGAGAAGCAAATAGCTCCGGATGGTTTGCCCGTTTCCACCAGGCACGAGGTAGCTTTTATTGACCACCGCAGCCGACAAGGTTGACAAAATTGAATCTCCAGGCGAAAGCTGCGCTTCCAGCCCGAAATGTACCGAATCGCGGGTTGCAAATACCTTTTTATTTGCCGAAAACTGGATGTTGTCGTTTTGCCCGTCGTCAACAAAAATCAGGCGTTCGGCAAATAAGTTTAGTGTTGAATCGAGCAGCGATATTTTGGAAATCCCTTTTGGAAAAAGATTTTTACTCAGGTTAACAGTTTGGGCGAAACCGTTCATTTCAATCTTTTTGTAGAACAGGACAATCCCTTTGTGGGAAGCCACAAAATAAAATCCCGGATGCGTTGGTTGTTTTATATTGGCCGACATCCCGAACAAAAGCGATTCGCCGGTTTCTTTGTAATTCAGACAAATACCTTTTTCAACAGCCTTCGGCAGGCTTATTTTCAGCTCCGGAAACTGGTCGATGGTGGCGTAATAATTTGCCCCTGAAACGGGCATCATTACAAATTTTCCCATCCCAAGATAGCTGGTGGCAAAGCGTACCAGGGTATCTCCCTGTTCGTCCATAATCTTTCCACTCACAAAAATTCCCCTTCCTTTCGTGTCGATGGCCTTGAATGCCACGGTATTTACGGCGTTAGCAACCATGTTCCCGCCTTCAGGCAAAAAAGCGACATCAATCTTTGACGAATCAGCCTCATTTTGTTTGGTCGGGCCATTCATTTCTCCTGAATTGGTGATCCAGATTTTTTTATGGAAACAGGCCGGTTCCCCAATATTTTCGAGGTATTTGGTATAGGCACGGATGGTGTAGATTCCGTTTGGCAGTTTTTTCGTGTTAAAATCGCCCTGGGCCTCGCCGTGAATGGAAAAAAGGATCATGTTGCGAACAACTTTGCCGTCTTCGGCGATCAATTCGACGAAAATATTCCTGAAATTGGAATTCAGCTTGTTCGTGATCCCGTTAACCTGGTAAACTTTCATCCAGATTTTATCGCCGGGTGCATAAAAATCACGATCGACCTGGACATAAAGTTTCTCGAAAAGGATGGGCTTTTGGGCATCGATCCAACTTTGGATATTTTGAGCCGGAAGGTTTATGGAAAGGAGGAGCAGTATAAGGTTCAGAATGGTTAGTTTCTTCATTGAAGGGCATAAATTAAACAGGGTGACAATACTTTTTAAATATATTCAATATAAAGCAACAAACGCCCCGGATGAGGAGCGTTTGTTCTAAAATTTATATCCTTGCACGTTATTTCACATCGTTTGTTTCCCAGGGCACCAGTTTCGAATGATAGAAGCTGATATCCATGGCTTTCAACCGCTCGCCGTGGTTGGCCAGGCGGACTTTGTAATTGTCCCAGTTGCGCAACCCGGCAGGGGTCCAGCCAATTTCTGCGAACCCGGGCAAACGTGGAAAAATCAGGTAATCGGCTTCCGGAAGATTGGAAACCGTTTCAGCCCAGAGCGGCGCTTCGATCCCGATAATATTTTCCTTCTTGATTTCAGGAATCAGTTTGGCCGGGTCCCAGTTGTAGGCTTTGTCAACTTCCACGTAACCAGCCCAGTGCAATCCGTAGGTGCTGGTCGAATCGTACTGCATGTCGAGATATGCAAATTGTGCGGGCGACATCAGAACTTTGGCGCCCTGGGCAACCGCTTTGGAGGCATTCTCAGCTTTGGCCCAATATTGCGCAATGGTATTGGGTTTCAGTGTCGAGAGGGCAATTTCGTCCCAGCCAAGTACCTGTTTGCCATGTGCAGCCACAATTTCCTGAACACGGTTGATAAACGGGATGTAATCTTCGATTTTAGTAGCATGCGATTCGTCGCCCCCGATGTGCATGTACTGGCCGGGCGTTAAAGCGGCCAGTTCGCGCACCACGTCGTCAACAAATTTATAGGTTATTTCCTTGCCTGTACACAACGAACTGAACCCGACTTCAATACCGGTGTACAATTCTGTCGCTTTCCCGTTGCAGTTCAGTTCAGGATAGGAAGCCATAGCGGCATTGATGTGGCCGGGCATATCAATTTCAGGAACGATGGTGATGTATCGGTCCTGCGCATATTTCACAATTTCGGCATATTGTTGCTGCGTGTAAAAACCGCCTTCGCCGCCCCCAACTTCGGTGCTTCCGCCACGAAGGGTCAGGTTTGGCCACGACTTGATTTCAATGCGCCAACCCTGATCGTCGGACAGGTGGAGATGGAACATATTCATTTTATAGTAAGCCATTTGATCAATCAGCGTTTTTACCTCATCAACAGTAAAAAAATGACGGGCAACATCGAGCATCGCCCCACGGTAACTGTATTCCGGGAAATCGCGGATGGTTCCGGTTGCCAGTTTCCACGGCCCTTCCTGAAGCAAGTGGTTTTCGATCTTGGCCGGCAAAAGCTGACGAATGGTTTGGATGCCATGAAACAGCCCGGCAGGTTTGGCAGCAACCAGGCTGACCAACTTATCGGTAATGGTTAATTTGTAGCCTTCGTCGCCCAATTGGGCATCTTTGTCGGAAAGCGATAAATAAATATTCCCGTTGGCCGGAATTTCTTTGGTAAATTTTACTTCCAGCCCAAGACCAGTGGCCGGGTTTAGTTTGTTGGCCAGGTATTGTCCGATTTGTTGCAATTCTGACGATCCTTCCTGAACGAAAATATCAGTTTGGTCAGTCAGGTCAAATTCTCCACCAGCCGGAACCACTGAAATAGGTTTGGGTATCACATTTTCTTTCGAAAGATTGGTGGGTTTACATGCGGCTTGGCCTAAAATAAAAATCAGTACCAGGCATGAAAGTCCGTAGTTTTTAAATTTCACTGGCATCATAAGTTGTAAGTTGTTGGTTTATATTGAGTTTAATCAAAAATCAAATCATTGCGATAAAGTATTTCACTTTATCTTTTCCTGAAGGGGAAACATCCTATTCGACCATTTTCAGGATTCTTGTCCGCTTGCCAACCCTGAAATTAACAATTACCAGAGCAAAACACGACCCGACAATAACAAAGGCGCCTATCATTTCAACGGGACTATAACGCTCATGAAAAATCATCCATCCTGAAAACAAGTTAAAAACCGGAACCAACGATTGCAGGATCGATCCGGTAGCCACATTTACATATTTGTACCCTTCGGTCATGAACAATTGCCCGATTGTGGCCACGATGCCAACCAAAACCAACAATAACAACTCGGTGAGGTTGCCTTTGGCCTGTGTAGCTCCGGAAGGGATCAGAAACATCCAGAACCCGACAATGCACTGCGAAAAGAAAATAGCATAGGAATTATCGCTGTCGTGAAGCTTCTTCACAAAAACTACCGCCAACCCGGTAATGACCGAACCTGCAATGGCAATTAGTTCGTAAATGCCAAGACCGGCCAGCGATTCTTTACCACCGCCAACCGAAAGCAGTACCAGCCCGGCAAACGAAATGAAAATTACCACAAACTTAATGGGTTCAACCTTTTCCTTCAGGATGACCATGCTGAACAAAGTTGCAAAAATCGGATACGAATAAATGTACACCGAACCTTTACCAACTCCCAGTTTCAGGATTGCCAGGTAAAACAGGTAAACGGCAATTCCGCCAACAAAACCGCGCCAGAATAAGCCAATTTTATCGTTAAACTTGAGGTGGATGACCCCAAACAACGACAAAACACCAACAATGCCCACCCCAATGGCGAACCTGAAAAATGTAGTCTGGTAGCTCGATACATTGGGAATTGCCTTCACCAAAACGGCCATCAGGGCAAAAAAGACAACAGAGCCCAGTGTTAATAAAATTCCTTTTGAATTATCCGACATGCTAAGAATTAATTTTGAAGTGCAATAATACCGATATTATCCTGAACATGAACTGACAAAATGGGGTAATTCACCTGCAATTTGCCGGTTTGAG
>JBBIHV010000109.1:0-13124 GCA_037446835.1 Sunxiuqinia sp. | reverse complement strand
TCGCTCTTTACCCACGAATCGTTCAACGAATACATTGATCCAAAAATCTATTTAGGGTTTCGTTCCAAAGAATTTAATATCTATTCAACTGAATTAAACTCTGTGAAACTTTGTGCTTCCTCGGTGGAACTCTGTGTCACAAAAATATTTTATCAAGACACCGACGGAATCCTCGACATTGTAAAAATCTTCATCGAAAACGGGACTCAGAGCAACTACTTTATCTCTGGCCCTCCTGCTATGATCAAAGCTTTTAAACAAACATTAATCAGTAAAGGGGTCCCGGTAGAGAATGTGCTTACCGACGAATGGGAATAATTCCTTTAATTCGGTTTTATTGTAATTCTTATAATCCGGAAGAATGCAATACGTATTCTATTGATTATCTTCGCAAAAAGAATTTTTATGAACAAAATCGAATTTGATGCATTGGTTGAATTAAAGATTCGCGATATGGTCGGGCTGATTATGGAGCGCAGGAATCTTGATTTCGAAGGGGCGATAGCTTATTTGTATAATTCGGCTTTATATCGTTTATTGGTTGATGAAAATTCTAAACTTTGGCATTTAAGTGATGAGAAATTGTTTGAGATGTTGATTGATGAAAAAGAGTACAAACGATTCATCTTACCCGATTATGTATAAACAATCAAAAAAAATAATGCCAGTTCAGGCATTTCAGTTGTTTTGCCTCGAAAGTTATCGAAGCGCTAAAGGTATTTCGGGAACCAGGGCTTTGGCTGATTTCAGACATGCCGGTGTTTTTAATTTTTTAGCCTCAGGATTCGAAGTATTACATACGCAAAGTAAAAATTATTTGATTGCCGAAATCACAGAATTTATAAATCGCCCACATGATCCTCTATCACGGAAGTATTGAGACCATTGAACATCCCATAATTTTGGAGCAGCAACGCTTGCTCGATTTTGGCAAAGGATTTTATCTCACATCCAGTGTGGAACAAGCTGAAAGATGGGCTTTAATAAAAATGAAACGTGTAGGACGAAAAGCAAAAGCCATCGTAAATTGTTATCTTGTAGCAGACGATCTCATTCATATTCCTCAGATGAAAACAAAAATATTTCATGTTGCAACCGAAGAGTGGCTCGATTTCATTTTATTTAACCGTTCCAACGACACTCCTCATGGATACGATATTGTAACAGGTCCGGTTGCCAATGATACCCTATACCAAACCTTAACGCTTTTCGAAACCGGCATATTAACAAGACCCGAAACCATTGCCCGGCTGAAAGTACACCAGCTATTCGATCAATATTCATTTCATACACCCGAAGCCATTGCTTGTTTAAATTTTGTGGAAGCTTATCAAGTCAACCAATAATGGAAACATTATAAGCTCTAAAGGTATTCCGGCAGGTAACGTCCTTATAGACGACTGGAAATAATTCACGTAATTTGCAATAATTCGTGTAATTCGCATTTTACTACAAAACCAACACCGTATTTATTGCCTGAGGAACAGGTATCACTCCTTTCCTCTCGCTCTTTACCCACGAATCGTTCAACGAATACATTGATCCAAAAATCTATTTAGGGTTTCGTTCCAAAGAATTTAATATCTATTCAACTGAATTAAACTCTGTGAAACTTTGTGCTTCCTCGGTGGAACTCTGTGTCACAAAAATATTTTATCAAGACACCGACGGAATCCTCGACATTGTAAAAATCTTCATCGAAAACGGGACTCAGAGCAACTACTTTATCTCTGGCCCTCCTGCTATGATCAAAGCTTTTAAACAAACATTAATCAGTAAAGGGGTCCCGGTAGAGAATGTGCTTACCGACGAATGGGAATAATCCATTTAATCCATCCTAATTCGCGTAATTTGTGTAATTCGTATCAATTTGTGTAATTCGTATCTTTACAAAAACAAGAAAATAAAATGCAACCCGGATTGGATGCAAAAATATATGCCATGCTTTGGGATATACCCGAAAACAGCCGTATTGAAATAACCCAACGGATACTTCAGACCCCTGTTGAAACATTCACCAACGACAACCAGCTATTTATAAAAGCGCTTGGCAGCTTAAAATGGTATGAGTTGACCAAACTGATTGGCAAACAAAATCTGCTTGCTTTGCTCAACGACTCAACTATTCAACGGTTATTTCCTGCTCAACGACGATTATATTATAAAAATGCACGACGATTATTATCAAAATATACTGTATCCGCTTCAGGACAAAATACTTAAAATTATTGCTGAACTCCCTGTTGAATTTTATCTTACCGGAGAAACAGCTTTAAGCCGGGCTTATCTGAATCATCGTTACTCTGATGATCTTGATTTCTTTTTGAATAACAGCCCCAGTTTTAAATCACAAGTAAACACGGTGATAAATGCGTTTCAGAAATCCGATACTTCATTCGAAATTGCTGTCGCTGACGAAGGCTATGCCCGTATATTTGTTTTTGAGGAGGAACATGCGTTAAAACTCGACTTTGTAAACGATGTACCCTTTCGTAGCGGAACACCTGAGCCCACAAAACTCTTTGAACGGACCGATAATTTATACAATATCCTGTCAAATAAAATAACTGCACTGGGAAGATATTCACCCAACAGATGTGGTGGATATGGTATATAAGTAAAGGGAATGAAATAATGTCGCACTTTAAATTGCATTTTTATCTCGACTCACCCCACGCCCCGAATGCTCGGGGCTTTGCCCCTCTCTCGCGAGAGAGGGGCAAAACGTCCGCAACGCGGACGTTGGGGTGAGTATATTTGAAAATACGACAATAAATTGTTCTAATTACTTATATGTGAAATTCTTTCATTTAATTGGGAAAACATACTCAACGATGCAGCGGAAAAAGACCTTTGGGTAAATCCAATCAATGCGGCAGAAATCCTTGAACAGTTCCCTATTGAAAAAATACAGGAAATTGCCTGGATATGCGAAGCGCCTTCTGACCAATGGATTAGTTATCGCATTAAACAAATAATTACCGGTATTCTCGACGGCACAGCAAATATCCCTAATCCGCTTTAATTCGTGTAAATTCGTGTAATTCGCGGACTGTAATCTGTGGACTACGACCCGTACATCCCGCAGGTGCATTCGCACAAGGGCAGCGGCTGGACATCTGTTGGCTTAACCGCCGAAACCCTTTCCGGAGCCGATGTGGTAGTACTCACCACGGATCACCCGGCCTTCGACGGAACCTTCATTCAGCAGCATGCGAAGCTGATCGTTGACCTTCGGAACATGATTAAGGAAGCAAACGAAAAGATTTATAAGTTGTATCTTAAGGTTTTGATTCTTTTTCTTCCCGGTGGAATCTGGTTCGGAAATTTAAACGCCGACAGGTTCGTTAAACGCTGCCGGGTTGGTAAAGAACGATACGATAATCACGAATTGATACGAATTGATACGAATGGTACGAAGAGGCGATGAAGCGATAAGGCGGAAGGAATGTTGAATCTTGAATCATTAGTAGCCGAATAAAATCAATGTTTATCCCTGCCCGTCCCGTCAGGCGGGCGCTACGCGGAACGTTCTCCGTAGAGCCCGTTCCGATAAAATCGGAAAGATATAGTATTGTAGGAAAATACATGCCCTTGAAAAGAAGAACCTCGTAGAGGTTCAACAAAATGAAGGCAAACAGAGGTTTCCAAAAATTTTAATCCGTCACCAATGATTTCCTATGTGGCCTCTGTGGTGAAAAAGACGGAAGACAGAAGACAGAAGACGGAAGCCTAAAGAGCGAAGAAGCGATGAGGCGACGGGGCGATAACCATTCAACAATTACAACAATTACAACAATTACAACCACGATAACTTTTACACCCGCAACCCGTAGCTAATAACCGCTTTCTTCCTCAGTGAAAATCTGTGTTTTAATCCGTGCAATCTGTGGATAAAAGCGAAGAAACAACAACCCGCAATACGTAACTACTAACTCATAAACCTGAAAGGGTTGAATGATGATACGTATTCATCGAATCAAATTTAATCAGTCTAATTTTTTTGTATCTTCGATTCATGCGTTTAACTCAGTCTCAGATAGCCTCAATCAATAAACTTACCAGAAAACATTTTGGGCAGAAAGCTATCGTCTATTTGTTTGGTTCCAGAACCGACGATCAGAAAAAAGGTGGCGATATCGACTTATTTATATCCCATGCCGATGAAACAATTTTCGTAGTGGAAACAAAAATTCGCTTTCTGGCAGAACTAAAAGCAGAAATTGGAGACCGGAAGATTGATGTTATTTTTGATAATGAAAATACACGGCAAAAGAAAAATTTCTATCGTTCCATTATCCGTCAAAAAGTAGAATTATGACAAGTGAAAAAAGAGACAAATTGAACGAAGCTATTTTGCTTTGTACGATACACAGCGAACGGATGAATTTTGCCCGGGAAAAAACAAAAATGTATTTCCCGCTCGACCGGGAGAACTATTTACGGTTACAGCCGGAAGTATTGAGCTTCTTTGACCAGCTAATTTTCCGCTTTTCGAAAATGCAGGACAGCATGGGAGGAAAGTTATTTCCGGCAATTCTTGAAAACCTTGGCGAAGACATAAACAGTTTGCCATTTATCGATAGGTTGGCTAAACTTGAACAACTTGGAATTCTACCCGGTGCTGAAGACTGGATGTTGCTCCGCGAAACACGAAACATGATTACACACGAATATCCTTTTATTACCGATGAGGTAATCGACGGATTAAACCTCCTGAACAAACATTGTGAGTTAATCATGAATATATGGGAGCAAATTAAAAGCTATATCCAGATCCGGTTCAACATATAAAATCCTCCCCGGACAATAAAAGACAAAGCAACGCGAATCACCGGCCCTTGAAATTATGGATATCGTAGCTCACAAAGGCGGCATCGTGTACTACTACGACCCGTACATCCCGCAGGTACATTCACACGACGGCAGCGCCTGGACATCTGTTGGCTTAACCGCCGAAACCCTTTCCGGAGCCGATTTGGTAGTACTCACCACGGATCACTCGGCCTTCGACGGGACCTTCATTCAGCAACATGCGAAGCTGATCGTGGATTTGAGGAACATGGTGAAGGAAGCAGATGAAAATGTGTATAAACTATAGCTTAACATCCGGATTCCAGGTCCTCACCCCTTGGGGGGAGTTAAAGGGGGCTATTACTTTATGGTGGGCCTGTCACATGAATCTCAAAATTTGATATCTTTACTTCAGAAAAATAGCCAGGATATGTTGACGTCGAATGAAATAATTCAGTTCCTTAAAAAGAATAAATCGTATCTCCGGAAACATTTTCATTGTTCCGAAATTGGGCTTTTCGGTTCTTTTGCCCGAAACGAACAGACTGACCAAAGTGACATTGATATTCTGGTCGAATTTGAGTCCGAGACTCCGAATCTATATCAGGTTGAACTGGAATTAAAAGAATACCTGCAATCGAGCTTTAATAAAGAAGTAGATATTTGCTCTAAAAAATGGATTAAACCCATTTTTAGACCTTTGGTATTAAAAGATGCAATCTATGCTTAATAAGGATTATTACATACTCCTCTCAATGCTCGAAACGATTGAGAAGATTATCAGATATACTTCCAATTATCATTCAGCTGAAGAACTCTATCAAAACGATCGCGATTTTGATGCTGCAATGATGAACTTTATTGTTATTGGAGAAGAAGTTGGCAAATTAACCGATGCATTTAAAACAAAGAATGAGCAAATCAACTGGCAAAAGATATATTCTTTACACAATATAATTGCCCACCATTATTTTGGAATTAATGTGGATATTGTTTGGGAAATTATTAAAACTGACTTGCCAGGACTCAAAGATGATCTCATTGCAATTCTGAATAAATAAAACCAATCCGCAGCAAGGCAATGACGTAACTCGTAACCCGAAACCCGCAACCCATTTTACCACAGAGAACGCCGAGGAAACGACAGGACGACAACACGAGGGGACGACAAACCGTAACTCGCAACCCGTAACCCGTTTTACCACAAAGAACACAAAGAAAACACAGAGATTGCTTCGTGCCTCGCAATGACGAGAACACAAGGGGACGACAACACCGTAACCCGCAACCCATAACTCGTAACCCGTTTAACGTTTTACTGTATAGTTGTTAAATTATTTTCAACAGGTACTTGACTTGAATAATATTATTTGTTAAATTTGAATAAACTCATGTCATTTCAATGAGTTAACCAATTTCAATTAACAAACACCTTTCTTTTATGAATTCAAAATCACCCCGCAGTTACAACTGCAAAGACGAGGAACTGCCGCCTATTTGCCGGTATGTTGCTCTGAGTATGAAACGCGACCTGCCTGATTTTACAGGCTTCTCTCCCAGGTTTAACGAAGAATTCGTTACCAACTACGAAACAGCGATTACGAAGGTTGAAGATCTGGTTTCACCACAATCGGAAACGGCCGAGCGCAAAAAAATTACAGCCCGGATTGCAACAACCCTGAATGCCTTGTCGGGTTATGCGAGCTATTTGGGCGGCTACCTCGAAATGGCCGACGGCTCGATTAACCTCTCGGCTACCGATTTTGGATTATCCGATTTACGGAAGGGCATCAATGTCCAGGATCCGGAAAAGGTGATCGACCGCCTGAAAAATGTGCTGTACAACGTGAACAAATACAAGGCTGAACTCACGGAACAGGGCTTTTCGGAAGACCTGAACTCCAAGCTGAATGAGGCCCTGGTATCACTCAGCGCCGACCGGCAGGAACAATACCGGATTCAAACCAACCGCCGTGCGCTGGTGGATGGAAACCTGGAACTGACCAACAGTTTGTACGCCACCATGAAGCGGATCTGCCAGACCGGCAAGATCCTGTACCGTGACACCAATACTTTTAAAATTCCGGAATATACCTTCACGGAACTGAAGAAAAAGGTGCGGCGCGTATCGAAACCGAAAGAAAACGGGACGGAAGAACCGGCAAATGGTACTCCGGTGCCCCCCGTATCCCCAAGCTAAGGGAAAGTTACTACGAACAGTGGGAGGAAAGCGCTCCTCCCCTGTTCTTTCAAAATACCCCAAACACCGATTGAATGCCCACAAATTGTGTTCGTAAACCAACTACCGGAATTCTTAACGGTACAACGGACATTCTAAAGGCCACAAACACGGTTCGTAACGCCACAAGCTTCGTTCGATGCCATACAACCGGCATTCGTAACGCCACAAGTCTTATTATAAACATCACAAGCCGCAGTCGATCGGGTACAAATCCCGTTTGAAGCGCCTCAAATCTGATTCGTTATATCACGAGTATCGTTCGTAAAATTACCAACTGCGTTCGTAATGCTACATACTGCGTTCGAAATGCTATAACCGCGAAGTACATTTTTCACGGATGACACCCCGCCTGCCCCGCATAAGACCTAAATAGGCGGGCAGGGGATTAAAATAGATTACATTCGACACAAATAACACCGATATAAACGGATTACACAGATAGAACAGGCCATCGTTCGGCGACAAAAAGGAGTAAATTTCAAAAGCATATTGAATAAAAATCATAGTTCAGCAGTTAAAATGCAAAGAGAATAAATCTGCGCTGGCGGGGCATGATTGGTTATTTTGCAAAATGGCTTAATTAGTTTTATAAAAACGAATACAAATAAATTTATCATGAAAGTATTAATCCTCGCCGGTGGACTTGGCTCCCGACTTTCGGAAGAAACAGTATTGAAACCCAAACCCATGGTAGAGATAGGCGGAAAACCAATCCTATGGCACATTATGAAGATCTATTCGCATTATGGATTCAACGAATTTGTAATCCTTTGCGGATATAAGGGATATATGATCAAAGAATTTTTTGCTCACTATTTCCTGCATACTTCCGATCTGACTATCGATATGGCAACAAATACAACAATCCACCACAACAACAAGGCTGAACCCTGGAAAGTAACATTAGTGGATACCGGATTGGAAACCATGACCGGTGGACGAATCAAAAAGGTTAGAAAATATGTGGGCGATGAGCCTTTTATGCTGACGTACGGCGACGGCGTAGGAGATATCAACATTCCAGAGCTGATTGACTTCCACAAAAACCATGGCAAAGCAATTACTATGACTGCAGTACAACCCGAGGGCCGATATGGTTCTCTTTTACTGGAAGGACAGCAAGTCACTGCTTTCCAGGAAAAACCAAAAGGGGACGGAGCCTGGATAAATGCCGGCTTCTTTGTTTGTCAGCCTGATGTTTTCGATTTTATTCCGGATGGTGATAAAATCATTTTTGAGCGTGAACCATTAGAAGGGCTGGCGAGCGCCGGAGAACTTTACACATACAAACACGAAGGCTTCTGGAAACCTATGGATACACAGCGTGACAAATTCCAACTCGAAGAACTGATTGAAAAGGGAAAAGCGCCCTGGATCCGCTGGTAATAAATACGAATTTCACGAAAAGGGGACACTGAGTCCCACTGAGTTATACACTGAGCATCACAGTGTAACTCAAATTCAAAAAACTCTATGAAACTTTGTGTTTCCTCTGAGGAACTCTGTGTAACTAACTTTTAAAATATGGAAAATCTTTTCAATGGAATATATAAAGGACGCAAAGTATTGATCACCGGCCATACGGGTTTCAAAGGTTCCTGGTTGTGTTTACTCCTGAAACAACTCGGAGCTGACGTTTATGGTTATGCTCTCGATCCGCCAACTAATCCAAGTCTTTTTAAAGAAGCGAAAATTGAAGAACAAATAACTTCTTTTATTGGCGATGTCCGTGATCTGGATCATTTGCAAAGCGTGATGCAAAAGGTGCAGCCCGAGATCGTCATTCACATGGCTGCTCAACCTTTGGTTCGTGAATCATATAAAAATCCGGTTGAAACTTATGCCATTAACGTGATGGGAACCGTTCATCTTTTGGAAACCTGACGGAATACTTCTTCAGTAAAAGCAATTGTAAATGTAACTACCGACAAATGTTACGAGAACCGGGAATGGCATTGGGGTTACCGCGAAAACGAACCCATGGGCGGTTACGATCCTTATTCCAATAGCAAGGGTTGCTCCGAATTGGTTACTTCGGCTTACCGCAACTCTTATTTCAATCCAAAAGATTTCGAAAAGCATGGAGTGGCTGTAGCAAGCGCACGTGCAGGCAATGTAATAGGTGGCGGCGACTGGGCGGATGACCGCTTAATTCCTGATTTCATTCGCGCTATTTCAAAAGGGGAGAAAGTGAAAATCAGAAGTCCGTATGCGATTCGCCCGTGGCAACATGTCTTGGAACCTTTGACCGGATATTTGATGTTGGCAGCAAAACTTTATATTGAAGGCGCTGCTTATGCTCAAGGCTGGAACTTCGGTCCCGACGACAGCGACGCTCAAAACGTGGAATGGATCACCAAAACCATTTGTGAAATGTGGGAAGAAGATGCTTCTTACGAAGTAGATACCAACCCACAACCCCACGAAGCCAATTACCTGAAACTCGATTGCTCCAAAGCCAAAGCCGAACTGGGATGGGTTCCGAAATGGAATATCGGAACCACTTTAAAAAGCATTGTCGATTGGAATAAGGCCTATATTGCCGGTAAAAACATCCGTAAAATAACAATGAACCAAATCAATCAATATTTCAGTTAAAAAGTAGCACAGTCACACAAATTAACACAACGCAACTTAAAAATACTTCGTGAAATTTTGTGTCAAACTTTGAGTTATATCGTCTAACAAAATCGTATAATTCGTAATAATAATCATATCATGATAGCAATAAAAGCAAATTATCAAAATGGCATAATTACTTTACTCGATGCAATGCCTGAAAAAGTAAGAAAAGCGCGCCTAACTATCGTCGTTGAACCGGAAGAACAAGACAATGGTCTTATTCCGACGCAGGAATTTAAAAGTGGTTCAATCAGCAGTGAAGCTGAATTTGAAGCCATTGGATTGAGCGCATTTCTTGATGAAGAGAATGATAAAAACATAAATTGGGAGGATTATTTTGGACTCAAATAAATTTAATATTGGCGAAATTGTTTTGATCGATTTCCCATATTCAAACCTGAAAGGCTCAAAATACAGGCCAGCTATTGTCGTTGGTGAAACTGACATGCAAAACGATTTGATCGTTGCATTCGTTACATCCGAAATCGATAATTATATATGGAGCGAATACGCTGTCAAGTTTAGCCAGGCTCATTTACAAACTGGTACGATTAAACAGGATAGTATCATTCGATGTGACAAAGTGATCACGATAAATCCACAACGGATTTCGCTTAAGAAAGTTGGGACTTTAAAGAAATCAAAAATTTCCGAAGTTCTTCGTATTTTATCCAGGGTCAGCGTCAATGGAATGATGGAAACAATTCACGAAAAGCAGGAATTCATCCCCGGCAAATCACGTGTTAACTATGCCGGACGTGTCTTCGACTCCAAAGAACTAGTGAATGCCGTTGAAGCTTCACTCGATTTTTGGTTAACCGAAGGTCGTTTCTCCGAACAATTCTCTGAAAAGATTGGGGAATTTTTGGGAGTAGAACATGTTCTTCTAACCAACTCCGGTTCCTCTGCCAATCTATTGGCCTTTTCAGCCTTAACATCCGAAAAACTGGGAGATAAACGTTTAAAACCTGGAGATGAAGTTATTTCCGTTGCAGCAGGTTTCCCGGCAACCGTTACCCCAATCATTCAATACGGTTTAATCCCTGTTTTCGTCGATGTGCAAATCCCTACCTACAACATCGATGTGGAGATGATGCGTAAAGCAATCACTCCAAAGACACGCTGCATCTTTATTGCGCATACCTTAGGCAATCCATTTAACATTGATACGGTAATGCAACTGGCGCAAGAACATGACTTGTGGGTGATTGAAGATAACTGTGATGCATTTGGCAGTGAATACCGTGGAAAGAAGACAGGAAGCTACGCACATCTTTCTACTATATCCTTCTATCCAGCCCATCACATTACAACCGGCGAAGGTGGAGCGATATGTACCAACGATCCGCAATTGGCGCAATTGGTTCGCGCCTTCCGCGATTGGGGACGCGATTGTTATTGTGCCGGAGGCGAAAACAACACCTGTGGCAAACGTTTTTCTCAATTGTTTGGCAACCTGCCTTTCGGTTTCGATCATAAATATGTATATTCCGAGATTGGGTATAATCTAAAAATGACCGACATTCAGGCAGCTATTGGCGTAGCTCAAATTGACAAACTACCTCATTTTTGTGAACGGCGAAAAGATAACTTCAATGAGTGGACTCGAATTTTCTCTAAATATCCTGACTATTTTATTTTACCTAAAGCAACAGAATATGCCGATCCGGCATGGTTCGCATTTATTGTGACTTTAAAAGAAAGCGCTCCGTTCAAACGCGATGAACTCACAGGTCACCTGAATGCAAAACTCATCGAAACACGCAACCTCTTTGCAGGCAACATCACCAAACAACCCGGCTTTATGAACCATAATTTCCGTATTGCCGATCACCTCAACACCACCGACTACATCATGAACAACACTTTTTTCCTTGGTACCTATCCGGGTTTGACGAAGGAAATGTTCATATATGTGGAGGAAATACTTGATTCTTTTGTGAAAAATTTCACGAATTAGAACGAATTACACGAAGAATTGGATGATGGAAAAGGTGCAGAGCACCGGCTATATTTGTAGCTTAAATAAGATAATATACACATAAGGTGCAGGGCACCGTAATATATTTTAGATTGGCAAACACATACTCACAGTGTTATTTTCAACTCGTATTTGCAGTAAAAAACAGAGATGCCTTGATCAAAAAATCATGGAAAAATGAATTGGAAATGTATATAACCGGTATTGTTCAAAATCACAAACACAAACTTTTGGCTATAAATGTAATGCCCGACCATATCCATATTTTTATTGGCTATCATATTAATCAACTAATTCCAAATCTGGTTGAAGAAATTAAAACTTCAAGTAATGCGTGGATCACAAAGGAAAACTTGTCGAAATACAAATTTGAATGGCAAAAAGGATATGGGGCATTCACATATTCTCATTCTCAAATTGATGCAGTTATAAAATACATCATAAATCAGGAGATTCATCATCAGAAAAAATCATTCAGGGAAGAATATTTGGAAATACTCCGTAAAAATGAGATTGAATTCAGGGATGAATATGTATTCGATTTTTTTGAGGACATACGTTGGGAATAAATCTTTCGGTGCGCTGCACCTTTCCTGCTTTCAATCGTTTTTTACTACAAATATCATGCGGCTCTGCCGCTAATCAGGAATAAACGAAATCATTTTAGGTGCAGAGCACCGTTAATAGTTGTAGCATAAATGATGCAATACAATCAACAGAGGTGTAGAGCACCGAAATTCTGGTTCGCAATTTTTGTTTCGGTGCGCTGCACCTTACATTGCTATCCATTGGCTTTTTTCTACAAATATTTTAGCGGCGCTGCCGCAATTAGGCAGAAATAAATAGTAAAACAAAACATATCAACTTTGGCACACAATCATTAACTTACAAACGTATCGTCAATTAATTCGTGTTCGTGATAATTCGTCTAAATTCGTGTAATTAGAATGTTACAAAAAAAATACAAATCCGAACTAATCTCCATCAATAATCCATTCTCCGGAATATACACACTTGAATTTAAGTCATTAAACGGAAGGTATAAATATGCCCCGGGACAATTCCTGCACATTGCCATTGATGAAGAATACGATGGCTCCGGACAGTGGCCCGAATCGCGTTGTTTCTCCATGCAAAGCAACCCATCCCAAGAAACCATCAAGATTACTTATGCGGTAAAAGGAGCATTCACCCGGGAAATGGAAAAATCATTAAAAGTTGGATCAGAAGTATGGTTGAAACTACCTTACGGCGACCTGTTCCAACAGCCACACTGTATAGAAAACACCGTATTTATTGCCGGAGGAACAGGTATCACCCCTTTCCTGTCGCTCTTTACCCACGAATCGTTCAACGAATACATTGATCCAAAAATCTATTTAGGGTTTCGTTCCAAAGAATTTAATATCTATTCAACTGAATTAAACTCTGTGAAACTTTGTGCTTCCTCGGTGGAACTCTGTGTCACAAAAATATTTTATCAAG
>JBBIHV010000108.1:3609-13135 GCA_037446835.1 Sunxiuqinia sp. | reverse complement strand
TACTGCGCTGATGGAAATCATCGTCCTGCTGAAAATATCGCTGTCCTGCCGGTCGGTGAGCCGTCCCGCTGTTAGGGGACATGTCCTGCTGCGTTGTTCAGTTGTTTTTTAAGTCTTTCCCTTTTCACTGATCCGTCGATTTCAAATAACGAATTTGTCAATCGGAGAACTATCTTTTTGTCAGCGGGCTTCAGCCAACGGTTCAGAAAAATTTCAATTTACAAATAATATCGCCACAATTTCCCTGCCCATTCTTCTCCGGAATACTCAATCCCAATAAGTTTGGACGTGTGGATTTCGGTTGCCGGTTTGGCATCTTCAAGCCAGATTCTTTCGGAATTGACCAGGCTTTCGCCATAAAACGACCGGTCGAGCTGAAGTTCGCGCCCCACGCGGCCTGGTCCCGAAAAGCCTTCGAGGCCGCGAATCAGAACAGCCGAAGCGTCGCCTTCAGGCCCGGTCACAACGTTTAGCAACCATTTCGGCCGTCACCCTGGGGAGTATGGACGCCTTCTTCATCATCGTTTTCCAGATTATGGTTTCTACTTTTGTGATGCGCTTCCGCGCGCTACATGCCATGATTGGCGGCACTCTCGTTCTGGCTGGTGGTCTCGGACTGATGTTTTCGTTTCAGAGTGGCTGGATTATTTTGTTCGGTATGCTGATTTTCAGCCTGGGCGAAATGGGCAGCTCTCCCAAATACACCGAATACGTCGGGAATATCGCCCCGGCCGATAAGAAAGCGCTTTACATGGGCTCGTCGTTTTTGCCCATCGCGCTGGGGCACCAGATTGCCGGTTATCTTTCGGGCGCTCCTTACGAAAAAGTGGCCGACAAACTTTTCCTCCTGAAAGCAGAGGTTCTGAAACGTGGCTTATCCATTCCTGAAATTTCTGATTCGTTCACCAAAACCGATTATTTCAACGAAGCGGCCAAACAAATGAGCCTCAGCCAGCAACAACTCACCGATATGCTCTGGCACAATTATCATCCGGCATCCATTTGGATGGTTTATGCTTCGGTGGCTGCAAGTGCTGCTATTCTGTTATTTTTGTATGACCGGTTGATTGTTCCGAAGAAAATCAGATAAAATATAACCACAGAGTAAAGGAGTTTTCACCGAGATAACAGAGAAGAAAATTGCTCTGCCAACTCCCCGCCTGACAAGCCCTTGGCGGGCAGGTGTGTTTCTTCAGTGTTCTCTGTGCTAAAAATAAATTACAAACTCATGAAAAAAATCACATCCATACTTTTCCTGATCTTTTTAGCGAATCTACTAAATGCCCAGTCGCTTGCGAGCTTATACCAGCCCTACAAACTGGCCGACTCCACTGAAACCGGCGCCCTGAATTTCAGGATCGAAAGCATCGGATTTTTTGACAACAATGAATATCAGGGAAATTTCGTGAAAGGATATACGCTGCCCGGATTTCTGCTGCGTCCTAAACTGACTTTTTCGCCGTCCGAAGGTTTGTACATCGAAGCGGGCGTTCATTTGCTCAAATACAGCGGACGCGATCAGGTTTCGGATGCGCTCCCCTGGTTTTCGATGCGCTACAACTTTACTGATCGCTTTTCGGCGGTTGTTGGGAACCTCAATCAAAACAACGCGCACGGATTGCTGGAACAGCTTTGGGAACCCGAACGGATTTATACCGGCAAACCGGAAAGTGGCCTGCAATTCCTTTATTCCGGAAAAAAATTGAATGCCCAAACCTGGGTGAACTGGGAGCAGTTTATTCAAAAGAACGATCCGTTTCAGGAGCATTTTACTTTTGGTCTGACGGGCGATTACCGGGCGTATCAAAATTCTGCTTTAAGCCTGAAAATCCCGGTTCAGGTTTTGTTTTACCACCAGGGCGGCGAAATCAATAGTAATCCAAACGGGCCGCGTCCACGGGTTCAGACTCATGCCAATTTTACTGCCGGTTGGGAACTGGCAATGAACGTGGGCGAGAAAGTAAAGACCATTCATCTGAACGGTTACTGGCTGGGCTACGATGCCGTGACTAAAGGAACGAACAGCCTGCCTTTTAACAATGGTCACGCCTGGTTGATCGAAACCAGCGCCCAAACCCGGCATTCGCGTATTTCGCTGAGTTACTGGAATGCTTATCAGTTTATTGCCCCGAAAGGGCGGATTTTGTACCAGTCGGCTTCCGACATTAATCCAGCTTTCAACCAGGCCGACCGTTCGATGGTTGCAGCCAAATACTTCTGGCAAAAGAAAATTGCAAAAGATGCACAGGTCGCGTTCCAGGTTGAATCGTACCTCGATACTCAAACCGGAGATTTGTCGTATAGCTACGGATTTTTTGTGCTGCTGAATGCGGATTTTTTGCTCAAAAGGTTTTGATCTGCTGGCTTTTGACAAAGGATTCCATCTCTTTTTCAAAGATGGAATCCCCGGCGCCACTTACTAAACTGACATTTATGAAAAACTTATAGTTGCAAATCAAACTTGCGACTATTCTACCTTTTTAATTTCCTCTTTAAGCATTTTTTCGATCTCATTAAGCGAAGTTGAATTAAAAACTAACTGATTATTAATCATTATAGTAGGTGTGCCATAAATTCCTGCTGATTCCAGTTTCAAGAGATTGTCATGAATTTTATCGGAAAGAGCTTTGTTTTTAAAATCATTATCAAAAGTATTCATATTTAAATTCAAATTTTTAGCTATGCGGAACAGCGCAACTGAATCCGGGATAAGCTTTGCTATAAAAATAGAATCGTGCATTTCCCAAAACTTATCTTGATTTGAAGCACATTCTGATGCAATTGCAGAATTAGATACGTAAGATGAATAATGTGTAAAACCAAAGCGTACTTTACCTTTATATTCAGAAAACAGTTTTTCAAAAAACGGATTGCTTTCTCTACACATGTGGCAATCAAAATCAGATATTACCAGAAAAGTAACTTTAGCGTTTAAATTGCCTTTATAATGGACAATTAAGTTATCAATCGTAATTTTTGGGGATTTTGGTGGTTTTAGTTTTATGCAAATGTGATGAAGGCATTTCAAAGAATCAATAAAATGATTTAGAAGATAATCTTTGTATCTAGCCGTTAAAATTTCTTGACCTTTTGCTGATTTAATATCGTGGAAAACAAGTGTTTCTCTTAATTCATCAATTTGTCTCGCATAGTTTTTTGCCAAAACAAATTTCTCAAGATTTTTAGTGTTTATTTTGTGACCATAAACCTGGTCTTTGAGCTCTCGTAAAGAAACATTTCTTTTTCCGGCTTCCAATAATAACACTTTCTCATTAATAACTTGATCGAGTGCAACTTTTCTAATAAGATAAATTCTGCTAAGTTCATCATATAGTTCTTGTTGTATTAATTTATCAACGTCCTCTGTTTTTATTTCAAGGGAATCAATATCAGCTATTGTATCGTATGTTTTTTTTGCGTCTTTAAGCATTCTTGTTCTTCCACAAGACAACATGCTTAAGAAAATCATAATCAGTATTGTTGTTTTATGCTTCATAATAATCTCTGGTAATATTATTGCTTTCTATTAAAGAAATCGCCAGACAGGAAATCTGGCTGATTTCTTTAATATATTGAAACTGTATAATTAATTAAGATTTATCTTAGCCACTCTGCCAACAAGGTTTATTACATTGCCCGACTCATATATAAATCTGTATTCCCTACTTGGTCAATTATTCCACTCACAGTGCTAACCTTTGTCTGAGTAGGATTTAGACTATTAGTACTCTTATTATAATTTTGTATATAAAGAGCATCTGCATTATTATGATCTTCATCATCCAAATGTATTCTCCCCTGATTTGCACCAAAGGATCCAAACACTCCATAATGAATTCCTATAGCAGGGAAACCAGTTGAACCGGCAACTGCCGGATAATTATAAAATCCCAATTGAGTATCATAGTAGAAATGGCAATCGCCGAGCCATTCTTGGTAAGATGTCAGAGGAACACCGTCTATTGTCCCCCCATTTATATTGCCACTATCCTCATTATCAATTTGGGCAATAATTCTGTTTGGCCCACTGATTGCTGAAGTCTGCCAATTATTGATCGCTGAAAAATTTAATACAGCATAATTATTAACAGTATTGTTAAAGTAATCACGATCGACCATGCAAATGCGTAAAGTAACATTCCCAGAACTGTTTACGTCACACTTACCTACCCAACCATAAGGTTGAGAGTTATTACCTGAGTCCTCACAATCCATTGTGTAATCCAGCTCTAAATACGGGCCACAGGAGTCATCAACCTTAATTACCCCAACATTATATACGACTGAACCTGATTTAAGGTAAGTTGTTTGTTTAGTGTAATTATTTAAAATTTGAAGAATTTTCTTCTTATAAGTGTCACTTGCATCAGTCTCAATCTTGTTGTTGTTTGGGTCTGCGATAGTTTCTATTTTCACGTCTCCGGCTTTATAAATAGATATAACCTTTTCTACATCATCGGTTATGGTATTCATATCAGGAGAAATTTTCTCTTTAGTGCAACTGTACAATGAAATAAAAACAATTAGGACAATTATTTTTGTCCAGTATTTTAAAATATTCATATTTTTAGATTTTTTAATTATACATTGTGAGCTTGATTTGTTTCGCAAATAAGAATGTGTAGGCTATTAACGGTTTTCCTTTCATTTTTTATGCAAAAAATCAGGCTCATTTTTATGCTCTTTTTTATTACCCTGAAAGTGTAGTTGATGAGCAAATCAGCTTCCCCTCTTAAGTCAGGTTCTAATGTTGTTATTTCTTATTTCATAGGCATAAAATTTAATAATGAATTCTTGAAATTCTTGTTCCACTCTCTGAAACGGCCGAGGCTCTGAAAAATCCGAGCCCCCCATTGCTGATGTTTGTTGGCGGTGAAGCGGGTGTTGGCTTATAGGTGCCGCCATCGTTGTCAAATTGATCCAATAAAACTTTGTAATAGTTATATGCTTCTTTGGTCAAAGAGTTTAAAGCAATATAAATTGAGTCTCCCTCCATATACGTTGGGTAGTAATTTTCACCACTTGCAGAGACACCTGTACTGACATTGAGACCATTTACATAGGGTTCAAGATAAGTATCGGACAGAATAGAGAATTGCCATACACTTATTCCCCAACCGCTATGAGCCCCGATTTCACTAACCAACTGAATCAGGTAATAGTTTTTGACTTCCTGAGGCTCCTGAAAGTAGAGTAATGGAAAATATTTGTCGCTTTTCCCAACCACTTCTGACTTTTTCAAAACATATCCAACAGAGTCGATTTCAGGTACCGGCGGCATAAAGGCAGATGCTGAGTATTCTTTCTCGTTGTACTTAATATTCAAAAAGTAAGTTGTCCCCGGGATTCCTTTCAGATGCGAAGTTTTATAAATACCTCGGTTGTTGAAATAATAAGGGTCGGTGATAAAAATTGTATCAATAGTATTTCCCGATTGGTCTGTAATAATTTTGAAACTTTCTCCTGTTTGGTAATCGTAGCTATAATCGTTTTCATCCCATGAAATATATTTAAGTGTGTCGATTTCTCCGCGATCATCTGATATTATTACTATTGCATCGCTCACTGGATTGATTACTTCTTTGTTGCTGGCTTCTATCATCGCCATATCCCCAACCTTACTTTTTGTCAGCTGGATATAATACGGGCCTGGTCTATTAGAAATTAATCCGTCAACTACGAGTAAGGGTTCTGCATCCGGAAGTTTCAGGTTAAAATCTTCAGTACAGCCTGAAAGTGTAATCGCCAAAGCGATAAATATTAAGATGTTCTTCATAATCAGAATTTGAAATTCCAGGTAACAAAAGGAGTGATTCCGTATAAATACATTTTATAAGTCCCGCTCGCGCTTACGTCTCGCTGCTGTTTGACAAACAAAGCAAAAATGTTCTTGCGGTCATAAACATTGTAAATCCCAAAATTCCATTCGGTTTTCCATTTGCGGTGTTCGTTCTTCCGGCTCTGATAATTAAAAGAAATATCCAGCCGGTGGTAGGGCGGTATTTGATACCCGTTTCGGCTGGTGTAATAGTTAAAGGCAGCGCCGTAATAGTTAAAGGTACCTTCCGGAATGGTTGCATATCCGCCCGAAGTAAATTTGAAGATGGACGAAGCGCTCCAGGTGGGCGACAACCGGTATTTTAAAAACACCGAAAGGTAATGCGGCTTGTCGTAAGTGGCCGGATACGATTGATTGTTGTTAATCCCGTTTATTTGCCGGGTGGTTTTCGACAGTGTGTAACTCAGCCAGCCAGTCATTCTTCTTGCTTTTTTCTCCAGATAGAATTCTATCCCATATGATTTCCCTTCGCCCGAAAGAATTTGCGTTTCAACATGTGGGTTGAGAAACAGGTCGGCATTGTCGCGATAATCGATTACATGATGCATTTTCCGGAAATAAGTCTCCATCGAAAATTCGTACCGGTTGTTGTCAAGCTGAGCATAATATCCTGCCGCAACCTGACTGGCGGTCTGGGGGCGAATGAAGGTGCTTGCGGGCACCCAAACATCCGACGGCAGCCCAACCGACGAATTACCCAGCAGGTGTTGAAACTGAACCGTTTGGGCCCAAGACAATTTAACTGAACTGTTTGTGCTTAACTGGTATTTCAAGGATATCCGGGGTTCAAGACTATGGTAGAATTTCACGAGTTGGCCGCTGAAATAATGAACTGAATCAATCCGTTCCATTTCCGGAGAGTAGGAATAAACAGTACTTTCGCCCAGCAGAAAAAAGGCTGAATACCTCAAGCCGAAGTCGATTCCAATCCTGTTGCTTATTTTCTGTTCGTCGTTGATGTAGGCGGTGCCAATTATCGCATGTTGTGTGTCTAAGGTAAACGGTTTGGTGATTGAAGTACTGTCCCTGGGTTCAACTTTCCCGGGAGAATAATGATGGTTTTCAGCAGACAGCCCAAATTTAATGCGATTGTTTGGGTTCAGGAAATAGTCGAAATCGGTCTTCACATCCATTTCCTGAAGCTCCGACGACCATTTGAAACGCCGGGCATCATCTTTTAAAATGTAGGAATAGTTGTATTTACTGTAAATCAGCATGGCGTTGGCAAAAAGTCTTGAGTTGAAAACATGGTTCCAACGGGCAGTTCCGGTCATGTTCCCCCAATCCATGCTGCTGTTATTGCTGATGGCATAATAGTAAAAATGATCGGAGCCTGTGTACGCCGAAAGAAACAAGTGGTTCTGATCGTTGATCTTGTAATTGACCTTCGCGTTCAAATCATAAAAACTGATTTCATTGTTGGCCTTAAAATCCATAAGACTTCCAATCCTCAAACTTTGACCGAGCAAACCACCGGCATTAGCCGTAAGTCCGGCATAACTGTATCGCCCCGAAAGAATAAACGAACCTTTGTTTTTAATTAACGGGCCTTCAAGCGTTAGGCGGCTGGCAATCAACCCAAGTCCGCCGCTGGCGCTCAATTGTTTGTCGTTTCCCTCTTTCATATGGATATCAACAATTGATGACAACCGGCCACCGTACTGGGCAGGAAAAGTTGCCTTGTAAACTTTTACACTTTTAATGGCATCGGAATTAAAAACCGAGAAAAAACCCAGGGCGTGAGAAGGGTTATAAACCGGGGCGCCGTCGAGCAAAAACAGGTTTTGGTCGAAAGAACCTCCGCGGACCGACAGGTTGGTTATCCCTTCGTTGGTGGCCTGAATTCCGGGTAGTAACTGAAGGCTTTTTACCAGATCGGATTCGCCCATCGAAGCCGGCATTTGTTTAATCGTGGAGAGGCTCAGTGATTGACTGCTCATCTCGTTGCTGGTAACCGGGTTGTTTCGGGTTGCAATAACCGTAACTTCATCCAGTTTGGCATCCTGAATAATTAACTCCATGTTGATAGCCGTGTCACGCGTAAGGGCGATGTCTTTCACCATAGGCTGATATCCCAGGTACGAAAACCGGATGCGCTGTTTCCCATTGGGAACGGATAAGGAATAAAAACCGAAGCTATTAGTAGTTGTACCAATATTTTGACTCTCAAGCGATACGACGGCGCCAATTAGAACCTCTCCAGTCGTTTTATCTTTGACGTAGCCATAGATCGTTCCTTTTTGGGCAAATACGTTAATAAACAAAATCACAAAAAAAATAGTCATTAATCCTTTCATCCCTTGTTGATCATTAGTTTTGTTTCATTTATAATGCCTGTTGGCTAATTTAAATCAAAAATTATGAATAATAAAATATATTTTGCCCCCCCCATTTTTAGCACGTCTCGCAAACACCTGTTTATCAACACACTTACACATTAATAACAAAATATATTCTATAACACAAAAAGCTGAGGTTACCTTTTCCTGTTATTCAGGATTAACATACTATTTCTTTAAGTTGGAGAAGTTCAATGGAAAATATAACCTTTGGGTTGGTTGAAAAGATGAAATCCTTGCCTCATCTAAATATAAAACCGCCACAATTTCGCGGCCCATTCTTCGCCCGAATAGTCAATTCCAATGCGTTTGGAAGTGTGGATTTCGTTTACCGGCTCGCCATCTTCCACCCATATTCGCTCCGAGGTGATCAGGCTTTCGCCGTAAAACGACCGGTCGAGTTGAAGTTCGCGCCCCACCCTCCCCGGCCCCGGAAAACCTTCGATACCGCGAATGAGAACTGCTGAAGGATCATTTTCCGCACCGGTAACCAGGTTCAGCAACCAATACATGCCATAAATGAAATAAACATAAACTCTACCGCCTTCGCCAAACATCACTTCGGTGCGCGGCGTCCGTCCTTTATTGGCGTGGCAGGCACGGTCTTCAGTCCCCCGGTACGCTTCCACCTCGGTAATCCGGTATTTCATAATCCGGTCCCCGTCGAACCGGCGAACCAGGTATTTGCCAAGCAAATCAGGAGCAACATCGAGAACGTCGCGAAAGAAAAAGTCGGAAGAAAGACGAGAAGCCTCCCCTAACCCTGAAGCCTCCCCCACCCCCCTCCGAAGGAGTGGGCTTTGGGAACCGGAATGCGAAAATTTTCTATTCGACATTTTCAATAAAAGTCATTAGTAAACTAAACATTCGTGTCATCAACTGAACAGACTCCCTTCTCTTGTGGAGAAGGGTTGGGGATGAGGCCGTTGAACAGGTACAACGGATAAAAAAATGCAAAGAATGAAATGGCATCGTGGTTGTTCAGCGTGTCTTCGTTCAGGAACGAAATGAACACCACCAGCAGGAACACGATCAGAAGAAAACTATTTGTCTTCTGTTCCAGAAAAACCGGCGCAATCAATGCAAAACAAATGTAAACGAGTCCGATCAGGCCGAAGTCGATCCAGTAACTCAGGAACATGTTGTGCGAACGCTGGCGGAATTGCTGATCCTGAAAGAATTGATTCTGGTCGTATTTCTTCTGGTAAGCCGGAAAATATCCGCCGGTTCCGTGCCCAAACCAAAAGTTTTCGTGAATAATCTGAAAAGCCATCTTGTAATATTCGAAACGCTGGGTAACCGAGTGCCCGGCCGGATCACCGCCTTTTCGGTACACATCGAGTTCCCA
>JBBIHV010000108.1:0-3509 GCA_037446835.1 Sunxiuqinia sp. | reverse complement strand
GGGTAACCGAGTGCCCGGCCGGATCACCGCCTTTTCGGTACACATCGAGTTCCCAGATGATCTGGTAAATGCGGTTATAAAACGAAACCGGGTTTTCAAAGCGATAGTTGGTCATCCCGTTTTCAACATTCCGAATATCCGAATCAGCAAGTTTTTCCACACCTTCGGCATCTTTCCGGTATCCTTTCGATGTTAAATAACGGATGAGCACATATTTGTTGAAGCCCGAAGCAGAAGTACTGTCGTAATTTATCTGGCTGCGTTTGTTCCAGGCATCGCGCATCTCGTTTTCGTTCATATACAAAAAGGTATAATGTCCGTTTTCGAGCTGCTTGTTTTTAAAATCGTGCTGGTACAGGTTCCCCCGGCTTGTCCGTTCATGCACAATATCTTCCGGAATTTTTTCGATGTTGTAAAATTGATGGATAATATGTCCGATATATACCGCCGGAATCAGGAAAATGGAAAGCAAAACGATCAGCATTGCCAATCGCCAAAAAGAATTTTTAAGCTTCCGTGCCGCCTGAAAAACCACTCCTATTAATACGATCAGGAAAACCACCCATCCGGTTGCCGACTTCAGGATAACCAGAAAAATGCTCAGCCAGATGATTGCTGTTGCTAAAATTACTTTTTCGGCGATGCCTTTTTTTTCAGGGTTCAGGAAAAACCAGCCCATCGAAAAAATGCTTATGTTGATTAATAGTGCAAAGCGGATGTGCCAAATAAACAGCGACATTTCGCGCGGATCGTGAATGGCTTTTCCTGAAAACCCCAGCCAGACCCAGACACTGCAAAGCGAAGCAACGACAACGGCTGCTGAAAATACATACACAAGTTTTTTCAGTTTTTGAAAGCTGAGGGCTTCGGACGTTCCGATTACCAAAGGAAGCACCAGGAGCGGAAGCTGGATCTTCACGTCGTGCAGGCCCCATTTCAGGCTGTTGGTCCAAAGCAGGCCAAGCAGGTAAACAAAGAAAACAGAGAGGATGAGCAGCAACGATTTCCGATCTTTCAGGCGTTTAAATTTATTCGGGAAATGGCCTTCAATCAGCCAGTTCAGCATCAGGAAACCGGGGAAAATGCTCATCAGGGCTTTCGACAGCGGCAGGCTGGCAGCCATTGCCAGAAGCAGGCCAAAGTAAATTTGGGAATAACCGGGAATATATTTTTTTGATAAGCTATCCATTCGGGCCAAATGCAGTTAGGACTACAAATCTAAACGAAAAATCTGCCCGAAGAGTATTTCAGAATAAAAACTAGGACCTGAAAGCCGCAGAGCTTCCGGACATTTACAACAAATGAACACCCGACAGGCTCCCGGTTCGTTTACCCTTTGAAAACCTTTGTGTTAATTTTCAATATCCGGCCAATTAAGTTTTGCAAATTAAAAAAAAGAAAATACTTTTGCAGTCCCGATTATTGTCCGTATCAGCAGTTGTTATAAACGACTGAAAATGTTGGGAGTGCAATTCTTATCAACAATTCCGGGTTGATAAACTTTGTTTCTCTAAACGATTGAAATTTAAATTGTTGAGTTTAGTGTTTAATTTATTAAAAATAAGCAAGTGGATACACTAAGTTACAAAACCGTGTCGGCAAACCGGGCTACGGTTACCAAAGAGTGGGTTCTTGTTGATGCTACCGATGTGGTTCTCGGACGTTTGGCCAGTAAAGTTGCCAAAATTCTGAGGGGAAAAAACAAACCGAGCTTCACGCCTCACGTTGATTGCGGTGATAACGTGATTATCATCAATGCAGAAAAAGTGCGTTTGACAGGAAATAAGCTGAACGACAAGATCTATCTGAGCTATTCAGGTTATCCCGGAGGACAGCGGGTACAGACCCCTGCCGAATTGTTGAGCAAATATCCGGAAAGACTGGTTGAAAAAGCCGTTAAAGGGATGTTGCCAAAAAATCGTCTGGGAAGTAAAATTTTTGGGAACCTGAAAGTGTATGTTGGTCCGGAACACAAACAGGAAGCCCAGAACCCAAAAGTAATTGATTTAAATACAATTAAATAATAACTAATGGAAGTAGTAAACGCGTTAGGTCGTAGGAAATCTGCGGTTGCCAGGGTTTATATCAGCGATGGCAAAGGAAAAATCACCATTAACAACCGTGATTTGAATGATTATTTTCCTACCGGAATCCTGCAGTATGTTGTTTTGCAACCGTTGAATCTGTTAGGTGTTGCTGGTCAGTATGACATTAATGTAAACCTCGATGGTGGTGGTATCACCGGACAGGCTGAAGCATTGCGACTGGGAATTTCACGAGCACTGATCGAAATCAATCCCGAATCAAGAACTGCATTGAAACATGCCGGTTTTTTGACAAGGGATCCCCGTGAGGTTGAACGTAAAAAACCAGGTCAGCCAAAAGCACGCAAACGGTTCCAGTTTTCAAAACGTTAGTATTTTTAATACAAAAATATTCTGCTTTGGATCTAAACTGCTCAGACTTCCGTCTTTACAAAAGCCGGAACTACTCAGTGGTTGCTTTTCAAGGGATTATTTTTTAAAAAAAGTAAAAAGATGCCAAGAACAAATTTTCAGGAATTATTGGATGCAGGTGTTCATTTTGGTCACCTCAGAAGGAAGTGGAACCCAAACATGGCTCCGTTCATTTTCATGGAGAAAAACGGGATCCACATTATCGATCTTCAAAAAACAATCGTCAAAATCGACGAAGCTGCCCTGGCAATGAAACAAATTGCAAAATCAGGCCGCAAAATTTTATTCGTTGCCACAAAAAAACAAGCCAAAGACATTGTTGCTGAGCTGGTTGGTGGCGTAAACATGCCCTACGTTACTGAACGTTGGCCAGGTGGAATGTTGACCAATTTCCCGACTATCAGGAAAGCAGTTAAGAAAATGATGTCGATCGACAAAATGGCCCGCGACGGAAGTTGGGACAACCTCTCGAAACGTGAAAAACTTCAGATTAGCCGCCAGCGCGCTAAACTCGAAAAAATGCTGGGAAGTATTGCCGATCTGACCCGCCTTCCTGCAGCCCTTTTCATTGTTGACGTACTAAAGGAAAAAATCGCTGTCCGCGAAGCACAGCGTCTCGGAATTCCGGTATTTGCCATGGTCGATACCAACTCTCAACCGGAAGGAATCGATTTCGTTATCCCGGCAAACGACGACGCCTCACAGTCAATCGAACTGATTGTCAGAGTGATGGCCGATGCTATCCGCGAAGGACTTTCGGAACGGAAAGTTGAACGCGAAAAAGACGGTGATGAAAAAGAAATAAAAATAAAAGGTAAAAAAGTAATAGTTGCTGACGATTTCGTTGACGAAGAAGACGAAGAACTTGACACAGAAGATCTGGATGAAGAAGATTCAGATGAAGAAACAGAAGAATAATCGTTCAACAACTCATTTTAAAACAATATATTATGGAAATTAGTGCAGCAGATGTAATGAAGTTGCGTAAAGCAACGGGTGCTGGAATGATGGACTGTAAAACAGCTCTTGCCGATGCTGAGGGCGATTTTAACC
>JBBIHV010000107.1:0-13185 GCA_037446835.1 Sunxiuqinia sp. | reverse complement strand
GAATAGTTTTCAATTCCGGGACAATAGCCTAATTCGCGCATCATTTCCATGTCGTATTCCACCCGTTCCTGGATGCGTTTGGCCTCAACTGGTTTGCCGATTTCCTGAAAAAACGCGATCTGTTTCACCAAATCGTCCTGAATCAGGCGAATGGCGAGTTGCATGCGTTCTTTGGTGGTTACAAAAATGTTGGCCGGGTAAATCACGGCTTGGTCCAGTTCTCCGATGGTTCCGCCGCCGACCGGATCGAACGAATAAATTTCTTCCACATCGTCGCCCCAGAAAACAATCCGGAAGGCCACATCGGCATAAGCCGGAAATACGTCAACCGTGTCGCCTTTTACCCTGAAATTACCACGATCGAATTCCACTTCGTTCCGCGAATACAGGGCATCGACCAATTTCCGGAGAAAAACATTCCGGCTGATGGTTTCTCCTTTTCTCACCTCGGTTACATTGGCATGAAAATCTTCCGGGTTTCCGATTCCGTACAGGCACGAAACCGACGAAACCACAATCACATCGCGCCTTCCGGAGAGCAAAGATGAGGTGGTACTCAGTCGAAGTTTTTCAATATCCTTGTTGATGGAAAGGTCTTTTTCGATGTAGGTATCGCTGACGGGCAAATAAGCTTCGGGTTGGTAATAATCGTAATACGAGACAAAATATTCGACGGCATTTTCGGGAAAGAACTGCTTCATCTCGGCATAAAGCTGCGCCGCCAGTGTTTTGTTGTGACTTAAAACCAGGGCAGGACGCTGAACTTCGGCAATGACATTGGCCATGGTAAAGGTCTTTCCGGAGCCGGTAACGCCCAGCAAAGTCTGAAACGTCGTCCCATTCCGTAATCCCTCAGACAGTTGCCTGATGGCTTCCGGCTGATCGCCGGTTGGCTGATATTCGGAGATGATTTTAAAGTCCATCGGATGTTTTATTCGGTAGAGATGCACAGCCATGCGGCTTTACAAATGTTTTTTCGGGTATTGAAACAGGTCATTAATCTTTTAATCCTTCCAACTTAACGGGATTTTGGCGACAATCGAAAACGGTGTTGATTCTGATCACATTATCATTAAAGCGGTAAATAATCTTGTAGTTTTTCTCAACAAGGTAACGATATTCAAAAGGTCGGTCAGATAACAAAGGTTCTTTAACTCCAACGAGTGGATTTGATTCAAGAACTAGCGCTTTTTGGATGATAGATCGAACCAGATTACGAGCAATAGCAGAACTGGCTTTAGTTTTATGGTAATCAAAAATTTCTTCGAGTTGAGCCAATGCGGAATCAGACCAGAGTATTTTTATTTCCATGTTTCAACGCTCTTAAGAAGATCTTTGGTTTCATTAAATTTTCCCTTCTTAAAATCATCCTCTGATTGGTCAATCATTTCATTTAACTGATTCAAAGTGAGTGGATCAAGTTCTTTTGATTTTTTTTTCTTCCTTTCTGAAACCAGCAATTGTTCAAGTTTATCGATAATTTCTTCGTCTGTAATACGAAGGAATTCCTGAACAAATCTCAGTTTTCGATCTACGGTATTCATCTTTCTCTTTTTTCAATCAAAGTTAATTAATTTGATGATTTAACAACTTGTGATACCCATTTTCCATTTTCCTCAAACTCCTTGGTTACCTCACAATCATTTTAAAATACACCGGGAAATGGTCGCTGACGCCAGCTACATATTTGTTTCCAACGTAAGTTCGGTTGGGTGTTTTGTCGCCGTTTTTATTGGTATAAGTCATCCAGTCGGCGCTGAAAATAAATCCTTTTCCGTCCTCAACCTGCATGCCGTTTCCCTTCAATATACTTTCTGAAACAACCAGGTTATCGAGCATGTTCCAGTTTCCGGCATAAAAATATGTTCCTTTTCCGGCCGAATCATCGGGCATCATCAAATTAACCAGTTCAGCTCCCGAACCCGGTGCTTTGGCGCCAAGTGTTTCTTCCAGGCTTTTATTGGCTGGCTCGTCGTTCATGTCGCCCATTATAATGATCCGGGCTTTTGGATTAGCAGCCAAAACCAACTCAACGCTTTTCTTCAGTACCGAAGCGGCCAAAACCCGTTTGGGTTCCGTTTTTTCGTCGCCACCAATCCGCGATGGCCAGTGATTAACAAAAACATGAACCGTTTTATTCCTGATTTTACCGGTCACATGCAAAATATCACGGGTTTTAAAATTCGGATCATCCGGAAAAACAACCGGAATAACTTCGTGGAAAATTTCAGTAAAAGCATCTTTCCGGTAAAGCAGAGCCACGTCAATCCCGCGGTAATCGGGACTTTCCTCGTGAACGATGGCATACCGGTTATTCAGTTTTGGCGTGTGGATCAAATCTTCCAGTACGGTTTGATTTTCAATTTCGGCCAGGCCAATCAGTTCAGGCATTTCCTTCGGATTTACTTCTGAAATAACCTTTGAAAGATCGTCGAGTTTTTTGTGGTACCGTTCCATTGTCCACTTTTTTTCACTTTCCGGAAGGAATTCTTCATCGGGAATTTTCGGGTCATCGACTGTGTCGTACAAATTCTCAACGTTGTACGACATCACGGTATATTCGTGACGGAGCAATTTTTTTTCGGAATTGCAGGAACTTAAAACCCAGAAAATGGAAACAACCAACCAAACAATTTTTTTCATAACTTACTTACCTATTGTAACTTCGTAATATTTCGTAACGTCAACCACCATCATCCCGGCGGCCTTTGCGGCTTGAATTCCCAGAATGCCATCCTCAAACACTTCACAATCGGTGGGGGCAACGCCCATGAGTTTGGCGCATTTGACAAAAGTTTCTGGATTAGGTTTAAAATGACTTACATCTTCGCTGGTTACCAGCACCTCAAAATAATTCTGTAACCCGATAATTTCAAGCGTCTTTAAAGCCAAACGCCTGGCGCCACCGGTACCAACGGCCATTGGAATTTTACCTTGATGAGCCCGCACAAGGTCTGTTACAATCTTAATTTCAGGGGTTTGGTGCATATTTTCCTCGAACTCCGCTTCTTTGAGGTCGCCCATTTCTTTCGGGTCGATGTTTTTTCCAAAAATCTGGTTCAGTTTCTCAACGGTTGGATAAAGCGGAATTCCGGCCAACTGGGCAAACAATTCGGTTGTAAAATCGATCCCATATCGGGCTGCGGCATTTTTCCAGGCAATGTAATGGATGGGCATGGTATCGGCCAATGTTCCATCCAGATCAAAAATTAATCCTTTCGCATTTGGATTAATCGTCAGTTTATTCTCCATCTTTCCCTTCTTTTCAGAAATTTCCTCAAAACATTTATTCTATCCTACTTAAAATCTAATCCTTATTACCCTGATTTCCAAAAGGAGAAGGTTGAAATTTTGGTTTACTCCCCTTCTTTGCCAGGCTGAAAAACCGTTCGCTGGAATGAATCTGTTAAAGTAGGTCAAATCAACAAAAATGAATCTGTTCCGAAAAATCTGAATTCATCGCATTTCGGAACTGACCCAAAAATTTAAAGCCCAAATGTAGAAAAATTTCTAAAGCCTGTCCCAGGGAATGGCAGTTATCATAACAACCAAGGAAAGTAGAAAGAAAAAAAAGGCTGTCATAAATTTATGCTGATCAGTTTTTGCCCTTTTAGATTTGGCACGTCCGATGTGGACCAGAACAACGGCAATCAACATCATCGAGATGTGTTCAACTGCATAAAACCGCAGGGTTTCGTCTTTCATGGCCGCACCAAAATTGGCAAAAACCTGTTTGGTAATTGGGCTCAGGAAGAAATAAAGTGCCAATCCTGAAATTAATTGCAAGTCAATCAAAGAAGTAAATACAATTCCCAGAATATTGTCTGCTTTTTTCCAGGTCCAATTTCCCATCCAACCGGCCAGGTATTTTCCCAAAGTAATGAGCAAACTAAGCAAAAGCAACCAACGCAACATATTGTGTAAAAGCAAAAAATCCGAATACATTTTCCTGAAATTTTAAAAGTTTGAATACATAACGGATGAAAGGTGAATTGGTTGAATCAAACGGGCCAAACTAGCAAAAAATGTTCAGGAAGTAAGTATTTTCTCGCCTTCGATCACCCTGATCCCTTCCGTTTCATCGAGCGACATACGGATCATGGCAGCGGCAAGCCAGTCAGCCGGGGTCGGCTGGTAATTTTTCAAGGCAAAATGGGTAATAAAACGCAGGAAAACCAGGCCGAATTTTTCGCCTGACCGATTTTCAGCCCGTTCACCCTCCAGAATTGATGGCCTGAATATCAATAATTTATTGAATTTTAAAGCCGACACTGCATTTTCGAGTTCGCCTTTCATACGCGAATAAAAAATTGAGGACCGGGCATCAGCTCCCATCGAAGAGACCAAAATATACACGGGAACACCATTTGAGGCCGCAGCGCGGGCAAATTCGTACTGGTAGGTAAAATCAACAAGGTATTGGTTCTCTTTGGTTTTCGCAGTTTTAATTGTTGTTCCCAGACAGGAATAGAGCACTTCGCCTTTAACCAAATCACGCCAGGTTTCTGGCTGATCGAAATCAATCAGGTGTTCCTCCAGGTTAGGATGTACCAGGCCGATCGGTCTCCTGACAAAAATCCGGATAATGTCAAACTCGGTACGGCTGAGCAACTGACTAACAAGGTGTTCCCCAACAAGCCCGGTGGCTCCGACCACAATAGCTACGTTCTCCATCATATTTTCAGTATATATTTCTGTCGTAAAACAATTGGTCCATATTGCAATTTTTGGTTGGCATTTCCCAACCCATCGTATTCATATCCAACAAGATACTATCACAATTTCAACTCACAGGAACTGTCTTATACGAAGCTCCTTTAGTAACCTCAATATACGCAAAAAGTTTGTATTGGAATGATTATTTATTCGAAGCTTAATTCTCTTTAACAGATTTAAAAAATCGAACGGACATCAAAATCCCAACCCATTGTTTGTCAACCAAAATTCATTAAACTTGTTCATTAATAATATTTCAGACAAACAACTCTTTTTTATAAACCTAATTAATGGATCGATGATACCAAAAATTCACAGTTTGGGTGGTTACATTCACGAGTATCAGAAAAGCGTAGCCAATCCTGAAGCCTTTTGGTCGGAAATTGCCGAAGGTTTCTACTGGCACAAACGCTGTGACAAAGTTCTGGAATGGGATTTTGAAGGCCCTTCTGTCAAATGGTTTTCAGGAGGGAAACTGAACATTACTGAAAATATTTTTGAACAGAATCTTTATACCATTGGCAACCAACCCGCATTGATCTGGGAATCGAACTTTCCGGAAGAAGCTGGCAGGGTTTTAACTTATTCCGAACTTTTTAAGGAAGTAAACAAGTTTGCCAACACGCTCAAACAACTTCGGGTTGTAAAAGGCGACCGTGTTGCCATTTACATGCCCATGGTTCCAGAACTGGCCATTGCCATGCTGGCCTGTGCCCGGATTGGGGCAGTCCACTCGGTTGTTTTCGCCGGATTTTCGGCTGCCTCGCTGGCCGACCGAATTGTTGATGCCGGAGCCAAAGTGGTTTTGACAGCCGACGGCGGCTTCAGGGGAGAAAAAATTACACCTCTAAAAAATATTGTGGATGAAGCGTTGGAAAGTTGTCCCAGCGTTGAAAAAGTAGTGGTTTACCAACGAACAAAATCGAAAATAAACATGGTTGAAGGCCGCGACATCTGGTGGCACGACGCACTCGCCGGGCAACCTGATGTTTGCCAGGCCGAAACAATGGATGCCGAAGACAACCTGTTCATCCTTTACACTTCCGGATCGACCGGCAAACCCAAAGGAATTGTTCACACCATTGGCGGTTACATGGTTTATACCGCCTATACTTTCCGGAATGTATTTCAGTACAATGCCGGCGATATCTATTTCTGCACAGCCGACATTGGCTGGGTTACCGGCCATTCGTACATCGTTTACGGGCCGTTGCTGAATGGCGCCCAAACCCTGATGTTCGAAGGCATTCCGACTTTTCCTGATGCCGGGCGTTTCTGGGACATTGTAGATAAATACAAAGTCAGCCAGTTTTATACCGCGCCAACGGCCATCCGTTCGTTGCTGGCACTCGGAATGGATTATATTTCGAGCAAGGACTTATCGTCGCTTAAAGTTTTGGGAACGGTTGGAGAGCCGATCAACGAAGAAGCCTGGCACTGGTACCACGACCACATTGGCCGGAACCGATGCCCAATCGTTGACACCTGGTGGCAAACTGAAACCGGAGGGGTGATGATTAGCCCGATACCGGGAATTATCCCGACTAAACCTTCCTTTGCAACCCTTCCGCTTCCCGGAATCCAACCTGTTATTGTTGATGGCGAAGGGAAAGAACTGAGCGGGAACAGCGTGAAAGGAAACCTGTGCATCAAATTTCCGTGGCCCGGAATGGCCCGCACGATCTGGGGCGATCACGACCGCTTCCGCGAAACGTATTTTTCGACATTCAGAAACCTATATTTTACGGGCGACGGCGTCCAGCGCGATGAAGATGGTTATTACCGCATACTGGGCCGCGTTGACGATGTGATAAACGTATCGGGGCACCGGCTAGGAACTGCCGAAATCGAAAATGCCATCAACGCGCACCCGTTGGTAAACGAATCAGCCGTGGTTGGGTACCCGCATCCGATTAAAGGACAGGGCATTTATGCGTTCGTCGTTTGCGGAGAACTTTCAACCGGCGGAGAAGAAGGCATCCGGAAAAGTATCAAAATGGCCGTTACCAATATGATTGGCCCTTTTGCCCGACCCGACCTGATCCAATTGGTTCCGGGCCTGCCGAAAACCCGTTCAGGAAAAATTATGCGCCGCATTCTCCGGAAAGTGGCTGAAGGCGATGCCAGCAACTTAGGCGACATCACCACCCTGCTCGATGAAGATGTTGTTGTTCAGATAATTAATGGCGCGCTTGTCCCGGTAAAAAGGTATTAACCTCAACTCGTTTTTAAGATAGTCGTTTTTAAAGGCAAGTGCCTGAGTGCCTGAGATTGTTTTTGTTTAGGAACTTTGGAACTTCCATTCGATCATTTTCTTAAGTCGGGCACAGGTTGTGTTAACAAAAGTGGCAAAAATTGTTTCTAGCTGATAATCAGTCGAATGCGTGTTTTGAAAGTTAATTAATTGTCAAGATATTGCTAAATAATTTTCGCACAGCTACTTAGGTGAAATTCGACCATTCATTTAGGATATTTTTGTTCCGTCAAACAAAATCTGAATTAAAAAAGAAAATTATGAGTTTTAAAAAACAATTTCTCAAATCGAAACCAGTTTGCAAAGTAACTTTCCGTTTAGATGCCAGGGATGCTGATTCGGCTGAAAAGGTTCAGTTGGTCGGTGATTTCAACAACTGGGACGCATCGTCAGAACCGATGACTGTCCTGAAATCGAATGACTTTACGGCTACTCTTGAACTGGAAACCGGTAAAGATTATCAGTTCCGTTACCTGATCAACGGATCAATCTGGAAAAACGACCCTCAGGCAGATTATCTTGTGGCCAATAGCTTTGGCGCCGAAAATGGGGTAATTTCAACTTCAATGTAAAATCAGAAACTGATTGAGCTTGTTTGAAAAAAACTGTGGCAGTTACCATTCCTGCCACAGTTTTTTCTTTTCCTGAACGTGCTGTGTTTGGCTCATATCGTGTATTTACCTTCCACGTCAGCCCTTAATTTTCGGTTCCCCTTTGTTGCTTTGGGCGAATACGGGCAGTGTCTGCATCCGTTTGAACAACAATATCCACGCTTAACCAGGTAGTATTCAGTCATAACCCGGTATCCTGCCGGATCCATATAGAAATCAACGCCTTCCACCTGGGTTTCGCCAAAACCTGAAGCAAATACATCGTCAAACATTCCCATTTCCTTATGTTTTTTCTGAAATTCATTCGCCAAAAATCCTACCAAAGCAGGATTTTCAACTGTTATTTGTCGTATTTGTAATTCTGAAGGTTGTGTCCCATCCGGTCGCGCTTGGTTTTCAGGTACGCCTGGTTGAAAGGGTTTGGTTTTATTTCAATGTTCACGGTCGAAACGACTTCCAGGTTGTACCCTTCGAGCCCGACACGCTTAATCGGATTGTTGGTCATCAGGCGCATTTTGGTAATTCCCAGGCTGCGAAGGATTTGGGCCCCAACGCCGTAATCGCGTTCATCGGCATCAAAACCCAGGTGGATGTTGGCATCCACGGTATCCATGCCCTGGTCCTGCAATTTGTAGGCCGCAATTTTGTTCATCAGTCCAATTCCCCGGCCTTCCTGCTGCATGTAAACCAGCACACCTTTGCCTTCCTTCTCGATCAGTTTCATGGCCTGGTCCAATTGTTCGCCACATTCGCAACGCATCGAACCGAAAATATCGCCGGTCATGCACGACGAATGAACGCGGACCAAAATAGGTTCATCCCTTTCCCATTCGCCTTTGATTAACGCAATGTGCTCCACTCCGTTCGAAAGTTGTTTGAAAGGGATAATCCTGAAGTTGCCGTTTTGCGTAGGCAGAAAAACTTCTTCGCCCCGTTCGATCAGGCTTTCGCTCTGGATCCGGTAATTAATCAGGTCTTTAATCGAGATAATTTTCAGGTTAAAGCGTTCGGCAATTTTCACAAGCTCCGGAAGCCTTGCCATGGTCCCGTCGTCGTTCATGATTTCGATCAACACACCGGCGGGGGTCAGGCCTGCCATGCGGGCAAGGTCAACGGCTGCTTCGGTGTGACCGGCACGGCGAAGGACACCGCGGCTTCTGGCACGCAAAGGGAAAATATGTCCGGGGCGGCCCAGTTCGTCGGGCCTCAGGTTTGGATTGGCCAGCGCATTCAAGGTTTTGGCGCGGTCGTGGGCCGAGATGCCGGTGGTGCATCCGTAGCCTAAAAGATCGACCGAAATGGTAAATGGCGTTTCGTGCGAAGAAGTGTTTTTGCCAACCATTAAATCGAGTTCGAGTTCATCGCAGCGTTCTTCGGTAAGTGGCGCACAAACCAGGCCCCTTCCGTACAAGGTCATAAAATTGACCATTTCAGGAGTTACCTTTTCGGCAGCAGCAATAAAATCACCTTCATTTTCACGGTCTTCGTCGTCAACAACAATGATTAATTGACCGTTACGGACAGCTTCTACAGCCTCCGGAATAGTATTCAATTTGATATCGTCCATTTTCTGTTTAATGATTTTCAAATGACGCTGCAAAACTAACGAAAATTATCGATTCAAGGGTAAAAATGAGGATTTATGCCCTTTTCGACTTTTCCCAAAGGACGGATTGTCGGCCTTTCAGAAACCGGAAAAAACCTTTGAACATGGCGTAGTTCATGGCCACAAAATAGAACGGGGCATAAATATATTTGATCCGTGCAGGCTTGTTTTGAGAGAGAAGTCCATAGATTGCCAACCCATAAAACAAGACTTGCAAATAAAAAGCTATGTAATAAACCTGACCTTCAAGCAATTGGTGCTGATTGGCTAGAATCAAAATATTTGAACACAGCAAACTGATTAAAGCAAGTGGTGCAAGCGTCCAGCGCAATACTTTATGTGAAATATATTGAAAAAACAATTTCAGGTTAAAGAATGGGTTCAATAGTTTTTTCAGGCGGAAAACCGATTGATAGCAACCGGCAGCAATCCGCACTTTTCGTTTAAGCTCTTCCTTTACATTGGAAGAACCATTTTCGGAGGCAACGGCTTTGGGCTCATAGGCGACCCGAAACCCCTGCTGGGCAATGCGCATCGAAATCACAAAATCGTCGAGAATGGTGTCGGGTTCAACCCGGCGGAACAATTCGCGCCTGACCACAAACAGCTCGCCAGTAGCGCCAATGGTGCTGTAAAATTGGTAATCAAGCTTTTTCAGCCACGATTCGATTCTCCAGTAAAATCCTTCTCCGGCTGCGGCAACGGGCTGGTTTTTATCCTGAAAGAATTGTTTTTCACCTGCAACACAACCAACTGAAGGGTCTTGGAAATGCCTGACCGCTGCCCGCACCGAGTTTGCCGACAAAACGGTATTTGCGTCGCTAAACATCAAGATCGGAGATTTAGAGAACTCAACGCCACGGTTCATCGCTTCGATTTTGCCGCTGCGCCTGGGGTTGTGCAATAAACTTATTTCAGGATAATTTGCAACAAGTTCGGGGGTCCCGTCGTCTGAGCCGTCATTCACCCAGATAATTTTAAGTTTTCCTGAAGGATAATCGAGCGACAGCGAATTTCTGATTTTCAGCCCGACATAGTCACGTTCGTTATAAGCTGCTATGATCAGTGAAACTTCGGGAAGGTTTTCATCTTCCGCTTCCTTGAAAATTTTGACGGGGCGTGAAAAAATCTGCCTGATTTTCAGAAGAAAAATCAGGACAAACCCATAGCCACCAAAGGTATATAGAATAATAAACCCGGATATCCAAAAGATTATTTCCAAGCACTGAATCACAGGCAAACTTTTTAATTGATTTGTTTCTTGTAAAAATCGACCAGGGCCCCGGCTTGCGACAAATTGTCGAATTTTTCCTGTATAAAGCCAATCGCATTTTTCCCAATTTGGTCGAAAAGCGCACGGTCGTTTATTAATCGGGTAATGGCTTCGGTAAATTGCACCTCGTCGTTGGCAATCAGTATGTTGTTCCAGTTATCAGTCGGTATTCCTTCTGTCCCGATGTCGGTCGTCACGATGGGTTTTCCAAGCGCCATGCCTTCAATAATTTTAATCCGCATCCCACTTCCTGAGAAAAGCGGGACAACCATAATGGCTTTTGAATTAATGAAATCGTACGCGTCATTAATTTCGCCCAGGTATTCAACTCCGTCGAGCCTGGTGACGCGTTCGAACCATTCGGGGGCATTTCTTCCGGCCAGATAAAATTTAAGTTCAGGGTTTTCGCTGTGAATTTTGGGCCAGCAGTGGTCGAAAAACCAGATCAGCCCTTCCTGATTTGGGGCCCAGTCGAGGGCTCCAATGTGGAAAAGTGAAGGGAATTCGAGTTTTTTGGCGGTTGGCACAAGTGAGGCAAAATCAATACCGGTTTGCGAGGTGTGGCGCGGTTTGGTGTTGCCCAGCAAATCGAGTATCAGGCCATCTCGTTCGGTAATCGGGATCAGCAAATCGTAGGCGTTCAGGTAACTGATTTCGAAACGTTTAATCCGTCGCGAAAGATTTTTCAGGTATAAAGCGCGCAGGCCTTTCGACAATTTGGCTGTCCGTTCCCATATTTCGTATTCGATATTGTGGGCGCGGTAAGCAATAATTGCTCCTGAATATTTTCGGATTACCGGAATGTATGGACAAAGGTAAAGCCCTTCGAGCTGGATAATATCGAAGATTTTTTCGGTCAGCAATTTAACAAGTTCCATGCTAAACTCGTCGGAAATAAAGCGTTGTGCGTTGTATGGAAGTTTCGAAAACAATAAGTTCAAAGCTGCTTCTATCCAATTAATTGTGGCCGGGACTTCAACCAACCTGAAATCGGCTGTGTTCCTGATTTGCACAGGCATATCTTTCTTGCGGATGTGGTGTTTGGAAGTATTCATGCTCAGAACAGTTACCTCGTGTCCAAGCATCGAGAATCCCTTTGTCATGTTCAAACAGGCAATGGCGCCACCATCTTTGGGGGGCCAGGGCACTTTATTCATTAGTTGAAGTATTCTCATTAAGCTAATTTTCAGTTTTTTGACGTTTGTTTTTTCCAATTCTGAACAGTTTGGAAAAAAATATCTGATAGCTTTCCATGCTCATAATCCCTGAATCGGTGGCCGCTTTATAAGTCAGCCAGATTCCGAGGGGCAGAAAAACAAAGGAAGAAAACCACATCCCTTCGCCCATCGACCAGGCATCTTCGCGTGCAAACTTTTCGCCAATAATTAAAAGAATGTAGTATGCAATAAACATCAGGATTGAAACAACTACCGGCATCCCCAGCCCACCTTTCCGAATAATTGCACCCAGGGGGGCGCCTATGAAAAAGAATATCAGACAGGCAAACGACAGGGTAAACTTACGGTGCCACTCCATCGCGAAACTATTGATAATCATTTTCCAGTTGTATAATTCATCCATTTGCTGGCTAATCATCTGCGAATTGCTTCGTGCCGTGCTGATTGCCTGTTGGTAAATGCCCAGTTTTTCAAGGCTGCCCATCGAGGCAAACAAATGGTCCACATCAACCAGCGTATCAGGTTTAAGTTTAGGATCTTTTCGCAACGAATCGATTGGCAAAGCCTGCCATGCAATCTGCCGGTTTATATCGGCCCCGTAATTGAGTGAGGTTATAAACCGGTAGATTTTGTTTTTATAATCCTTGAAAAGAGAATCCTCCTGATTGGTTAACTCCGAAATATTCATCATTCGAGAACCATTTTTGAAAAGGTTCTGATCGGTCTGTTTAAATTCGAAGTCGAGCATGCTGATGTTAATAACCTCTTCCTTAAACGATTCGCGCCGAAACGGATAGCGCCGGTCAGAAGGTTGGCGGCGCTCATTTTGGTCGGTGTAGCTGTGCCCGTTATATAAAGTAATTGCCATGAATTTTTTGTCGTCCGAAATTTGCATTTTACCTGAATCAGCCACCGTAACATTCATGTTTCCATTGTTCCTGGAGTGATTGTAAATCATAAGCCCGTACATCATATTGTTTTTCCTGCTTTTACGCTCAACTTTAATGCTATAGCTGGGCATGTCGTTGGCAAAAACACCTTCTTTTATAACCATTTCAGGTTTTTGTTGTTTTACGCTGTACATGAGCGAATAAAACTTCAGGTTTGTTTTTGGAAGGATATTGTTAGAAAAATAGAATGCGGTGTAGGTCAGGAACAGGGTTAGCACAAAAAGTGGCCTCATAATCCGGAACAGTGAGATGCCCGATGCTTTCATGGCAACCAGTTCATAATTTTCGCCCAAACTGCCAAAAGTCATAATTGAAGCAAGCAACATGGCCAGCGGAAACGCAAGTGGAACAAGCCCAAAGGATGCGTACATCAATAATTCGGTAACAATGTGCCATTCAAGCCCTTTTCCTACCAGGTCGTCGATGTATTTCCACAAGAACTGCATCAACAGTATGAAAACACAGATAAAAAAGGTCATGAAAAAAGGACCCAGAAAACTTTTAATAACAAACTTATGTAGTCGCTTCATGCTTTATCGTGCGTGGTAAAAACATTTACAAAACTAAAGTATTTTGAAGAATTAAAAAGTGAAACAC
>JBBIHV010000106.1:1903-13255 GCA_037446835.1 Sunxiuqinia sp. | reverse complement strand
AGGCACACCACGCCGAAGCCATCAGCCAGGGCTTGCCATTCGATATTTGCTATTCTATTGCCGAAAATGAATTCAGGGGAAAAACGACCCTTCAGCTTTACATCCGCGACATTAAAACCCGATCGTATTAAAATTCAAGCTGCAACAATCATTTTCTATCAATATCATAATAAATGACCTTCGCCCAATCGCATATAACGAATTGAACGCAGGTCATTTATTATTTATTTTTTCCTGTCCACGACAGCCTGTAAATTTTGCCTTTGAAATCGTCGGAGATCAACAGTGATCCATCAGGAGCTACCACAACATCAACCGGCCTCGCCAATACTTTTAAGTCCGGAGTAAGAAAATCAACACATTTAAGCTCTCCGTACGGATGGCCATTGTCGAACAATACCCTGCTCACATTATACCCAGCTTTGATGCTTCTGTTCCATGACCCGTGAAAAGCAACAAAAGCATCATTTTTGTATTCTGACGGAAATTGATTTCCGGTGTAGAAAACCATTGCATTCGGGGCCCAGTGAGCGCCGGTTAACCATTCAGGTACAATTGTTTTGGCCGCCAGTTCAACAATGTCGGGGCGATCCATGTATTCGTAACGCGGAACACGGTTGCCCACAATGAACGGATGCCCGTAAAAGCCATCCTGCACATAATGATTCATTTCGTCTGGAGGGTTAAAGTCAGTGATGGGCTGCCCACCGTTTGACGTTTTCTTTTCAAGGTAACTCCCAAAATTGTCGCTGCCATGGTCCATTCCCCAAATTTCGTCAGTTCCCGGCCTTATAACCAGTTTCTCCGTGTTTCTAATGCCTGAAGCAAACAATTTTTTGTCTTTGCCATTCAGGTCGTACGACCAAATCTTTTGCCTGTCGGTGCCTTCGTCAATGGCAATATTTGACGAACAACCGATAGCCGTATAAAGCCGGTTGTTATGGATCATAACCGGACGCCACCAATGACCGCCACCTTCGGGAAGTTCTCCTTTAGGAATAACTGTGTCAATTTTGTCCGCCACGCCATCATGATTGTTGTCAATTGCTTTGTAAATTGCACCCGATTGAGTGAACCAAAGCCATCCGTTGTAAAAAAACATTCCATGAACGGTTGGATAATTACTTACAAATGTTTTAATTGTTTCGTAATAGCCATCGTGGTTGGTATCTCTCAGTGATTTAATTTCGCCGGCTCCGGGAAGCGAAACATACAGGGTTCCCTGATCATCGAAAACCATATCGCGAGGGAATTCAACAGAGTCTTCGGCAACCGTAAGCTTAAAACCTTCTCTGACCCAGATGGCCGGATCTGGTATAGTTTTCTGGGCAAAAGAGTAATAACCCTGTGAAATTCCGGCCAGTAGAAGTAATCCAACTATTAATTTCATGTGTTTATAGTTTGTTTTCTAATTTTCTGATAGCTTGTCCCGACCCATCGGGAGAACTCGCCATGATCATCATCTTGCTGTGTGCCAATAATTTTGCCATGGTTTGCTTCATCTTCTGGTATTATTAGATTTAATGGTAATGCCCGCTATATTAAATCGTATAACTGCGGGATTTTTCTGTATCCAATTAACAATCAATCTTATTGCAATGTTCAAACAGTTCTGATCAAAAAACACACCTCACAAAATATAGTATTGAATTTTATGGGATACATTTCAGGAATGAATACAAATAAGATTGATAACTTTAAAAACCAATTCCGGCGTATCAGAAGTCAACATTAATTTCAGTTTCGATATGAAAAAAACAATCTATATTCTATTGGTTTTTGTTTCGTGCCTGGCAAACTCCTGTTTACTAACAAATTCCGTTCATTACGGAAACAATCCAAAAGCTGGCCACTTCGCTCCAATCAATGGTATCAACCTGTATTACGAGACCTACGGAAGCGGGAAACCCTTGATTTTGCTGCATGGCAATGGCGGTTCCATTCAGGCATTCAGCAACCAGATTCCGTTTTTTCAAAAATATTATCAGGTCATTGCCATCGACAGCCGGCTTCAGGGAAAATCAGGTGGCTCGCCCGACACGATTTCATACGATTTGATGGCTTCCGATTTTTGTGCACTGATCGATTACCTGCACCTCGATTCCGTTTATGTTTTAGGCTGGAGCGACGGTGGGATTAACGGGTTGATCATGGCCATGAAATGTCCGGATAAGATAAAGAAACTGGCCATTTCAGGGGCAAACGTTGTTCCCGATTCAACAGCAATGAGCAATAGCGACATTCTTGGGATGCGCGATTTTGTCGAACACAACATTACCGCATCAAAAAAAGACATTGCCTTAACCAAAATGATGCTCGATCAGCCCAATATTCCATTCCCCGCCCTGAAACAAATCCATTGCCCGGTTTTAGTGATGGCGGGCGACCACGACCTGATCAAACCCGAACATACCCTGAAGATTTTCCAGTCCATCCCATCAGCTTTCCTTTGTATTTTTCCCAATTCGCAACATGGAGTCTGTCAGCAACATCCCGATCTGTTTAACCAAACAGTACAAACTTTCTTTACAAAATAATATTTTGCGCTCTTTTGAAACACAAATTTTATCAACCACCTGAATATGATTACAGTTCTGTTTCTAATGCTCGCCGGCATGTTCACTGGTTTTATGCTCAGGCAGAAAACACCTGTCCTGAAAATTAACGAGAAGCTTACTTCGGCAGCAATTTATATTTTACTTTTTCTACTGGGGATTTCAGTTGGACTGAATAAAACAATCATTCAGCATTTAGACAAGATTGGCATTCAGGCCCTGATCATCACCATCGGGGCCATTTCAGGAAGTGTTCTGGTCTCCTGGTTATTTTACAACTTCTTTTTCAAGAACATGAAAACCAGCAACAAGCAAGATGAAGAATAGTTTGACAATCCTGGCATTCTTCGTTTTGGGCGTGGTTTTGGGCGTAAGTAAAAATTTGCCCGATCGGATTATGCAAACCGACTTCAGCCTGATTGCCCTTTACGTGCTGATGTTCATGGTCGGCATTGGCATTGGGGCCGACAAAAATTCGTGGGCCGTTTTGCGTACGATGAAAATCAAAATTTTTCTGGTACCACTTGGAATTCTCGCCGGAACCTTTGCTGGAACAGCCCTCGTTTCGGTTTTCCTTCCCGACCTGAAACTGAAGGAAGTACTGGCAGTTGGTGCTGGATTTGGCTATTACAGCCTTTCGAGCCTGTTTATCACGCAGTTGAGCGGCGAAAAGCTTGGGGTTATCGCGTTGTTATCCAATTTAATGCGCGAGTTGTTTACACTGCTGGCCACTCCAATTCTGGTGCGTTACACGAGCAAACTGGCCGGAATTGCTTCGGGCGGCGCTACCTCGATGGACACAACCCTTCCGGTTATTGCAAGGTATTCAGGAAAAGAATGGGCGATTGTTTCGGTTTTTAGCGGGGTTGTTTTAACAATCCTGGTGCCATTTCTGGTCACTTTTATCCTGAAAATCAGTTAGGTCAGAAGTTGGCTGATCCGATCGACAACCAAAACACCAGTTGCCTGGAGGATTTCTTTGGCTTGATGTCCGTTGGCGATCAGCACACATTGACAGCCCAATTCGCTGGCAACTTCAAAATCGTGGATCGTATCGCCAATCAGGACCAGTTCGTCGATATTGAGGTTAAAATCAGAAATCAACCGGTGCCCGTTTTCGATTTTTGAAGTGGCATAGTGATCGTCGAGGCCGGAAGCATGTTCAAAAAACCGGCTGACCCCGTGAAGTTTCAGGTTAGCATCCAACTCTTCCTGCCTCATGGCCGAAAGCACAAACTGCCTGATGCCCACCGAATTAAAATATCTCAAAACATTCTGCGAATCCGGATGAAGGCTGCACCCGCCCATTTGTTCGTTGTACCGGCCAATAAATTCCAAAGCAGGTACTTCAAATGGTTCGCGCTCGAAATCGAATCCAATTTTGGCATAATAATCCCGGACCGGAAACGAAAACACCTCCTTGTACCCGTCAACCGACAAAAGCGGGAGATTTCGTTTTTCAAGCAATTCATTCATGGTCAGGACACACAGTTGCATGTCGTTTAGCAGTGTGCCATTCCAATCCCAGATAATTCCTGTAATGCGGTCAATCATTTTTCTGAACCTGGATTTTACGTTTGTTAAGCAGCGGATTTACATACATTTGAAGGTACATGTTCCGGATCGCATTTTCATCGCCGGGGATCGTCTCAACAGCTTCGTCAAGCATCGAAACAAATTTGCTGAATTGTTCAGGAGTGTACTGTTCAGTATTCACCGAGGTTTTGTTCAGGATGTCTTCGGCAATGTAATTGTTGGGCCAGAGCTGGAAGTTACTGTAAATCTGCCCGTCAATCAGTTCGGCCAGTCTTTCAACCTGGTCGGCAACAGATTCTTCCGGATCGAATAAGTCAATCTGATCGGCAACTGGCTTCCCGAAGCCAAAATGCACACGACCTTTTGGCCTGACCAGCCCTTCGCCCATGCTTCTCAGGTCGTCTTCCTGCGTTTTTTCGAAGCCTTCGTTTTGCCGTTTGTATAATTCGGCAACTTTCGATAAGCCGCAAGGTTCAATTTCATAAGAAATCGACAACGGCACAATCCGTAATTCTTTAAACCCTTCGGCAAATTTGCCTGTATTGCTAAGGTTCAGCATTTTAAGCAAGGCCTGTTGTGTTTTGTCATGGCCATCTTTGGTCCTTCCTTCACGTTGGGCAATCCAAACCGAAGTATTTTTCTGGATTATATCGCGCCGGATGTATTCCGAAAGTTTTTTTGAAGCCATCAGCAATTCCCGCACAGGCAGGTTGCGGCGAACGACAAAAGCGCGGTTAAGTTTCACGGTATATTCAATCCATTTCTCGATCAGCAAATTATTTCCGATAGCTATTTCGGTGGTATTCATGCCTTCCAGAACAATCAGATAGTTCATAATGGCTGAATCGAGGATAATGTCGCGGTGGTTCGAAATAAAGAGGTAGCTGGCATGCTTATCAAGGTTTTCTAGTCCACTTGAGGTCAGCCCATCGGTCGATTTTTTCAGGATCAGCTCATTAACAAGCTGATAAATAATTCCATACTGCAACTCTTTAACAGACTGGATTTGAGAAAGCGCCGACTTGACCTGTTCAATTTTAGTCTGATCTTTAAAAACAAATTGCAAAATATGTTGGAATTCTTCATCCTCAATCAGCAACTTAAGGTAGTGATTGACCTCCGAATCATTAAATGGGCGAATATCGTCGAAATTAATTTTATGAACCATCCCTTTTCCTTTTTTGACGCGCAAAGATAGCAATTGAGATTGAACCTGACCTATTTTTAGTCATTATTTTATTCAGGATTTATTGTTATAACCGACTGATATTCGATGATTTATAACATAAAATTAAAGAATGCCGGCATCCAGAAAGCCTACCGCCCAACAACCGAAAGGCCTGACAATCGGATGAATTTGTTCAGAACTGATACCTGACCTGAATTTTAAATTCCGATTTTGAAGCCGGATTTTGATCCACTTTATCAGCCGATTGGGTGAAAGGGAATGTTTGGGCAAATTTTGCCCACAGGGTAAAATTCTTTGCGATCCGGTACTCCAGGTTCAGGTAAGCACGAAGTCCGCGCCCATAAAGAGCAGGTACCGAAAACGAATACAGCAAATCGTTTTCGAAAGCATAAAGCCGCGTGTTGTAACCATCGGTCTTGAACCAGGCAAGCCGGCTGTTCAGCGAAAACGGTTTTTTAAGCGGTTGATAATCCAAATCCAGAAGGATCAAGAACCCTTTTTCGCAGTTTTGTTTGGAGTACATCGATATTTCAAACCGGCTTTTCAGGCTGAACTGTTTGTTCAGTTCGTGTATGAAATTTAGCCTGGCCCGGCTTATTTTTTGTTGGCCATTGTACTTCGCGATGCCGTCAATCAGGCGCTGCGCCTTGTCTTCCTGAAAAAATCTAAGGTAAAATGTGGTCCGCCGGCCTGGGCAGAACGATGCCTGCGCAAAAAACTCAGTGCCGTTTGAGGGAGCCGCAGTTGTGTATTTCAGCCATTGCGACCTGAAAAAATCGGCATATCCCCAGAATATCCAATGCGGGGCAGGAAAAACTTTCAGGCCAAGGTAAATTCCCTGCTCATCGTTTATGCGCGACGATTCAGCAAAAGTATTCGAATACAAGCTGAAATACGTTTTGTTTACGTTCCGGTAAACCACGGCCAGTTCAGCGTTTTGGGCAGGTTTCAAAACTGCGCCCGTCAGGATTGCCCTTCCTGAATTCCGGCAAAAGGCGGTTTCGCCAAACAAAAAAAAGTTCTTAACCGAGCCTTTCCAGTCAAAACCAACCCCAGAACTTCCCCGTCCTTCCGGGAGAAATTGGTTATACGGTTCATCGGAACGGTCGAGCACGGCATTGAAGCGTGTATAAACGCCCGTGACACCAAACGACCAACGACGGTACGAATACGAAATATGTCCACCACCTGCGAACTGCCCCACCGCATTTTTACCGGCAATTTCTGATGCGGCCCGGTGGTATCCACTGGTTTGAAAAGCACCGAAAGTTGGAATCCCGTTCACGGTATCGATGTTGGCATCAAGCCGGTGCGACGAGACAAACGGATAAAACGTAAAATTCCGGAACTGAAATTTCCCGGCCAATCCCCTGAAAAACTGATTTTCGTCGGTTGACGAATACGACCTGACACCTTCTTCGGAACGAAAAACCTGCGTGGTTTCGGCTGATTTTCCCATCGAAAACCCTTGCGAAGCAACCAGGCCCTGCCCAAAACGTACGTGGTAATCGCCAGCAAAAATGCGGTTGTCAGCCTTCCCGATCCCGAAATTTGCAAACGCACTTGCATAATCGAACCCTTGGCGTTGCGATTTTAGAAACAATGCTTCGCCCGGATCTTTCTCGGCCACCAGGCCATAATTAATTTTGCCGGAAGAATGCTTCATCCGAAGGTACAGCCGTTCCGGAGATCCTTCATATTTAGCTTGTTCCGCCTGAATATCGTGCGAAAATACCCGCGAGGATTTCACCAAAACTGAATTGGCCGGCCTTTTCTTTGCAGCATTTTTGCCTGGGACATCAAAGCTGACGAAAGGCCCGATTTTTTCAAGAATATCCGGAGTAAAACCATCAACGGCGGCCAATTCAGTCAAGCTGTGGATGGTACCGGCCTTCTTCCTGAAACGAACCAGGTTACTGATTTGTACCTCAGAAAGCAGGTGCAACCGGTTTAAATCGTCGCTGGAAGCGCGGTTCAGGTTCAACGGTTTCTGCATGAACCCTTCCAGGTCGTCGAGTATTTCCTGGAAATCGGTATCGTCGCTCATCGATTCGCCGGTTGATTCCAGCAAGTCTTCAATCGTTTGCTGCACAAGCGGATCCTGCGCCTGGCAAAATGCTGCCCAGCCTAAAATCCAGAGTATGAGCGCTAACTTTTTCATCCTTAGAACTGATATTTAACTGAAACTGAGGGCGAATTGCCCAGGTTCGAATGAAACGAATCGGCAAAATCGACAGCCAGTTTTTTAAGCTGAAACCCAATTCCGGAAGAAAGCTGGTAAGGATTCGATGAAATTCCGGCGCGCAGGTAAAATTTCTCCTGAAAATTGAATTCCATCCCGGTTTTTATCCTGAAAATTCCGGCAAAATCATACCCGGCTTCAGGAGCCAGGCTAAATGAAGCGGAAAGGCGGTACAATGCTCCGAGATTGATGCGTGACGGGTAATCGTATTGGCCTGAAAAGGTTTTAACGGCAGTTTGGTATGGGTTCAGAACATGAAAGCCCACTGTCAGTCTTTGGCTCACGAGGTACTGGACTCCAAGTTCAAGTCCGGCAGAACCGACTGAACGGTTGGCTTCAGAAAGGAACAGCCGGTAATAATTGAACTGCAGGCCAAAATCCAATTTCGGGAAAAGGCGCCGGGCAAAGGAAAGTCCGAATTTTTCCTGACGAAAAGGAATTTCGCCAAATTGATAAAGCGAAAGCGCGACAACCGCCGATTGGACCGGAAGCGCAAACAGGCCAGCCCGCGCTGACAATTCGGCCACCATAAACCGGTTCTGAAACGATCCGGCCACCTCGGGACGAGTAATGCCAGCCAGTCCGGCCTGATTGCCAAATACCGACCAGCAACCCGACAATCCGGCTGAAGCATCGGCCATTGCCTGAAACCGCGCCCCCGAAAAATCTAAAACCTGCCCTTCGGAAGTGAGGGCGGAAAAAGTCAAAAAGAGGAACAAGGCCGGGACAGGTAACAATTTCATAACATTCAGGCAAAAAAAATTCCTGAATGAACATCAGGAATTAAATTGTTGCATAAAAGTTACGACTATTTTGTTAATAAGTCAAGTCTAATTCGTTTTAAATCTGAATTTTATTTCAGTCAGGTCTTTGTTTGCCTTTTCAATTTTCAGTTTCAGGTTTTTCTTGAACGAATCGAGTTTAGCGGCAAGTTTGGCATCGCCCAGCGCCATCATCTGAACCGCCAGTATTCCGGCATTTTGAGCGCCATTTACGGCAACTGTGGCAACCGGGATTCCGGGTGGCATTTGAACGATAGCCAAAAGCGAATCGAGCCCGCTGATCGAAGCATTGATCGGCACGCCAATTACCGGAAGCGTTGTCATGGCGGCAATTACGCCCGGCAAATGGGCAGCCATTCCCGCCGCTGCAATAATAACCTGGATGCCGCGGGCCCTTGCGCCTTTGGCAAACAGTTCAACAGCGTCGGGCGTCCGGTGAGCCGACAAAGCGTTGATTTCGAATGGTATTTCAAACTCATCAAGCACTTTTGCCGCGGCTTCCATGACCCCAAAATCGGAGGTGCTTCCCATGATAATACTTACTCGTGGTTCCATCTTTTCAGATTTTAATTTTCTCAATAGAAATTAGTTTCGTTACTTTGACGCTTTATTTTTCGAACCAAAATTAACCGAAAAAACGGAGAAAAATTAATCTTCGGTGTAAATGCGTCATCTATCTGAACAATGAAAAACATTAAAATATTCGACAAGGAATTTGAACTTTTCATCCCCTACGAAAAGATCAGATCAATCGTAGAGGAAATGGCAGAAAAAATGAACCGCGATTTTCAGGATAAAAATCCGCTTTTTCTCTGCATTCTGAATGGTTCGTTCATGTTTGCCGCCGAAATTTTTAAACGTATTTCGTTGCTCGATGCCGAAATTTCGTTCATCAAACTGGCTTCCTATTCCGGAACAAAAACTACCGGTTCGGTAAAAGAACTGATCGGCCTGAACGAAGATCTGACCGGACGCACGGTAATTGTGCTGGAAGATATTGTTGATTCAGGAATTACCATTGCCAATACCATTGAACAAATAAAAGCCAAAAACCCGGCCGAAATTAAAATAGCCACTTTGCTGCTGAAACCTGATGCACTTCAGGTTAAAGTACAACTCGACTATGTTGGCATTGAAATACCCAATGATTTTATTGTTGGCTATGGACTTGATTACGACGGACGGGGACGCAATTTGATCGATATTTTTAAAGTAACCGAAAAGTAACCTTGAAATGTTAAACCTTGTATTATTTGGCCCTCCGGGTGCCGGAAAAGGCACTCAGGCCGATTTTCTGATCGGAAAATTCAATTTGATCCACATTTCGACGGGCGATTTGCTGCGCGACCAGATTGCTGCCGAAACTGTACTTGGCCTTGAGGCAAAAAGCTTTATGGACAAAGGTTTTTTGGTCCCCGATTCCATCGTTATCAGCATGATCAGATCAATCCTTCAGGAAAATAAAGAGGCCAACGGATATATTTTTGACGGCTTCCCCCGGACCGTCGCGCAGGCAAAAGCGCTCGACGAATTATTAAACGAAAACAAAACACCGGTTTCGGGCATGGTGTGCCTGTTGGTCGAAAAGGAAGAGCTGGTCAACCGGCTGCTGGGACGTGGAAAAACGTCGGGACGACCAGACGATCAGGATGTTTCGATCATCGAAAACCGGATTCAGATATACCACGAAAAGACAGAACCCTTGAGGGACTATTACAAAGCACAAAAAAAATATTATAAAATCGACGGCATTGGCTCGGTTGACGAAATTGCCCAACGGCTAATCGACACAGTATCCACACTTTAAGATTCTGATAATTAAGGCAAAAGACGGATGGTCGCTTAATCATTCGTCTTTTTTTGCGTATATTGTGCCGTTTAAAAAGTGAATCAGTGGTCAGTCGCAGTATGCAAGCTTCGATCGTCATTGATAGTCATTTGCTTCGCGTCATTTATTGTCAATTGTTTCACACGGATTGTCGTTATTAACTTTGTGCCATTTACAATTCACGACAACTCAATGACAATCAACGACTACCAAACGACTGAATTTCACGCAACATTTAACTTTATACTTTGGACTTGAAACAAACATTCAATGGCAGAAACCAATTTTGTAGATTACGTTAAAATATATGCCCGTTCAGGAAACGGAGGCCCTGGATCGGCACATTTCCGGAGGGAAAAATCGGAACCCAAAGGTGGCCCCGATGGTGGCGACGGAGGACGTGGAGGCCATGTTATCCTGAAAGGGAATGAACAAATGTGGACCTTGCTGCATTTAAAATACCGGAAGCACGTTTTTGCCGGGCACGGCGAATCGGGTGGAAAACAAATGAGTACCGGCGCCGACGGCGAAGATATCATTCTGGATGTGCCACTCGGAACGGTAGCCAAAGATGCCGAAACCGGCGAATTTCTGTTCGAAATTACCAACGATGGCGAATCACAGGTTCTTGCTCAGGGAGGCCGGGGCGGACTTGGAAATGTGCACTTCAAATCGGCAACCCAGCAAACGCCCCGTTTTGCCCAACCAGGCGAACCGTTTACCGAAGGCTGGTTTACACTCGAACTTAAAATTCTGGCCGATGTTGGCCTGGTTGGTTTTCCGAGTGCCGGAAAATCGACTTTACTTTCGGTAGTGTCGGCGGCCAAACCAAAAATCGCAGATTATCCGTTTACCACATTGGTTCCGAACCTGGGAATTGTAAGCTACCGCGACAATCAGTCGTTTGTAATGGCCGATATTCCTGGAATTATTGAAGGGGCACACGAAGGAAAGGGCCTCGGGCTTCGCTTTTTACGCCACATCGAACGCAACTCCATGCTTTTGTTCATGGTTCCTGCCGATGCCAAAGATTACCGGAAAGAATTTGGAATCCTGATGAACGAGTTACAGGAATACAATCCGGAATTGCTCGACAAAGAGCGGTTTCTGGTCATCAGTAAAAGTGATTTTCTGGATGAAGAACTGAAGGCAGAAATCAGCGAAGATCTGAAAGATATTCCACATCAGTTTATTTCGTCGGTTACCGGACAGGGAATCAC
>JBBIHV010000106.1:0-1803 GCA_037446835.1 Sunxiuqinia sp. | reverse complement strand
TTTAGGCACTTTAGGCACTTCTTTCATGAAAACAGAGATACTTCAGAAATATCAGGCGCTGGCCAACCGTTATCAGTCGGCTTCAGACCAGAAGAAAAAGCAGTTGAAACTCGTTTCGCTGGGGCGGTTTGTAGGTTTTATCTCTATTATTCCGGCATTTTATTATCTCAATCCGATAAATGAAATTCTGGCCTTTTCAGTTTCATTCATTTTTCTTGCTTCGTTCCTTTTCCTGATTAAAAATTTCAATCAGATTGAAAAGCAACTGTTGTTTTATCAACGGCTGATTGAAATTAATCTGGCCGAAATCAAGGCTCTGAACCACGATTTCAGTGCATTCGACCCGGGGAATGAATTCACCGATCCGCATCACGAATACAGTTACGATCTGGATCTTTACGGAAAAGGTTCCCTGTTTCAATCTCTGAACAGGACGGTCACCTACCGGGGCAAAAATTACCTGGCATTCCTCCTGAACAAAAGCCAAAGAACAAACGGCGAAATTGAAAATAAGCAGGCTGCTATTCAGGAACTGGCTGAAAACATAAGTTGGCGACAAGATTTTATGGCCATTGGCCGGGAAACCGGAGAAGGAAAAAATCAAAACCAGATTGATGAGTCAATTCACACGAAAATAAGCCTGAAACACGCCAGTACAACCAAATATCTGCCACTCATTTTTCCTTCCATACTGGTCGTTTTTACTGGAATGTTCCTTTCAGGAATTGTGACCGATCAAATTTTTCTGATTGCCTTTTTAATCCAGTGGGTTATCTATCTAACATACAGCAAAACAATTACTAAGTTCTACCGGCAATTCGAAAGCCAGGCCAAAATATTAAATCAATATGCAGCTATGCTTCAGCAAATTGAAAGCCTGACAGTTAAAAGCCGTTACCTGATTGCTCTTCAAAATAAGCTTTCGAACAAGGGAAAAAAGGCAAGCGAGATCACTGCCGAACTTCACAAGATCCTGAATGAATTCGATTACCGGCAAAACTTTATTGCAGCAATTTTTCTCAACCTGATTTTTCTATGGGACATCCGGTGCATTTACAAACTTTACCGCTGGCAGCAAAACTTTTCATCTGATTTGCCGAAATGGTTTGAAGTCATTGCCGAAATGGATGCCCTGATGAGTCTGGCGAATTGCAATTATAATCATCCGGAATGGGTTACTCCCCAAATTTACAATTCCGGATTTCATTTTAGGGCAGAAGAATTGGGCCATCCGCTGATTGAAGAAACCCGGTGCATCCGGAATTCTTTTCATATCTCCGGAGAAGAACAAATTGCCATCATCACCGGGGCAAACATGGCCGGGAAAAGTACGTTTTTGCGCACAGTTGGCGTTAACCTGATCCTGGCATCGGCTGGCTGCAAAGTCTGCGCTACCCGCTTCGAATTCAGCCCAATCCGCATTTATACCAACATGCGGACTTCAGATAACCTGATGAACGACGAATCGTATTTTTATGCTGAATTGCTCCGGCTTCAATCGATGCTCAATTTAATCCGGAAGAGAGAAAATTTGTTTGTTATTGTTGATGAAATGCTGAAAGGAACCAATTCAACCGACAAGCTAAACGGCTCGAAGGAGCTGCTCAACCAGTTAATTTCGCTGAAAACACATGGAATTGTAGCAACCCACGACCTTGGTCTTACTGAACTGTCGCAGAAATATCCTTCGTCAATCAAAAACCAATGTTTTGAAGTGCAGTTGCACAACGACGATTTACATTTCGACTACAAACTGACCGATGGCGTAACCCGCACCATGAATGCCACCTTCCTGATGAAAAA
>JBBIHV010000105.1:0-13364 GCA_037446835.1 Sunxiuqinia sp. | reverse complement strand
GAAATGAAACGCCAAGGTCCTGAAAGAATTTCATGCTTTGAAATTTATGTTGCCGATCAAAATTAGGCATGGAAAAAACCTGGTGAAATCAATGTAATTCATGTTTCAGCAGAGTTCATGCTTGAACCTGCTTGGTTTACAAGCCACACAAATAAAAAAACAATAAACCTAATTCGAAATCAATTATGAAAAATCACATACAATTTTCAATCTTTTTATTTGTCGCAATATTTTGCATTCAGAGCCTCTTTGCCCAGGAAGCAAAGCCTTGGTTTCAGGATGGCTCACGGCATCGCCCAATTCAAAACCCGAAAGCCAAAGTACTTCCGCTGATAAAAGTCCAGGGAAACAAGTTTGTCGATCCGGAAGGAAAAACTGTTCTTTTCAAAGGACTTGCCATTTCAGATCCTGACAAAATCGAACATCAGGGACATTGGAACAAAAATCATTTCGAAAAAATAAAGGAAATGGGAGCCATGATTGTTCGAATTCCAGTCCACCCGGTTGCATGGCGCACCCGTACTCCTGAAAAATATCTCGAATTGCTCGATCAGGCAGTGGAGTGGTGTACCGATTTAGGAATGTATATTATGATCGACTGGCATTCGATCGGTAACCTGGGTATGGAACTGTTTCAAGATCCGATGTATAATACTTCAAAACAGGAAACTTACCAATTTTGGAGAACCATTGCCCAACATTTCAAAGGAAACAATACCGTAGCATTTTATGAAATATTCAATGAACCAACGCTTTACGGTGGCCAATTAGGAACAATGAGCTGGACCGAGTGGAAAGAAATAAATGAAAAGATTATCCGGCTGATAAGGGCTTACGACACCGAAACCATTCCTCTGGTAGCCGGTTTCGATTGGGCCTACGACCTTACCCCAATCATTAACGAGCCCATTAATGCCGAAGGAATTGGCTATGTAACTCATCCTTACGAAAACAAACGCAGTCAGCCCTGGGAACCCAAATGGGAAGAAAATTTTGGTTTTGCAGCCAATAAATATCCGGTGGTAGCTACTGAATTTGGCTTCAACCTTCGGCCTGGACAGGTTATGGATGCCAATTCTTATGCTCCCCGAATTATTAATTTTCTGGAAGGCCGGGGAATAAGTTGGATATGCTGGGTTTTTGACCCGGAATGGGGCCCTCGCATGTTGAAGTCATGGGATACTTATGAATTAACCGAAAGTGGCGAATATTTCAAAAAGGCCATGAAAGGCGAACTGGAATTCCAGAAACACTAATAAATCAATCATATTCAAGAAAATGATGACCAAATCAATATTTAAATTTCTATTCGTAATGGCTTTGTGGTGAGCGCTTTTAATTACGCTACCGCCACAGAACCAACGAACCCGAATGCCAGTCCTGAAGCCAGGGCCTTGCTTGATTTATATTACCGGATTTCAGGAAAACCTTGACCGATGAACAATTCAAGCAAGTCTTGACTCCCGGAACAAAATTGTATAACCACTGGGCCCAGCAAGTTGATTCGGTGGCCGTTTACCTGAAAATGCTTTAGGTTGCCAAAGTTCAGGTTTTGTTGCGGCCTTATCACGAAATGAACGGCGACTAGGTTTGGTGGGGAGGACGAATAGGCGAACCATTCAAATGTGGTTAGAAAGAAAATAAAAAAGCCTTGCAATCGTTTGATTTGCAAGGCTTTTTATATTCCTAATCGTGACCCAGTTGGGATTCGGACCCAAGACCCCATCCTTAAAAGGGATGTGCTCTACCAGCTGAGCTACTGAGTCATCCTCAAATGCCTTACCTTATTGATAAAGCGCTGCAAAGGTAAACCGTATTTTCTTTTTTACAAACTCGTAAATCAATTAATCCAAAAAAAGATGAAGTTTTTATAAACAAGCGAATGTTAGCTTTCGGATTCGGAAGCCGAAAAAATAATCTAATTTTGTTGCCTGAAATTTCGAATCTCAAAATGAAAAATAAAGTCGTTGTAATTACAGGCGCATCTTCAGGAATTGGCCGGGCTCTGGCAAAAGAATTTGCTGCAAAAGGTGCCCGTCTGTCCTTGGGGGCGCGCCGCACCGAACTGCTCCATGAACTTTGCACCGAACTTCCGGAAACCAGAATTCTGATTCAAAAAACGGATGTGAGCATTGAAGATGACTGCCGCCGCCTCATCGAAGAAACGATTAAAAGCTTCGGCCAGATTGATGTGTTGATAAACAATGCAGGAATTTCCATGCGCGCACTTTTCGAAGATGTTGACCTGAAAGTTATCCATCAACTGATGGACGTAAATTTCTATGGAACAGTTTATTGCACCAAATATGCCCTGCCCCATCTCCTGAAAACCAAAGGCAGCCTGGTTGGAGTTATTTCAATCGCCGGATTCGTTGGGCTTCCCGGAAGGACCGGTTATTCGGCATCCAAGTTTGCCATTCGTGGATTTTTGGATACCATCCGTATCGAAAACCTCCGGAAAGGGCTGCACGTTTTGGTGGCAGCTCCAGGGTTTACCGCTTCCGAAGTGCGAAAAGTTGCCCTTACAAACGACGGAACACAACAAGGCGAAACCCCACGCGACGAAAGTAAAATGATGTCGGCAGATGAATGTGCTAAACACATCGTAAAAGCAGTCGAAAAACGAAAACGCCAACTGATCCTGACTTTTACAGAAGGGAAACTAACTGTATTTCTGGGCAAATTCTTTCCGGCCCTGCTCGACAAACTAACCTACAAACACATGGCAAAAGAGCCCAATTCGCCATTCAAATAACTCAAAAACAAATCCGTTCAGACAATGCTTATTTCTGAAACAAAAATCAGGGTTTATTACGAAGATACTGACCAGATGGGTGTTGTTTATTATGGCAATTACGCCAGGTATTACGAGATCGGACGCACAGAAATGATCCGCGATTTAGGGTTTACTTATAAACAGATGGAAGAAATGAACATCATGCTTCCGGCCCGAAGCCTGAAAATAAACTATCTGAAACCAGCTTATTACGACGATTTGCTAACGATAAAAACCACCATTGAAACCATCCCGAAGGTGAAATTTCCAATCAAGACCGAAATTTTTAACGAACAGGGAGAATTGATTAATTCAGGAGAAGTGGTTCTGGCATTTTTTAATTCGAAAACGAACAAACCAACGGCTGCTCCAAAATTCTTTACCGACGAAATGACCCGCCTTTTTAACAAACAATGAATTCAGACAAGAGTCAACCCCCTCTGAACCACCACGATTACAGTTATCAGCACAAATAAAATAATAGCGACACCGGCCGATTTGTTTATCCACCACAATACCCGGAGGTTAATTTTATGCCTGAACATGCTCACAATTCCGGAGAGGAAAAACCACCATGAAAAACCACCGGTGAAAATACCAAGGATCACAAAAAACGAATCGTATGGATGGTCGAGGCTTTTGGCGATCCCTGAACTGGCAAAAACAGCCAGAAATACAAAAACAGTGAGCGGATTTGAAAAAGTGACCAAAAAACTGGAAACAATGTCCTGAAAATGGGTGCTCCCGCGAAGCCGATACCGGCGCAGGTCGGCAACAGGGTTTTTGAAAAAGATGTGGACCCCCAATCCCAATACCACCAGCGCACCAATCACCTGAAAAATCATTTCATTCTGATGAATAAAATTGATGACGAAGGTCAGGCTGAACCCGGCAATTATCGCATAAAAAGTGTCCGACAAAACAGCACCCATTCCTGAGAGAAGGCCGGCCATCCGGCTTTTGTTTACTGTTCGTTGAATAACCAGGACACCAATTGGCCCCAGTGGAATGGAAACCATCAGCCCGATCAATATCCCTTTAAGTATTAAAGTCAAAAACATGCCACAAAAATAACCGATTTTGCCAGTAATCAACACCAAAAATCAGTTCGATAAAATTTTAACATTTGCCATCCGGTTCAGCATAAATTCGTATTTTTAAAACCCTTAAAAAATCTAAAAAACTACATCAATGGAAGAACTGGCAGTGGGTACACGCGTTGAACATCCACGTTACGGGGAAGGGATCGTCAGCAAAAATAAAATAACCTCCTACGAAATTTTCTTCGAACGGGGCGGCAAAATTGAAATCACCAAACGAAGCGAAGACCTTGAAGTAATTGACGCCCCCGAAGTAAAGCCCAAAAATTCATTAACCCTGGCCGAAGTCGAAAAAGTCATGCGGTTTGTACTTGAAGAGCAGGGCGCTCTTCAGGAAATTGTACCTATGGGCGAAAAGTGGATGGGCGGAACGATGCTCCTGCAACCAGCCAATCCATCGCTCAAACCGAAAGACATTCCGATTGAAGCGTTTTTCCATAAAATTGTCATGCTGCGCGACCGCCTTCGCGTTTTGGAACAGAACATAAACAGCCATCCCGGTTTGAGTGACGAGGAAAAAGTAAATATGCAGCAATACATTACCCGTATTTATGGTTCGCTGACCACTTTTAATATTCTTTTTGCCGACAAGGAACACTATTTTGTTGGCGCAAAATCTTAGAGTTTATGAAAAAGGCACTCGCAATTTTCTCATTGGCCCTAATCGGTTTATCAACTATGGCACAAGATTTTAAACTAAAAGTATGGCCAAATGGCGCTCCCGACAGCAATGGGATGACACAACCGGAAGAAACTTACGAAGGAAAGCACGTCCGCAATGTTTCTGAAGCCGAAATTTATGTGTATTTGCCAAAAATCGGCATCAATACAGGCGCCGCCATGGTTATTTGCCCCGGTGGTGGATACATTTGGGAAGCGATGGACCACGAAGGTTACAAAATGGCTGAATGGCTTACTAATCAAGGCGTTGCAGGGATTGTCCTGAAATATCGCCTTCCTTACGGGCACGATCAGATTCCGCTTGAAGATGTCCAGCGCGCTTTGCGCATTGTCCGCCAGAAAGCCGCTGAGTGGGGCATTAATCCGGCAAAAGTTGGGGTTGCAGGTTCTTCTGCAGGAGGCCACCTCACTTCAACCGCCGGAACAAAATTCGACACCGGAAATCCGACTGCTACCGATCCGGTCGATCGGTTCAGTTGTCGCCCCGATTTTATGTTGCTGCTTTATCCAGTCATTTCGTTCAGGGAAGAATTTGGGCACATGGGATCGCGCATCAACCTGATTGGCCCCGGAAATAAATGGGAACTGGTTGAAAAATATTCGAACGAATTACAGGTTACTCCTGAAACTCCGCCTACTTTTCTGGTCCTGGCCGACGACGACACAACGGTCCCGCCGCGCAACTCGATTGAATTTTACCTGGCCCTGAAAAAATACAATATCCCGGCTGAAATGCACATTTTCAGGAACGGGGGCCATGGTTTTGGCATGAACAAGAATAACCTGCCCGTTGACCAATGGCCCAACCTTTTTGCCGAATGGATGAAAACCGAGGGAATCACCAAATAGAAGACAGTTCAGAGTGCCTAAAGTTCGGAGTGCCTAAAGTTAATGACAGGCAAGCGTTCCAAACGCCCAACACTTTAGGCACTTTTAATGACCAATACTTATAGTAGCTGGATGATGAAATTTTTTTTCAACAATAGGCACTCCAAACTTTAGTACACTTAAGGCACTTTTAATTTTTTCCATGTATTCAAACACCCATCCTGTCAACGTTCTGAGATTCTGCCCGCGCTGCGGCTCGGCGCATTTCCCGGCAACCAGCAACCGGTCGTTCAAATGCGACGAGTGCTCGTTCAATTATTTCATCAATTCGTCGGCTGCGGTGGCGGTCCTGCTTTTCAACGAAAAAGGGGAATTGTTGCTTGCCCGGCGGGCCGTTGAACCACATCTGGGCAAACTCGACCTTCCGGGCGGCTTTATCGACCCGATGGAAACCGCCGAACAGGCTGCCGTCCGCGAAATTCAGGAAGAACTGGGCATTTCGATCCACTCGCTCCGCTATTTCTGCTCGTTCCCAAACGAATATATTTTCTCCGGATATTCGGTTTTCACCCTCGACCTGGCATTTTTGGCCAAAACCGACAACCTCCACAAAATGACCGCCATGGACGACATCTCGTCGTTCGAATTCAGTAAACCACAAGATGTTGATCTGGATGAACTGCCATCCATTTCAATGAAAAACATACTTAAAGAACTCATCCAACATGAAGGAACTTATTAAAAAAAGGATTGGCAATTTACAGGCAATCATGCGCCAAAACGGGCTGGATGCCTACGTTGTATTTGGCACCGACCCGCATTTAAGCGAATATTTACCGGCACACGGACAAACACGCCCGTTCATTTCCGGGTTTACCGGTTCGGCCGGAACGATCATCGTTAGCCTCGGGAAGACCGCGTTATGGACCGATTCCCGCTATTTTCTCCAGGCCGAAAATGAACTTTCGGGAACCGGAATTGAACTGGTCAAATTGCGGGTGCCAGGCTTTCCGGAGCCTGCCGAATGGCTGAAAATGAACCTGAAAGAAGGCGCCAAAGTGGGTACCGATGAAGGATGTGTTTCGGCAAATCAGTTTAAAACACTCCGGAATAACCTGGCCCAATCCGGAATTCAACTGGTTGAATCAGGCGATTTGCTGGATCGAATATGGCCCGAACGCCCTGCCCTGCCCGACTCGCCAATTTTCGAACACGAACTCAGGTATGCCTGCACCGACCGGAAAACTAAAATTGAAACCGTCTGCACCGAACTTGAAAAATCGGGCGCCGACCTGCAAATAATCACCGCCCTCGACGATCTGGCCTGGACATTCAACCTTCGCGGAAGCGACGTGGAATTCAACCCGGTATTTGTGGCTTTTGCCGCGGTTTCAAAAGCTGAAACGGTTTTGTTTGTTGACGGCCGGAAACTTGCGCCTGAACTGAAAACAAAACTGGAAACAGAAGGAATTCAGGTGAAAGCCTATTCTAATTTACCGGATTATCTCCTGAAACTTCCGGGGAAAACACGTATCCTTTTCGATTCTGACCGGACCAGTCAGTCCATCCTGAAAAATATTCCTGAAAGTTGTGCTGTCATCGAAGGTTTGTCGGTTCCCTGCCGTTTAAAAGCGATTAAGTCGGAAGCCGAAATCGCAAACATCAGGCAGGCCATGCGGAAAGACGGCGTTGCCATGCTCGAATTCCTGTTCTGGCTCGAAAATAATCTGGAAAAAATTCCGGTAACTGAATTTACTGTAGCCGAAAAACTGAATGAATTCAGGGCCAAACAGCCCGAATTTAAAGGCATTAGCTTCTATCCAATTGTTGGCTACAAAGCGCATGGCGCCATTGTTCATTTCCATGTTTCCGCAGAAAATGCACTACCGGTTAAAAAAGACGGATTCCTGCTGTTCGATTCAGGCGGGCAATACAGCGACGGCACAACCGATATTACCCGGACCGTTGCTTTATCTGAATTATCGGTTCAGCAAAAAACAGATTTTACAATCGTCCTGAAAGGGATGATTTCGCTTACCCTGGCCATATTTCCGGTCAATACGCGCGGTTACCACCTCGACATCCTGGCACGCAAAGACATGTGGAAACACGGTCTGAATTACGGGCACGGGACTGGCCACGGTGTTGGCTATTTCCTGAATGTGCACGAAGGGCCGATGAGCATCCGTCAGGAATTTAACGACCGGGTGATTGAGGCCGGCATGGTGCTTTCGAACGAACCGGCTTTGTACCGGCTTGGCGAATATGGTTTGCGGACTGAAAACATGATGGTTTGCGTGAAGGATGAATCGACGGAATTCGGAGATTTTCTGAAATTTGACACCCTCACCGTTTGCCCGATCGACACAAAAGCCATCGATAAAAAGCTGCTCAACCCCGAAGAAATATCATGGCTAAACAGCTACCACCAATGGGTTTATCAGGAATTGGAGCCGATGGTTGACGGTGAATTGAAAGGTTTTTTGAAAGAACAAACCAAAGCAATTTAGACCGATTGAAGAATTTCACCCATCCCCTGATGTAAACGCTTGACTTCAGATTGGCAGTCACCCCCAGCCTGCCCTGCAAAACGGTAACACCCTCGCTCCTGGCTAATGATTCCTACGACCAGGCACATAGCTGACATGCACCGCCTAATTTTCACCATGCACGGCGCAAAATGAACAAGGGCAGGAAAAACCTGCCCTTGAAAGGATCTACCGGGAATTGATTGATTAGTTCGGATTTTACCGATAGATTTTTTGAATTATTGAAATCCAATCACTAGTAAAACTAAGTCCCGACTGTTTTTAGTATATAAATTCCGGATATTTTTTTTACAAGCGACTCGTTTTTCTTAATACAGCCTTTCGCCGATAGCCGATTTCAGTTTGTAAATATTAACGGTGTAATCAATTTTCGATTTCAGCAGCATCAACCTGCTTTCGGAAACAGCAGTCTCGCCTTCAATCAGTTCCAGGTTGGTAATAACACCCGAATCGAACTTCACTTTGGCCAGATCGTATGCCTTGGAGGCTTGTTTGAGCTGCAAGTCAGACTGGTCAACTTTCTTTTTCGAAGCGTTTACATTCGCCTCTGCTTCAACAACTTCATCCACAATCACCCTGCGCGTAATTTCTGTTTCCTGGTCGTTTTCCTGAATGGCCGTTTGCGCCTGAGACATGGAAAACTCTTTTCGGTGGCCGTCGAAAATGGGGATTTTCAATCCGACACCTGCTGCAAAATTTGCCCTTGGGTCGTTCATGTAAGGGATATACCCATTTTTCACCCCTCCTGAAAGGAAGGCCGAAAACACCGGGTTATTTTGTGCTGAAACCACACTGAAGCGCATTTGTTCCAGTTTGGCCTTTTCGCGCGCCAGTTTCATCTCGTCGCGGTTTCGCATGGCCGCAGAAATCAGCGAATCGTTTTGCATTTCAGGAAGAACAATCCCCAGCTCGTTTTTAACGCGCTGGTTAGTCGTTTCTGGTTTTCCGAGCAAAGAATTAAGCTGGCTTTCCTTCACCTGAATGGCCGTCAACAGATCGGTCTTCTGGTTTTCGGTGGCCGAAATCCGCACCTGAGTGGTCAGTATCTCGTAACTGGTGGCCGATCCGGTTTCCAGTTTTTTCTGGATGTAGTGTAAATGTTCGTTCAGCAACCGAAGTTGTTCGTCCTTAATTTTAACTGCTTCCTGAAGGTAAAGCAGGGCAAAGTAATTGCCAATTGCAGCTTGCGAAAGCTTTTGTTTTACCTGCTCAACCGACTGATTTGAAAGTTCTTTGCCCTGAATTTCGAGCTGAATATTTTTCTCGGTCTTTCCAAAATCATAAAGGACCTGGTTCGCGTTTAAGGCAACCGAATAATTATCGTGTGGCATTAAACTGAACGAACCCATATTCGGTATTGTAATGTTTTCAATTGGTCCAATGCGGGTATATGAAGTTTCAAAACCAACGGCAGGCAGGTTGCCAGATTTGGCCAGCCCGATTTTGGCATCCGAGTTATTGATGTCTTCCATGGCTTTTTTTACCATCGGATGATTTTGAACCACCTCGCTGATGATGGATTTCAACGACAGCGAATCAGTTGCAAGCGACTGGCTTTTAACTGTTCCGACAGATATTAACCCTGCAAACGGGAGCAGGAATAGAACGAACCTGTTAAATTTATGAATCATTGAATTAAGCTTTTACTTGTGATTTTTTATTTCCGACCCTCATAATTAAGACCGGGACAAGCCCCAACAGGGTGATCATGGCCGCGATCCAGAAATCGTCGTCGATCCCCTGAATGTAAGCCTGTTGACCAACGTGCGAAAGAAGCATGTATTTTCCCTGCTGAATGGCCGTGGCCATGTTGCCTCCCAAATGTTGCTGTGCAAAATAAGCCAGATTGGTTGCTGTGTTCTTGAATTCCTGCGAACCCGATTGAATGGCCTGTCCATACATTTGCGAATGGAAATTTATCCGGGTTGTCAGCAGGGTTGAGAACATGGCAACGCCCAAACTGCCGCCAATCTGACGAATAGTATTGGTAATGCCCGATGCCTGGGCCATTTTATCACGGGGCATAGTGAGGAGCGATATCGCACTTAACGGAGTGTAAATGATGCCCATGCCAAAACCACGCAAATAAAGCGACGTCATAATAAAATTGTGTTCCGAAAGAAAAGACAGTTTTGAATTGAGTATAAAACTCAGTGCCAACGCCAGAACACCAACGACCATTGGCGCACGGGTATGAAATTTATCCGACACTTTCCCGGCAATCGGCGACATCATTCCCTGAATAATTCCGACCGGCAAAAAAACCGCCCCGGCTTGGAGGGCCGTGTATCCCATCGAGTTTTGGAGGTAGAGCGGAAGCAGGAATGTGCTTCCAAACATGCCCATGCTAAAAATCAGCATCACCAGGTTTCCCATCCCGAAATTGTAGTTGCCAAGCAATCGCAAATCAATCAGTGGGTTGTCGGTTGAAAATTCCTGGGTGATGAAAATGGCCCCAAATACGATCGAAATCGCAAAACAGATCAAAATGTACGGGGCGTGCCATCCGGCCGAATTGGTGGCAGCATTTCCTTCAGACAAGGCAAAAAGCAAAACGGGCAGAAAGATTACAACTGATATAAACCCAATCAGGTCGAATTTTCCCATTCGCGGGTTAATAAATTCTCGCTGGATAATAATGGTAAATACCATAGCGGCAATCCCAAACGGAATGTTCACATCAAAAATAAGCTGCCAACTGAAGTTATCGACCAGGTAACCGCCAATGAGCGGCCCAAAAGAAACCGATGCAGCGGCCGCAATGGCCCAGAACCCGATTGCCATCCCCCTTTGGTGTGGCGGAAATTCGCGGGTAATAATTGCCATTCCAAGAGGCTGTATCATTCCGGCTCCCAACCCCTGAAGGATACGCGAAAGGATCAGCGCATTTTCGTCGTGCGACATTCCGCAAAACATCGACCCAACAGTAAACAACAGTAATCCAATGAAATAAAGCCGTTTATAACCAAACTTGTCGGCCAGCCAGCCTGAAGTGGGGAGCATCACAGCCATCGAAAGCATGTAGGCCGTCACAACCCATTCAATTTTATCGATCCCCACACCAAATGAAGCCATGATTTTCGGCAAGCCCACGTTCACGATTGTCGCATCGAGAACGGCCATAAAGGTACCCAACATGATGTTGGCCAGCAAAAACCATTTATAATTCACATTTCGGGGATGAAAAGCCGAATCGCGGTTCCGTAACTTTGCACGCAACCTGTGTGTTGGAGTAAGTCTTCGCATTACTGCCTGATAATTTTAACAATAGCCGACATTCCGGATAAAATACGATAGTCTGAAAGTTTCTTACCATCCGTCATCCCATCGATTGAGATTTTGAGCTGAACCCGCTGTGTTACTTTGGTAAAGTTTCCTGAAGCATTGCTGGGAGGTATCAGCGAGAACTGAGAAGCCGTATTGGATCCAATGGTAAATATTTTCCCAGTGAATGTTGCATCCGGATAAGTATCAATTGTAAACAAAACCGGTTGACCAATTTTCAGGCCCTCTAGTTTTGTTTCTTCCAGAAAAACACTGACCCACAGTTTTTTACCATTAATAATACTGAAAATTGATTGGCCAGGTTGTGCAATATCGCCGGGCAGTAACCAACGTTTGCCAACCACACCGGTGCAGGGGGCAAAAAGTTTAGTGTTGTTCAGTTGAGTGCTGATGGTGTTTATTTGGGCCTGGGCGCTTTCAACCGCTGCTTCGGAACTTTGGATCATGGCTTTCGACACACCAACCTGAGAGTGCGCCGCTCCGAGCTGTGCCTGGGCGGTTTCGAGCGCTTTCTTTGCATGGTCGTATTGCTCCTTCGTAATGACCGAACCATCGAACTGGCTTTTGGCCCGGTCGAAATCTTCCTTGGTCCTGCTCAGCGAAATTTCCAGCACTTTGTTGTTTTCGATGTCAAAGTCATATTTCGCACGGGCCTGAACAACAGCCGCTTCTGCAAGCTGTTTGCCTGCAATGGCCTGGTTCCTCTGGGCAACCAGGTCGGTACTGTCGATCACGGCAATTAATTCTCCCTGTTTCACCGAATCTCCCTCATCGACAAACAATTGGCTTACCCGGCCCAGAATTTTGGGACTAACGCCAACATTATCGGCATCCAGGTGGGCATCATCAGTTTTGATATACTTCGCGTAGTCGATATACCACACAATACCGCCACCAAGTACCAAAACAATAACCAGGATCAGGGGAATATAAATTTTCCCGTTCTTTTCTTTTTTTACATGTTTGTTCTCCATAAAAAATATATCTATCAGTTTATAAAATTTCAGGAATGAATTTGTTTGATGGTTTATGTTTATGTTTATGTTTATGCCTGACGTGGAAGCTATTTTTTAGACAAAATGGTCAGCAGTATTTCCCTGACTTGTTGCGAAGCAACCGTCAGCGTATCCAGCTCAGCATCGCCAAGCAATAAAAGTTTACTTTTCAGGGTTTTACTTGCTGATTTCTTAATGGACTCAAAATTTGTCAATCCTTTATCTGTCATCGAAATATTAATAACCCGACGGTCATCAGGATCGTTCTGCCGTTCCACATAACCAACTTCAATCAAACGGTCAACAATACCAGTCACATGCGGTTTTGGCATCGACAGGCATTTACCAATATCCGACATCGATAGAACTCCATGTCTTTTCAGGCTACCCATCACAAACATTCCACCGGGAGTAATTGAATTTTGGGTGCGCATCGGCTTCAAAATGCTCTTATAAAGCAAAGGATGAATGGTTATCAGGTTTTCAGCAATGAGATCAACTTTTGACTTGTCCATAAAATGATTCCATTTTAATAATGGTTACAAAAGTATAACTAATTGGACAAATAACGGCTATCCTGAACCCCTTTTTAGTTCCAAATAACGAAGAATTAACTTGGATTAAAAAAAACCAATGTCCCATCCCGCCCGAATAGTTCAATTTTATTTAAACTACCCACTAATAATCTACGACAGGACAATTAATTGAGAAATAAAGAAATTTTCATGTTATGGGGTCGATGACGTTTGGTTGGAGTATATCAATTGATGTAAAAACATTAACATAGCATGATTTGGAGGATTTGATTTTTTACAAATTAAAACTTCAGGTTTAACAAAAACAACTCGTCATCAGAGCCCAATTTCTTGAGGTTCTGAAACCAAAAAAGCACCAGTTTTCTGATGCTTTTTAATTGAGCGGGAGACGAGATTCAAACTCGCGACCCTTAGCTTGGAAGGCTAATGCTCTATCGACTGAGCTACTCCCGCAATCAAAAGCCTCTCCCTAACCCTCTCCAAAGGAGAGGGAATTTATGTCTCTTTTCAAAGTCCCTTTCTTTGGGAAAGGGATTTAGGGATAGGCCCCACTATTTTTGTGGGGAGAGCAGGATTCGAACCTACGAAGGCGTACGCCAGTTGAGTTACAGTCA
>JBBIHV010000104.1:0-13442 GCA_037446835.1 Sunxiuqinia sp. | reverse complement strand
TGTTTGCGTAAAATATAGGCGGCGCTGGGGTGCAATCCGGCATTCCCGCCATTCAGAATATCGGTTAAACGTTGCGGGTCGGCCATCACCGAAAGTGGGCTAACCAGCAACTCTCCTCTCATGTTTTCCTTCAACGGCTGAACCACCGTAGCAGAAAGGTCGGTGCAGCTTCCAACCGGTTCGGCAATAATAACGTCAGCATTGGCTTCTTCCCGAACCTGCCTGAGCGCTGAAATTAGCCCGTTGAAATTGCAGCAAAAACAACTGCCGCTGACTTCTGCAACCTTTATATCATTTTGCTTTAAAATGGCAGTATCAACCAATTCAGGAGCCTGATCGTTGGTAATCAGCCCGATCCGCTTTCCTGAATTCATAAGCTCCTGAGCAGCTTCCCACAATAAAGTTGTTTTTCCGGCCCCTAAAAACCCGCCCACCAGGATTAACCGCGTCGTTTTCATTGTCATCCAAATTTATTTCTTTGTGTTTATTTTATATTCCCTTATCTCTTCCGACTTCAATTATTTCTCACAATCATCGCTGCACCCGCATGTTACCGACGATTTTTTCATAGCCGGTTCGAGTATTTTTACAAAAAACCACGAAGCAACCGCACCGCCCAATACAGGAGATAACATGTAAACAAAGAAAAATCCTCCGGAATGATCGGGGAATGCGGCATCGCCCCATCCAAAAAGCCAGGCAACTAACCGTGGACCAAAATCGCGGGCCGGGTTCAGTCCGGCCTGGGTCAGAGGTGCGATCAAGCAAATAATGGAAGTCACGGTAAGTCCGATGAACAAAGGCGCCAGCGCTTCGGTCGGCCGGCCAATGTTGCATCCTTCGGTAAGGGCAAAAATCATTATCAGTAATAAAAAGGTACCAAATCCTTCAGCGACCATTGCGAGTGGCAAACTAACCACCGCTTTTCCGGCTGGATTCGCATAATATTCGCCAAACATTTTGGCCGTTTGCACCGATTCGGCCGAGCCGCGAACAATCTGGTGCGCTGTTTCAAAAGCTGTAATTGTCGGATTAAAAAGCAGATAAACAATCAATCCGGCCAGTATGGCTCCTGAAAACTGCCCCAAAAGATAGATGGGTAATTTTTTGGCTTTCATTCTTTTGCCAAAGAACATGGCCAGGCTAACCGCCGGATTGAGGTGCGCGCACGATAAATGTCGGGTTGCATAAATAGCCAGAGTAACTCCGATGCCCCAGACCAAGGCAATTTGCAGAATGCCCTGATAGGCATCGAACAAAACAGAAACAGCCACAGAACCGCAGCCAAAGAGTACCAGAAGAAAAGTACCGAGCGCCTCACCAATAAATTCTTTGGAATGCCTCATATCGAACCAATTCTTTTACATGATCGAAGCACAAATATATTCAAACTTGAAAGACGCCAAAATACATTTGAGATTATTAACAAAACAATTAATCATGATCAAACAACTCAAAGTCCACACAATCAGAATAATAGACAATTTTGTGTTTTGATTGAGTTCCTGAGATAAACCAAAATTTGATTGGCCAGAACAAAGGTGCGGCGTATTCCTGATAAATAATTACCCCGGAAAGCATTTTTTCCTTTTGACTTTATACTTTTGACACTTCGACTGATGACCCTGACGCTATGAAAATCGCAATTCTCGTTGTTTACGGGCTTATTTTACTGCTAATCGGAATTTATTCTTTCCTGAAAATCAAGAATCCTCTCGATTATTTTCTGGCCGGAAAAAGAACCGGAGCCTGGCAGGTTTCCGGCAGTTTGTTGGCAACCATTCTGGGTGGGTCGGCTATTTTGGGCACCATCAGCTTGAGCGAAAGCCAGTCGTGGGCTTCAGCCTGGTATATTTTGTCTGCCAGCCTGGGGCTGCTGGGATTGCTCCCAATTGTCAGGAAAGTTTATGCCCGGGGCAAATTTACCTTGCCCGAACTGATTGGCCAGTTTTACGGCGAACCGGCCAGAAAAGTAACTTCACTGATCATCCCGGTTGCCTGGCTTGGAGTTGTAGCTGCCCAAATCATTGCCGGGGCACAAATTCTGGTCAGCTTTTTCGGAATGAACTATTCTTCAGGAGTATTGCTGACCGGTATTATTTTCATCGTTTACACTTACATCGGCGGGCAGGTTTCGGTGATGAAAACAGACTTGTTTCAGTCGGTATTTATTCTGGGCGGGATCGTCCTTACCGCATTTCTGATCCCGGTTGACCGTTTGCCCGAATTGCCAAAATTCACCAGCGTTTTCCCTTTTAACAGTCATTTTTCGCCCCTCGACCTGTTCATCCTGATTTTAACTTTTTCAAGCACATTTGTGGTTGGTCCCGATATTTATTCGCGCGTCTTCTGTGCCAAAGATTCGAAAACCGCTTTCCGAAGTGTTCTGATTGTTGCCATCATCCTGGTCCCGTTCGGGTTTGTGCTTTCATATATTGGGATTTATGCCGCAACTTTGCACCCCGGCGCCCAAAACAGCTCTGGACTTATAAATCTGGCCAGTATTTATTTGCCCGAATGGGTTACCGGAATTCTGGTTGCAGCATTGATTTCAGCGGTACTTTCAACCGCCGCCACGACCCTGCTCACAGCCTCCATGATTTTAAGCGAACTGTTCAAAAAAGACATCAACAATCCGAAGTCGTTCAGGCAAACCAAGCTTTTTATAATTCTGATTGGCGCCTTGAGTGTGCTTATCTCGCTGAAGATTACCTCGATCGTTTCGTCGCTGCTGATGGCCCTTTCGTTTTATTCCGGAGCCTTTATTATTCCAATGGTGGCCGCGCTTTTTGGCCTGCCGTTCAACAAACGATTCAGCATTGCAGCCATGCTTTCCGGAGGTCTTCTGGCGCTTACCGGAAAAATACTGATGACTTTTAACCATCCGGAAGTTGGTCAGTTCTTACTAATTTCAGGTTTTATCCTGAATGCTTGCCTGATTTTTTTACCTTTCAGACAGAAAAAATGAGAATTATGAAGTCGCTTGTTCTTGAAAAATACAACGAATTCAGCATCCGGGAGACCGAGATTCCGAAGTTGAAACCGGGTTGGGTTTTAGTGAAAGTTGAAGCGTGTGGCATTTGCGGAAGCGATGTTCACGGGATGGACGGAAGCACCGGAAGGCGCCAGCCCCCGGTAATTATGGGACATGAAGCCTCAGGAATTATTCATGAAATTGCTCCGGATATTTCGGGATGGAAAGCAGGCGACCGGGTAACTTTCGACTCGACCATTTCGTGCGGCAAATGTTTTTTCTGCCTGAAAGGAGACATTAATTTATGCGATAACCGGCGTGTGCTGGGCGTTTCGTGCGACGAATACCGCCAGAGCGGGGCTTTTGCCGAATTCGTAGCTGTTCCGGCACACATCCTTTATTCCATTCCTGAAAGCATCCGTTTTGAGCAGGCCGCCATGATCGAAGCCGTGTCGGTTGCCGTTCATGCCGTGGCAATCAGCAACACTCAGGCCACTGATACCGGTGTGGTAATTGGTTGCGGAATGATTGGGCTACTCTGTATTCAGGCCCTGAAAGCAGCCGGTTGCAAAAAAGTAATTGCCGTTGACCAGGTGAACGAAAAACTGGATTTAGCGGCCGAGCTGGGTGCCGACCTGATGCTGAATTCGACTGATGCTGAATTAATTAAAAAAATATTGAATGAAACCGGGCAGCAGGGCGCCGATCTGGTTTTGGAAGCCGTTGGCCTTGAACTGACAGTTAATTTGGCGATTGATTGCGCCCGAAAAGGCGGAACCGTGACCCTGATTGGTAATCTGGCTCCTGAAGTTAAATTTCCGCTTCAGAAAGTGGTAACCCGGCAACTGAAAGTGCAGGGTTCCTGCGCTTCGTCCGGTGAATATCCGCTTTGTCTGGAGCTGATTGCAACAGGTAAAATGAATGTAGATTCGCTGATCAGCAAAGTTGCCCCGCTCGAAGAAGGAAACGAATGGTTTCACCGGCTTTACAACAAAGAACCCGGATTGATGAAAGTAATTCTGAAACCGTAAGGAAAGTGATCAGTTTTCAGTCGCAGTTTTCAGTAAGAATTAGAGATTTATAGTCATTCAACGGTCATTAGTTGTATCAACCAATGAGGCTTGGCAAATGAAAAAAAAAATTGACAGTCGAATCACAAACATTTAAAACTTACAAAACCAGGACTATGAACGTAGCCATAATCGGATGTGCTAAAATTGCACATTTGCACGCCAAAGCTCTTTTGCAAATTCCTGAAGTGAATTTCACAGCCGTTTGGAGCCGGACTGCAGCATCGGCACAAAAATTTGTGGACGAATACGGAGTGAAAGCTTATTCCTCCATTTCCGAAATGATCACAGCCGAAAACATTGGGATGGCAGTCATCTGCACGGCTCATCCGTATCATGCCGATCCTGCTGTTGAGGCCATGGGAGCCGGAGCTCATGTGATTATTGAAAAACCACTGGCATCCACCTTGCAGGATTGCGACCGGATTATCGAGGCAGCACGGCGTACCGGACGCAAAACCGGGGTAATCAGCCAACGTCGCTGGTATCAGCCCATTCAGCGCATGAAGCAAGCCATTGATGAAGGCAAAATCGGAACCCCGATGCTCGGAACCATTCAAATGTTGGGATGGCGCGACCGTTCCTATTTTGAAGGAGATGCCTGGCGTGGATCGTGGAAACTGGAAGGCGGTGGAGTGCTGGTTAACCAGTCGCCCCACCAGCTCGACCTGCTGCAATGGCTGATGGGCGACATCGACGAAGTTTTCGGCTACTGGAGCAATGTAAATCATCCGTATATCGAAGTGGAAGATACGGCCGTTGCCCTGATCCGGTTCAAAAATGGAGCATTGGGAAATATCCTGGTGAGCAATTCGCAGAAACCGGGAATCTATGGCAAAGTTCATATTCACGGAAGCAACGGGGCGACAGTAGGCTCACAACCAGAAGGCGGGGCCATGTTCATTGCTGGGAAAACAACCATTGCAGAACCACCCAAACTCGATTTATGGACCGTTCCGGGAGAAGAAAACCTGCTGGAAGAATGGAATAAAGCCGACAGCGTCGAGTTTCATTCGGTTGATTCGATGACCTGGTATTTCAAAAAACAGTTGGAAGATTTTAAAGATGCGATTCAAAACGACCGCCAGCCGCTGGTTACCGCTGAAGAAGGCCGGAAGACCGTTGAATTGTTTACGGCTATTTATCGTTCGCAACGCGATGGCAAACCGGTGAAATTCCCTTTGCAACCTGAATACGACCGGGAAGATATGGATGGAAGGCTAAATTCATAACGATTGGCGCATCGGTAGTCAGCGGGTGACTTTGAGTCACCCGCTGATCATCAAGAAATTAATCGTCCGTCATTTCCGGTCGGCCGTCAAACTTCAGTTTAAACACCACCACTTCCGGACGGTTTCCGGTTCTGACTGTAGGCCCCCAGGAACCGTAACCTGAAGAAACATAGAAATTGGTATTTCCTTTTTTCATGAACCCGTAACTTAATTCAAAAATGGCTTCAGTCAGGTAATTGAATGGCCAAAGTTGTCCGTTGTGTGTGTGGCCTGAAAGATGCAAATCAACATTGGCTTTTGCAACTTCTTCAAGATTAAAAGGTTGATGGTTCATTACGATTATCGGTTTGGCGGGATCGGTCCCGGATAACAAATCAGGCAGCGATTTCAGGCCATTGGTAAACCGGCTTCCGGAGCGGTCGTTGCGCCCGATTAACTGAATTCCGTTTGCCAGCGTTACGGTATCGTCAATTAAAACCCGAATATTGATACTTTTCAGGTACGGCAATGTTTTTTCGATTCCACCAATGTATTCGTGGTTGCCTAATATTGCATAAACGCCCAGAGGAGTTTTGATTTCCTGAATGTGCCGGCCAAGATTTTTCCGGAGAACCGGTGCAATTTCGCCATCGACCAAATCGCCGCAAAGCAACACCAAATCAGGTTTTTGCTCTTTGACAATCTCCAGGAATCGCTTTTCACGACGTTCTCCAATCAAAGCTCCCAAATGCAAATCGGAAGCCATCAGGATTTTGACTTCAGGATTACCTGAAACCTTTTTGTGGATGGTTAGCGGAATTTCCCTGACATTGATTGTCAAAGCGTTGATGTGCCCTGCAATGACAACCACTGAAACTACTGCCAGAACGATCATTCCCAGGCGAAATTTCAGGATTGATGAAAACTCTGGTAAAAAATGGAAAAAATAATTGAAAATACGGATCAGGTCGATCAGCACGGCGGCGATGGTCAGGTAAAGCATGAAAGCCAGCCAGAACGATCCGATGCGGTAAATCCATTCGCTGAAAGCCGACGAAGCGGTCCGCTCAAGTATGGAACCTGCAATAAACGAGGCCACTACTACCCAGAAAGCGACGGTGAACCACTTTCGCATGGGCTGACTGAGAGAAAAGACCTGCAACCCGCGAACAAAAAGGTAATAATTTACAGAGGAATAAATCAGCAGTATGATGCTGAAAAAAATTAGAAAGCCAAAATTGCGCATATAGGTCAGTGAAAAAGTGTAACTGAAATACAGAAATTAAAGGTTAAATCGAGAATTTGGATTAATGAAGAAAGATTACAAACTAAAATTATGAGTTTGATCATTATAGGCTTTAAGAATATACATTTTAAGTAAAGATTCAAAAGGAACATCAATTTTGTTGGCCCTTACCTTTATTTTCTCAATCAAATCAATCGGTAAATTTATTGTCACATCTTTTGACGTTTTCTTAAGATTGGGGAAGCTAGTCTGACGGGATTTACTCCAGTCAACATAATCCGTTGAATCTTCTTTAATCCAAAATTCATATTCTTCAAGTTCGCTATGAAATTCAGGAATTTCCTTATAAGTTTTCATAAAATACCCTCTCTCTTTTATTCATTTTTCTGGCAGATATAACTCTGATTAGATTCTTTCTTAGTGTAAAAACAACCATTAATAGCAGATTGTTGTCTGTTTTTCCTAAAGCATACCAACGAAATTCGGTATGAGAATGTTTGGTATCGTGATAAACCAGAAAAGGTTCATTGAAAAATACCTCTTCAATTTGCCATTTATCAAGATTGTGTTTCGTTTTGTTCTTCTCTATGTTCCCGTTGTCCCATTCAAATCCTGATATTTCATCGAATTTAAAATTATCAAAATTCATTTCAATGTTGTCTGAAGATTAAAGTCTGAAACCAAAAATAGCCTAAATTTCAGGAACTTTACAAATATTAAACAAAATCCAATAGCTATTCTGTTTCGTCATTTTCATCCGGTGCTTCATCTTCTATTTCAATCACTTCCTGAACATTCATAAATTCGGCAGCATACCGGTCGATCCATTCGGTCATTTGAGTAGCAAAGACCAATCGCTGCGCTTTTGGCAAGCTTTCGGAAAGGCGGTCGATCTGCGGATAATTGATACTTTTAATGACCAACTCGGCATCGTCGATGGCGAAAATTTTAACCACGCCCAGATTTAGTGCATACAACGAATAAATCTGGTTTAGCCGTTTGGGGGTTCCGATAACCACATCCGTGCCCATGTAAATTTTATCTTTCTGGTCGTTAATCTTTTCATCGTCACAGGCGGTGTGCACACGCAAATCGGTGTATTCGCCCAAGCGGTCAAATTCAGCTTTCATGGCCAAAGCACTTTCGGTGTCAGGAACCACAATAACCGCACGGGGATTATCGTCGAGCGACGCTTTTAGCCGCTGTAAAACACTCACCACCAAAGTTGTAGTTTTTCCTGAATCTTTTCCGGCGACACACAACAGATCTCGGCCACTTTTAATCCGTGGAATACAAATTTGTTCCAGTTCGGTGGATTCTGTAAACCCATTTTCTTTCAGGCTTTCAATGAGCTGAATATCTAATTTCTCGTGAATCATTTTGGATTTGTGTTGTTTATTAAAAGCCCCATCCGGCTCCCCCACAGGAGGAGAGAAAAAATGCTTCGATTAAGTTTTTTCATATTCTAAATTTCTACAATGTTCGCAAATGCAATTTTTAAGCTACTTCTTTTGTAAAGGGTTGGAGTAGGCTTCATTTTCAAGTCCTCTTCAGAGAGGATTTTGGAGAAGCTCTTTTTTTAGCCCCTTCTTGTGAAGGGGATTGGGGGAGGCCTCCCTACCCGATTTCGACCACGGTAATTCCGGCGCCGCCAAACTGAACATGCTCGTCGCGAAACGATTTTACAACGCGTTCGGCTTTCAGGTAATTGCGGATCATTTCTTTCAGGATGCCGTTTCCCTTGCCATGTAAAATACGCAATTCGCTGTAATCAAGCATAATGGCATCATCAATAAATGCCTGAATGGTTTGCAGCGCTTCTTCGGCCCGCTGCCCGCGAACATCGATTTCGGTCTTGAAACTTAGCCGCTTTTCACTCAGCCCTTTGTTAATATTGGGCATGGTCTGATTGTAAGTCCGGTGAATTTTCTTGGCTTCGTTGTTGGTTATTTTCTGCAATTTATCCCGACTGACCGAAGTCCGGATATGCCCAAAAGCAACCACCACATTTTTTTCACCCAATTCCAGAATCTCTCCTACATTCTGATTTCCAGTCATTAAAACCTTATCTCCGGCTTTCCATTCATCCGGCTCAACTGCTTTTTCTTTTGGAGGAACCAATTGCTTTTCCGGTCTTTTTTGGTTCCGGCGCGATTCCTTTTCTTTTAATTTTTGAATTTTCTGACTGATCAGGTCATCCTGGATAGTCGAAGAATCTTCCACTTCCTGTTTGAACTCGGTCAGTTTGGCCCTGATCAGTTTTGTTTTTTCTTTGTCAGCCTGACTTTCACGAATCTCACGAATCGTATTTTCAATCCGTTTATTGGCTTCTGCCAGTACTTGTTCGGCTTCCTGACGGGCTTTTAGCAAAATTTCCTTGCGCTGTTTATCCAACTGCCCCAAATCAGTTTCATATTTTTCGGCCAGGTCATCGAGCGACTTTTCCACTTTCCTGATTTTCTCGCGTTTGGTTTCCCAATATCGTTTGTCGCGCACAATATCGCGCAGGTGCTTGTCGAAATTGATGTGGTCCTTCCCTATTTTCTCGGTGGCATCCTGAAGAATATTTTCGGGCAATCCAATTTTTCGGGCAATTTCGAAGGCGAAAGAGCTTCCCGGTTTGCCAATATCAAGTTGAAACAACGGTTCCATTTTTGCCGAATCGTACATCATAGCCGCGTTTTCGATGCCTTCGCTCGACGAGGCAAAATGTTTCAGGTTGGTATAATGCGTGGTTATTACGCCAAAGGTTTTCATTTTATTCAGCTGTGACAGAATGGATTCGGCGATGGCGCCTCCCAGCATCGGCTCTGTTCCGGTTCCAAATTCATCGATCAGAATCAGCGTTTTTTCATTCGAGTTCTTCAGGAAGAACTTCATGTTCATCAGGTGCGAGCTGTAGGTACTCAAATCATTTTCAATGGATTGTTCGTCGCCAATATCGATAAAAAGCTTATCGAAAATGCCTGTCTCGCTGTTTTCCTTCACCGGGATCAGCAACCCGCATTGAAGCATATATTGCAGTAATCCAACGGTTTTCAGGCAAACTGATTTTCCTCCGGCATTCGGGCCCGAGATCAGTAGAATATGTTTCTTTTCGGTCAGTCTGATATTCAGTGGAACCACTTTCCGGTTTTCGCGCCGCAAGGCCAGCATTAAAAGCGGATGTACCGCATTTTCCCAATCCAACTGACATTTGTTTTCCATGAACGGCTTGATACCGTTGATGTCGATGGCATAAATAGCTTTGGCCCGGATAAAATCGATTTTGCCCAGAAATTCATAAGCCAGCAGCAAATCGGGCAAATACGGGCGGATGTCGTTTGAAAAGATGGTCAGGACACGAACGATCTCGCGCATTTCGGCGTATTCCAGTTCGCGGATCTGGTTGTTCATTTCAACCACTTCAGCCGGTTCGATGTAGGAAGTTTTTCCGGTCGAGGACTCATCGTGCACAATTCCGCTTATCCGGCGTTTCAGGGCCGAAGCGACCGGAATGACTGCCCTTCCGTCGCGGATGGCAACCGAGGCATCGTCTTCAACCAGACCATCGTCCTGCGCTTTTTTCAGAATGGCCTGAAGGCGTTTCGAAACACCCGATTGCTTGCTCAGCAACTCTTTCCGGATGCGCGCCAGCTCGGGAGAAGCGTTGTCCTTGATTTTTCCGTATTTATTCAGGATCGAATCAATCCGTTCGACAATGTATGGATAAACCTGAACGGTTTGCAGCATTCGTTTCAGACACGGCAACTGGTCTTCCCTGGTTTGTTTCAGGAAGCGCACAATTCCTGAGATGGTTTCGAGTGAACGTTTCAGGTCGAATAATTCCTGAACTTCGAGGAAACGGCCCTCAATGCGGATTTTTGCCAGGGCTTCGCGAAGGTCGAAATAATAGCTGGTAGGAAAATTTTCCATTTCCTGGAGGATGGTAACAAATTCGCTGACCAGGGAAAGGTCTTCGGTCAAGTGCCCGAAATTACTGGCAAACCGGATTTCATCGACCAATTCTTTGCCCAGATTGCACAGACATCGCCCTTTGAGCAATTCACGTATTTTATCAAAACCAATTTTCGATTCAAAGTTTTCAGGATATACCAGAGTCATTGTATTTTATTATGCGTGCAAAAGTACAAAGAAGGATTCAGCTTACAAATTCCGATCGATCGAAAGCATGAACGAACGGATGAATTCAGTTAAATTTATCCGTTTCAAATCCAGGTTAACAGATTGTTAATCTATCAACAAACCAATGTGTAGAGATTACCGATTTATTAAAGTCGCAAAATTGATTTGGTTTCGTGCCAAAAGTTCCCATTTTTCCCTAAATTTGTTTAACGAATCACCTAAAAACAAGTTATGCTACCAAAATTTTTGCTTGCCGACAATTCTCAGGAAATGCCTGATATGCTCTATGTTGTTCACAACGAGACCCCACGTTTTATTGTAGGCAGCGACATCGAAGATTTTACAGTGAACCAGCAAGTTTACTGGATTGATGAAGCTCCCGCCGACAAAACAGTTATCGCCCAACTTTTGGAAGAAGCCGAAGAGTTTCTGGAGGCTGAATTAGACAATCAGGATAATTATTTTGAAGACGGGGAGGACGACTAACATGTCACCAGTAAAAAGACTTACACGGTCGAGGGACAAAATGGTGGCCGGCGTGTTGGCCGGAATTGCCAACTACCTTGATATGGATCCGACGATTGTTCGCATCATTTATGTGGTTTTGTCGATTGCCAGCATTGGTTTTCCCGGATTACTGGCCTACCTGATTATGTGGGTAATCATTCCTGAAGAAAAATTGTTTTAATCCTGAACTGCCTGTTTCAGGCTTAATTGAATTCGTTTCCGCTGTAAATCGAGTTCAATTACTTTGACATGGACATGCTGGTGTAATTTCACAATTTCGGAAGGATCGCTGATAAAGCGATCGGCCATCTGGGAAACGTGGACGAGTCCGTCCTGTTTTACTCCAACATCGACAAAAGCTCCAAATTTGGTAATATTGGTTACAATACCCGGTAGAATCATTCCAATTTCCAGGTCTTCAAGCTTGAAAATATTGGGCGCAAATTCAAAAACCTTAATCGAACTCCTCGGATCGCGACCTGGCTTCGCGAGTTCCTTTTTTATATCTTCCAACGTTGGAAGCCCTGTTTGGTTTGTCACATATTTATTCCATTCTATTTGCTTCTGCAGCTCTTCATTCGAAATTAATTCCTGAATACTGCATTTCAAATCCGTCGAAATCTTTTCAACCACAAAATACGACTCCGGATGTACAGCTGAATTGTCCAGCGGATTGGCGGCATCCGGGATTCTCAGAAATCCGGCAGATTGCTCAAAAGCTTTGGCTCCCATGCGCGGAACCTTTTGCAGTTCATTTCGCGAATTAAAAGGCCCGTTTTCTTTCCTGAAATCGACAATGTTTTGAGCCAGCTGAGGCCCTAATCCTGAAATATATGTAAGCAAATGTTGTGATGCCGTGTTCACATTCACGCCAACCACGTTAACTGCCGACTCAACCACATGATCGAGGCTGTTTCTTAGCTTTTTCTGATCGACATCGTGTTGATACTGCCCAACTCCAATGGATTTCGGATCAATCTTTACCAGTTCAGCAAGCGGGTCGAGCAATCGGCGGCCAATTGAAACCGCTCCACGCACCGTCACATCATACTGTGGAAATTCGTCCCGGGCAATTTTTGATGCCGAATAGATTGATGCGCCATCTTCAGAAACAACAAAAACCCGAAGATCACGGTCGTAATGCAGTTTCTTAATAAATTGCTCGGTTTCGCGGCTGGCAGTGCCGTTACCAATGGCAATGGCTTCAATCTGGTAGGAACTTACCAGAGAGGTTATTTTTCGGGCAGCCTGCTTTACTTCCTCCTGAGGTTTGTGCGGATAAATGGTCTCGTTGTGCAACAAATTTCCCTGGGCATCCAAACAAACCAATTTACATCCGGTACGGTAACCGGGATCGAGTGCCAGAACCCGTTTCTGTCCCAGCGGTGGCGCAAGCAGCAACTGGCGAAGATTATCAGCAAAAACCCGGATTGCTTCTTCATCGGCCCTTTCTTTCGATGAATTGGAAAACTCGGTTTCAATGGAAGGAGCCAAAAGCCGTTTGTAGGCATCGGTCACGGCAAGTTCCATCTGAACGGCGCATTCGTTTCGGCTATGGATAAAAAAACGGTTCAAGCGTTGGATCGGTTCTTCACTTTCCGGAGAAACCGACACCCGCAGGAATCCTTCGTTTTCGCCACGGCGCATAGCCAAAAGCCGATGTGAAGGACATTTTTTCAAAGGTTCGTTCCAATCAAAATAATCGGAATACTTGGCGCCCTCCCCTTCTTTTCCTTTAATTACTTTGCCCGAAATAAAGGCTCCGGCATCAAATGACCGACGCACAATAGCCCTGGCTTTTTCGTTTTCGTTAACCCATTCGGCAATGATGTCGCGGGCACCAGCCAATGCATCCACGACCGATTCAACCTGCTCATTTACAAATAAATTGGCCCGATATTCAATATCCGGGTCGCTTTGCTTCATGATGATTTTAGCCAAAGGCTCCAGCCCCTTTTCCCGGGCAATCGACGCACGGGTTCTTCTTTTTGGCTTATATGGCAGATAGATATCCTCCAGTTCAACGGGGTCAAAACAATCTTCAATTCGTTTTTGCAACTCCGGAGTCAGTAAATCCTGTTCCTGAATGGTTTTCAGAATGGTATCCTTGCGTTTCAGTAATTCTTCAAACCGTTCCTTTTCAATTTTTATCATTTCGATCTGAACTTCATCGAGGCTTCCTGTTCGTTCCTTCCTATACCTTGAAATAAATGGAATGGTAGCTCCTTCGTTTAACAAGGCCATCGTATTATTTACCTGAACCTCTTTAACACCAACAAGTTGTGCAATGAGTTGAATTAGTTTCTGAT
>JBBIHV010000103.1:0-13556 GCA_037446835.1 Sunxiuqinia sp. | reverse complement strand
GAGGGGGGAAGCCCGAGACTTCGGGCTTGGGGTGAGTGAGTTATAAAATACGGCAATCTATTTTTACCATTACTTAGAATAGCCTTTTCGTTCAAAATTTACTGTCCGCCAAAGTCTCCCCTTCGGGGAGATTTAGAGGGGCTTTTGGATTTAGGCAATTTATCGACCACCAACTGATACGAATGATCGATCAGGTCCAGAATCAGCTTGCGGCCCAGCGAACCATCCATCGAAACCGTGTTCCAGTGTACTTTGTTCATGTGGTAGCCTGGCCGAATGGCCGGATATTGCTCGCGCAGCCCGATGGCACGTTCCGGGTCGCATTTCAGCGCCAGGCTCCAGTCGCCTTCGAGGTTGGTTAACGCAAACATCTTGCCCATTACCTTAAAAACCAAGGTTGTTTCACCAAACGGGAACTCCTCGGTTGCCCCGGGTTTCGACAGGCAATACTCCCTGAATTCTTCAATGTTCATGGGTTCAGGATATTTATAAATGGCTCAAATATAATAACCTCAGCCCGATAAAAGAAAATGATCGCAGAAAAGTTACCAACTGCCAAAGCAGCATTGAAATGCCCCTGCTCGCTGCTCCGAACTCCTTTTTTTCTCATGGCCCTTTCTGTTGCTTTGTGCTTTGCTTTTTAAAGCACCACGATCTCATATCTGGCTCAGGTAATAATCCGGGGACAATGATTTTGCAACATTCAAAAAGTTTCCCATCTTCACGAATTTCGTTGAAAATTATCACTTCAATGTTATTATTTGTGGGGCAGCTTTAAGTATTTCAGTAAAATTTGTATGATTTAATCAGTTTTTATACCCCCTGCCGCCTGATTGGCTTATACCGATTCTTAAAAAATTAAAAAGTTATTGTTCTAAACCTGAAATGAAAGAATAACAGATGTTGTCTTTGAGTACCTTTGCAAACGTTTAAAATTGATTTCTAATATTTAGTTATGTCGGGGACGAACCACCATTCTGCATTAAACAAAGTAACTTTTGCCGGGCTTCTGATTACCATTGGAATTGTATTTGGCGACATTGGGACAAGTCCGCTTTATGTTGTCAAGGCCATTATAGCTGGTGCCGATAAAATTGATGAGTTGTTGGTTTACGGCGCCCTGTCGTGCGTGTTCTGGACACTAACCCTGCAAACAACCATTAAATACGTAATCATCACCTTGCGGGCCGACAACCATGGCGAAGGTGGTATTTTTGCCCTGTTTGCCCTGATGAAAAAGAAATCGACCTGGGCCGCAGTCCTCACCATGATTGGCGGTAGCGCCCTGCTGGCCGACGGGGTGATCACGCCATCCATTACCGTCACTTCATCCATCGAAGGGTTGCAGCTCATCAATCCTCACCTCTCGGTACTGCCTGTGGTCCTGATGATTATTTCAGGCCTGTTTTTTGTTCAGCAATTTGGGACACGGTTTATCGGCAAATCCTTCGGCCCGATTATGATTATTTGGTTTGGCATGTTGGCCGTTCTTGGTTTTGCCCAACTAAGCACTTTCCCGCAGATACTGAATGCCCTGAACCCGGTTTATGCCTTCAGGTTTCTGACCACCTATCCGAAAGGGTTTGTGCTGCTTGGAGCGGTTTTCCTGGCAACAACAGGCGCCGAAGCGCTCTATTCCGATTTGGGCCATTGCGGGATCAGGAACATCCGCATTTCATGGGTTTTCGTAAAAATATCACTTTTACTGAATTATTTTGGGCAAGGTGCCTGGCTGATGACGCACCCGCAACCGATGCATGAATTAAACCCGTTTTATGCCATCATGCCACAATGGTTCCTTTTCCCGGGAATCATGGTTTCGACAGCCGCAGCCGTTATTGCCAGTCAGGCATTGATAACCGGCTCATACACACTCATTAGCGAAGCCGTTTCGCTGAACTTCTGGCCAAAAATTAAGGTCCTGCACCCCACGACCATCAAAGGTCAGGTTTACATCCCGTTTGTGAACTGGCTTTTGTGGGTTTCCGTTTGTTTTGTGGTACTGTTCTTTCAGGAGTCGTCGAACATGGAGGCAGCATACGGATTATCGATTACCATTACCATGATGATGACATCGATGTTGGTAATCAGGTACCTGCACGAGAAGAATATTCACGTTTTGTTCCTGACGCTGTTTGCCCTGGTTTTCGGCACCATCGAGGGTTCGTTCCTGATTGCCAACCTGCATAAATTTCCGAACGGGGGCTGGTTCTCCATTGCGTTGGCCCTGTGCTTCTTCATGATTATGATCGGATGGTTTTTCGGGCGGAAAATCAAGAACCGGCACATCAGTTTTTCGAACGTGAACAAATACCTGCATTTGTTCGAAGATTTAAGTAAGGACAAAACCATACCGCAGATCGCCACCAACCTGGTTTATGTTATCAAGGCCAACCAGGTTTACCAGATCGAATCTAAAATCATGTATTCGATTTTCAACAAACAGCCCAAGCGTGCCGAAACTTATTGGCTGTTGCATGTGAATGTGGTTGACGAGCCGGATACCTTCAGTTACGAAGTCATTCAGTTTATTCCGGGAACGCTGATCAGGATCGATTTTCATCTGGGTTTTAAAATTGAACCCCGGCTTAACCTGTTTTTTAAAGAAGTTTTGAAGGATATGGTGGCCAATGGCGAGATCAAGCTGACCAGTTCGTACGAATCGCTGAAGAAACATCACTTTCCCGCTGATTTCCTTTTTGTGAACCTTGACCGGATCATGACTCAGGATTACAAACTTTCGCCCTGGGAAACCATGATCATGGGACTCCACGCCCTTACCAGACTATTGAGTATCAACGATGTGAAAGCGCTTGGCCTCGACACCAGTTGTGTGATTGAGGAAAAAGTGCCGATTTCGATCGAACGGCCACTGACCCGGAAAATACAGCGGATTGGTTGACAGTCGCAGTTGACAGTCCTCAGTTGTCAGGCATTTCAGTGAATGGAAATGGAGGCAGGTTGCTTTTTTTGTAGAAGAAGGTTTGCCAAAACCCGGACCAGCAACGTCAGGATAATAAAATAAACCGCCGGATTAAACTGCTGGCCTGATACAAACGAAAGCAATAATGCAATGCCAGCCAGCCACAGATAATGCCGGGCATATTTTCGCCATTTTTTTACTTTCCAAACTAATGCAAAAATCAAATTGGGGGGGAATGCCCACAGCAGGTTGTAATTTGGGCTCATGGCCGGATGTTCGGAATAGAGCGTGAACCAGCCAATGATCAGGCCGGCCGCACCGCTCAGCGCGAAAAGCCAGTAATCGGGCCAGTCGGTATTCTTTTTCAGGAGAAAACCACGGATGGAAAGCCCGGTAACCAATAAAAAGATCGAACTGAAAACAAAGGAAGGCCAGGGCCAATCTGAGTTTAGTTTCGAATTGGGGTATTCGAGCAGCGTATTGGTTTCCTGGACCAACGGCTGCCTTTTTCCGTCGAGGGAAATTTTTGCATGGGCAAACTGGTTCATCAGGTATTCGGGCAAAAACATTTGTCCGTAAGCCGAAACCGGAACATCGGCCTTTTTGCCCACCAGCAGGTCGATCCCCAGGTCGGTCCAGCGAAACGAATGATGAAATTGTTTGATTAGCCCGCGGTACGTTTCGGTTGGGTGGTTATCGGTAAAACTGATTGTTGACCCGGCATTTTTTTCGATCATGTCGCGTACACGGGTGGCACAGTTGTCAACAAAGAAATTGTACCGGTAGGTGCGGTTTTCGGGGCGGGCGTTTTCAAGCAATGCAAGGAACAACCCGTTTTTCCCTTCCGGCGAAAGATTGAGCACCTGCTCGTAAACGCCGCGTTTTTCTTCCACGTATTCAGGCATAAAGCTGCTAAATTTCTGGCCAATCATCAGGTAATCGGTTTGACCTTTTGCGAATCGGTAAATGAAATTGGGCGAATCGAAGCTGAAAATCCCGTAATTGTAAACCACATCCAGGTTTTGCTGCGGATCGCTTATCCGGATTGCCGAATGACCGTAAATCGAGTAAAGGTCGGTGCCGGGGTCGCAGGTCAGGATGCTGACTCGCGCCAAAGGGCTCAATTGCTGTGCAGGTATATTTGGCCTGAATATAAGGATCGACAAGACTATCAGCAGAAAAAGGCGACTATTCATACGCGAAATTTTTGGTTTTAAAGATAGGTCTTTTGTGTTTATCCGGAAGGATGCAACCGTTCGATTCAATAGAAAAGTAAAACAAACATTCGGTCCGTTCAGAAATACCACTTCCGGAGGGAAAATCGTTGCACGTTATTTAGACAGAATAAAAATAGCAAGTGTGGCTAAAAATTGATAATATTGTCCCCTTGTTAAAAAAACGTGATCTATGGGATGCAGCGGATGCAACACAAATACTGATCTGGACCGTCCGGCAATGCTTATTGCTTACGACTGGCTCAATGATATTCCTGATACTTCCAACGAGTCGGACATCGTGGAAATCAGGTTCAAAGGAACCCGGAAGGAATTCTTCAGAAATGAAGATAGGATTCCCGTTAAACGCGACGAACTGGTTGTGGTTTCCTGCTCGCCAGGGCACGATGTCGGGGTGGTTTCGCTCACCGGGAAGCTGGCTGAACTTCAGTTTAAACGGAAAGTGAAGAAGCCTGAACGCTACGAATGGAACAAAATCTACCGGAAAGCCACACCTGCCGATGTAATTAAATGGGAGGAAGCCAAAGCGCGCGAAAATAAAGTGATGATCCGTGCCCGTGTGCTGGCCAACCAGTTGGAACTAAACATGAAAATTGGCGATGTTGAATTTCGAGGCGACAACAACAAGGCTATTTTCTATTACATTGCCGACGACCGGGTCGATTTTCGTGAATTGATTAAACTTTACGCACGAGAATTCGGGATTAAAATAGAGATGAAGCAGATTGGCGTACGCCAGGAAGCCGGCCGCATTGGCGGAATTGGCTCGTGCGGACGCGCCTTGTGCTGTTCGACCTGGCGGACCGACTTTTCGAGTGTCACTTCGGATGCGGCCATCAAGCAGGGTTTGTCGCCCAATGCCGAAAAAATGGCCGGGCGGTGTGGCAAGCTCAAATGCTGCCTCACCTACGAACTTGACCATTACCTTGAAGCGCTGGAAGATTTTCCACACGAGTTGCTGGCTATTGAAACCGACAAAGGATTGGCCCGGCATTTCAAAACCGACATTCTTCAGAAAAAAATCTGGTACAGTTATGCTCAATCTGAAGGAGGACGGGTTTTTATACTCGACCTTGACGATGTGAAGAAATTTCTGAACATGAACAAGCGCGGCCAAAAACCATCGCTCGAAGGCTACAACGAGCCTGAAGCCAAAAAGGAAAACATGATGAACGTGGGCGAACTGGATCAAAAATTCTTCACCAAACAGGCTCCGGAAAAGAGAAGAAATAAACAACGAAGGAGGCCTCCGGAAAACCGCGTACAACCTGATCAGCCTCAAGGCAATGCCCCGCGGGAAATACGCGCGCAGGAAAACAGGCCAAAAGAGAACCGGCCCAATGAAAACAGGTCGCAACGAAACCGGCACCACCCGAACAGGTCACGGGAAAATAAAGGGCCGAGGCCGGAGAATAACGCATAAAAACGATTAAAAAAGGCAAAAGTGGGAATCCTCGCTTTTGCCTTTTTAATTTTTTTTTTTGAGAGAATTACTTCAACCCCGAAAACTATTTTTTCGCCACAAATGCCCGACGGCTCTAAGTTTCAACAAGGTTGCTAATTTGAATTGCAATGCTGTAGTCAGCAAATGATTTTAAGCCTCCCGCTCACTATTTGTAATCCACAGCAGATTAATCCCGGTCTTTTCCGACCAGCTTTTCAGGCTGCTTTCGGTTTTGGCAAAAGCAAGCAAAAAACCTCCGCCCCCCGAACCGAGCAGTTTGATATAAACCTGATCGCAGAGCGCCCCTTCAATTACCTGAATGAAATTTTCAGGGATCATACGCTGAAAATGAAGCAGTTCGAAGCGTATCAATGCTTCGAGCGAATGAAAAAATGGCTGCTGTTCGGCCTTCAGGATAGATTCGATGCAGGCATTGTTCGATGGAATAAATTGGGTTTCAAAAGCTTTTTCGAACTCCGGAAAATTAAACCGGTCGATAAAATGTTGAACGAGCGGGCCCGTTGCCCCGGTGCCCAGAGTGTCGATCAGCGCAACCGACAGGCCCGATTGTGACAAATCAAAATCCACTATTTGTACGTTCTTTTTCGTATCGATGAGCATTGGCCTGTCCAGAAAAGAAATCAACGGATCGATCCCTGAACTTCGCCCGTGGAAATAGCTTTCGAGCAGGGCGAAATCGGTTTTCAGCAGGTCGGGCTTCAAATCGTTTTCAGGAACGGCGGCATACCGGCTAAAAAGTGCTGCGACCAGGGCGCCCGAACTGCCAACCCCATATTGTTGCGGGATATTTGAATTAAAATACAGTCCCTGTTGAAGATCCTGGTTCAGCTCATCTAAACCGAGCGGGAAAAAGAGTTTCTGGAAGGGTTCGCCTTGCTTCAGGTGTTCGTAAAATTTAATGATTTCGGCGGTGCTTTCCTGGTGCAAACAACCGGTGTCAAAATCTAACATTCCTGAAAACCGGTCGAATGGAACAGACAGTGCCATGGCATCAAACATCAGTCCGTACTCGCCAAACAGCAGGAGTTTTGAGGAAAAATGAGTGCGAAATTCGTTCTTTGCCGCCATTGAGTTTGTGGATTTGTTATGGGTCGGGCCTGGGAGCCATCGGTTGAACGGTTCAGGGAATCAATGATTTGCTCATTTCTTTTTCCTAATTCATTCATTTAAATGTAGTTGAAGGCCAGAAGCATCATCACCAGGCCGAGCAAAAATCCGGCATAAACCTGAGCGCCGGTGTGTTTGCCCAGAATTAGCCTTGCCGTGCCGACCATTCCGGCAACCAGGATCAGGAATGAAAGTACCCACACCGGGTTTTCCTGAAGTCGAAATGAAAGGCCGAAAAAACTACCGATCAATCCTCCAATGGCAGCCGAATGTGCACTGATTTTCCACCGCATGGAGATAATCAGCAGGGCAACCTGAACCAGGATTGATGCCAACAGGAAGAAGTTGTAGAGGGGGAAAACTGGCAGCCGTTTCAGGATCAGGTATCCCACATAATAAAAGATCGAACTTATCATTAACGGCAAAACACGGTCGGTGCTTTTCTCCATGTTGCGGTCGAACCGTGGGTTTAATGCCAGCATCCCGATACTCAGCGCGGGGAGAAAACCGGTTGACAGAAAGACAACCAGGAACATGAACTTCATCACGTTCAGGGGCAGGAGTGCGAAATAAAATCCGGAGTTGAACAGGAGCAAAAATCCCAGTGATGGGATCAGCAGCGGGTGAAAAATGCCGGAAGTTATGCGGGCGGCCACGTTCAATGCTTTGTTGGTATTCATGCGTGTGCTTTCAGGTCAAATTTTTTACAGTTCCTTTCGCATCCTGGCCACCGGGATTCCCAGTTGTTCGCGGTATTTTGCCACGGTGCGGCGTGCCACAATATACGATTTTTCTTTCAGGATAAGTGCCAGCTTTTCGTCGGTAACCGGGTGGCGTTTGTCTTCATTTTCAATACATTCCTGAAGGATTGTCTTGATTTCGCGTGTCGAAACTTCTTCGCCGGTGTCGGTTTGCATGCCTTCTGAAAAGAAATATTTGAGTGGATAAATTCCGAAATGGGTCTGGATATATTTGCTGTTTGAAACCCGCGAGATGGTCGAGATGTCGAGCCCGGTTAAATCGGCAATGTCTTTCAGGATCATTGGTTTCAGCTTGGTTTCGTCGCCATCCTGAAAAAATTCCTTTTGAAAACGGATAATCTCGGTCATGGTAACCATCAGTGTTTGCTGGCGCTGACGGATAGCATCGATAAACCATTTGGCCGAATCGAGCTTTTGTTTCATAAAAAACATGGCTTCTTTTTGGCTTTTGGGTGCGCTGTTCTTTTTTGCCGAATAGGTTTTCATCAGGTCGAGGTAGGTGTTGCTCAGGTGCAGGTCGGGAACATTTTTCTGGTTGAGGCCTAACTGAAGTTCGCCCTCCAGGTTGTCGAGCAAAAAATCGGGGACGATCACCTGGTTCGATTTGCTCATCGGGTTGTAGTATGAACTTCCGGGCTTGGGGTTAAGTTTCAGGATTTCGTCGATGGCCTCTTTCAGTTCTTCTTCGGTGATTTCAAGTTTCCTGATAATTTTATCGTAATGTTTTTTGGTGAACTCGTCGAAATTTTCCTGAATAATCCGGGCAGCCAGGCAAGTCGAACCTTTCCCTTTTTTGCGCATGATCTGGAGCAGCAAACATTCCTGAAGGTCGCGTGCCCCGATTCCGGGCGGGTCGAAATCCTGAATAATTTCGAGGTATTGTTCGAGGTCTTTCATGCTGACCTCGGTGTTCAGGTGAAAGGCCAGGTCGTCGGAAATAGAAAGCAGGTCGCGGCGCAGGTATCCGTCTTCGTCGATATTCCCGATAATGTATTCGGCGACGAGTTTTGCCTTTTCGTCCAGGTTGGTCAGCCCAAGTTGTTCGATCAGCGAATCGTGGAAACTAACGCCCGAAGAATAGGGCATATCAACCTGTTTGTCGTCTTTCGAATAGTTGTTGGCCGACAAGCGGTAACTGGGCACATCTTCTTCGTTCAGGTAATCTTCGAGCGTAAATTCGTCGTCCAACGATGACTCATCATCGCTATCGCTGTAATCATCCTCCGAATCACCGGTTTCGTTCAGTTCCAGGATCGGGTTTTCCTCAAGTTCGCTCTTTATGCGTTGTTCAAGCTGAATCGTAGGTATTTCAAGCAGTTTTATAACTTGTATCTGCTGGGGTGAAAGCTTTTGTAATAACCTTTGTTGTAAACTAATTCTTTGCTCTGCCATTCCTATTCAACTTTCCCCAAAATTAAGATTTTTAATTGAACCGTGTTAATGCCGTTTCATAAAAAGCGGCTGGATAGGCCGAACTGCCGGGACTGGTTAATTTCAGGGGACCAATACTCACTGGGCTGAACCATCCTTCCTGAAAATTAGTTCAGGGATGAGTTTTCAAAAGGTAAAAAGTGCCGGATAATTTGGCTGGTTTTATTCTGGAACGAATAGGGGGGGAGGCTAATTCTGCAGGCCGTTTTTCCCGGCACGTTTTTGCTTTTTCTGTTTGTAGAAGGGAAGGTAGTCGAGCCGTTTGTCGTATCTTTCTTTTCCCCTGAAAAGGTAAATGCAAGTTCCGAAAGTGATTCCTGAAAAATCAGTAATTTTTGGAAAAACGAACGACATAAGATTGTCGGCGCCAATAAAAAACTGGCCGCCTTCCCAGTTGTGGATCAGGCCAAATGGTATGTTTACGAATGAGTTGCCAACAATGGAATATCCGGCGCTGATCTCCAGGCCTTTTTTCACATCGAAAGTTCCGGAAATCGAGATGCTGTTGAAACCCATGCCCTTCGAGCTTATGTACCGGTCAACCAACCCAATAATCAGGTCAGGGGTGAGCTGGTATTGTGCCCCGGCATAAAAGGTTGTAGGCAGGGGCGTTGAAAACGATTTATTGCCAAGAGTTGTCTTGAATAGTTCCGGAATACGCAAGGAATTGGTTGAGAATGTGGGATCGGTGGTTATGTACCCGGTTCCTGTTTTATCCTTTGAAATATAATTTGGCTGAAACTTGTAGCTGCCCACAAAATTCATGATGCTCAGGTTATTTTTCCACCCAATTTTCCCCAGATCGGTCACGCTGGCCGAAACGGTAACCCGTGAGTTTACCTTGTACTTGAAGCCGAGGTCAATTCCGGCGCCAACATTTTTTGAATCCATCAGAAATTTTCCGACCGTAAAATTTGCCGGGAGGTTTCCTCCAGTTGGGACTGAATCCGTCCCTTCAACAATATTCAACGGAAAAGATAGTTTTACCGCGCCGTTGGTTTTCAGATAAAAATTGCTGCTGGCCTGTGTTAATTCACCCTGAACGTCGGAATATGCAGTTGATTTTCCGAAGTAAAGTTTTGCCCTGATGCCAACCGATAACCGTTCAGGAATAATTTCTTTGGCATATCCCAGGCTATATTCACGGTAATAGGCGGCATTGACCGGGAACGATTGAAGCTGGTTTAAAGCCAGGGTATGGTATGCCGGGTTGGTAATAAAATCAGAAAAATGACCTTTCAGGTTGCTCATGATTTGTTCAACTTCCTTAACCTGGAAATCAAACGATCCGTAAGCCGAGTTGTATCCGAAACTAAAAAGCTGACTTTCGAAGCGCTGATAGAATATCCCGCGTTTTACAAGTTGTTTGAATACATCGTTCAAGTTATTTTTCATGCTGTCGCCTTGAAGAATGTTTAGCATCATTTTTCGGATAACATCCTGATTATTATAACCTACGCTCATTCCTGAAAGGGGGAAAATGCTAAATGAAAAATTATGCTGCGACGTTAAAAATGCCGGATTGTAAGCTGATGAATTAAATTTATCGGGGGTTTGGTAAAATGCCAGATTTGATTGCGCACGGACAAACAAAACCTGAATCGACAGGATTGTCAATAAAAGTAAGGCAGGTTTATTTGTTAATTTCATGTTCATGCTTTTCAGTAAACGAAACCAGGCCACGAATTCGTACATCTGGATTGGCCAGTCCGACAAATCGTGGGTACGAAAATAACTTTTAAGTCAACTCCGAAAAGTTTTCCGATGAATATTTTAATATTATTACAAATTCAACGGATGACTAAGTTTTGATAACAGATTTTCTGTGAAGTTGTTTGCCTGAATCCTGCATCAGCGAAACAAGGATTGGCTTCCGTTAGCTGTTCCGGTCAAAAAAGCGGTTGTATAAATGGAAGTGATTTTTGTACCAGCTTCGGCTGCCCAGTTTACTGACGACCGACTGCCGCACTTTTTTTGAATAGAACATCTGGAAAAACTGGGCCAGATAGCCTGAAAAAATGCGTTGCGATAAAAAATAACTGGTCCGGTAAGTGCGATAAAGGAAGGTTGACCTCAGGAACAGGTCCTGTTTTTTTAAAAATAATTTGAACCGAAAGCTTTCGGGTGGAAAAAATTCGTCGGGAAGGGCCAGCACCCGCTTTGCAAAAGCAAAATAAATTTTGGCCTGTGGTTTATTCCCGATAGCTGCGATCGTTTCCTGCAACGCCCGTCTTTTCGAGAGCAGATAAAGATCGTACAGGTCGCGCAGTGAAACTATTCCATAGGCGCTTTGGTCGTCGCCAAACCGACTGTGCACAAAATTTAGGATGATTTTATGTTTATCGGACAGGACAAAACAGCCGGGTAGATTTGTTACCGGCTTCTTTTCGGTATCAATCAGTTTTGTATTGAGTTCTTTTAGCTGTTCCTCGTTTACGGGGATACGGTGTATCTCAATTACAGCCGGAAAGTCGGGGTGTGCCATTCGTGGATAATGCTTCTCCGCTTTAATATCAGTATAATTTTCCTTTTCATAGAGTTTTGAATATCCTTCGCGTTCCATCAGTTTTGCCGCCGGCAGGTAATCGTCTTCATGAACAAGGAAATCAATATCACCCATCATGCGTTCACCGGTATCCGAATAAAGTCCATCCAACAAATTGCCGGCCCCTTTCAGGAAGGTTGGAAAAATATTATTTTTGTTCAGCACCTCGGTAATTTTCTTTGCCTGTGCCAGGATCTGTTTGTTCCTTGAAAGGTTTAATTCATAGATGTCGTTTAAATGTTCTGACAATTCTTCGGGCAAATATTTTAGAATCCCGTGCGACTTGAATTTCAGGAACACAACAGGCAAAATAAAATGGTTGCTGCATAGTCCCACAAACTGCATCCAATCAATCCGTCCGGTGTGGCTCCTTTCAATGATTTCGTTCCTGAATTCCGGATGATCATCCAGGCTCAGGCAATTTCCGGCGAAGTAGTAGAGATCCTTGTTAGTCATGGTCGAACAGGTTGCTAATGGCTTCCAGGGCGCGTTCGGTATTTGAATAGGTCAATTTATAAAAGTCGGTTTTTAGCAGGCGGTCGAATAAAATGGCGACATTTTCTTCCGAAGGTGAAACCCATGACTGATCGAGAAGATAGGCGACGGCGTCAAGTGGTTCCAGCTTTTCAAAGGCGAAATCAACAGATTTGTCGTATTGGATGACCACAAAATCACGAACCGGATGGATCAGCGATGCGAGTTCGGAATTCAAGTCGAGGGGCAAATAGCGAACACTTTTTTCCTTATTGATGAAATTGAGGGGCCTTTCTTCCAGCGTGGGATAATGCGACGACAACACATCAATTGAGCCAGGTTTGACCGACATGGCTATGGGGAAGGGGTAGGCGCAAAACGTTTCACGGACAAGCGGAACAAAATCGTCAGAGATTAACTGAAAGCCTTTTGCCTGAAGCAAGGCTGCAATGGTAGTTTTTCCGCTGCCCGGTGCGGCCGAAAATAGGATGGTTTTACGCCCGTTGGTAATGGCCGAGGCATGAACGGTCATCAGCCAGTCGGCGTCAGTCCGGTCGTACATCACATTGAGGAGGTACATAAAAATCCGGCCTTTTACCAGGTGCGATTCGTCGGCGCCCCACGATTCCGTTATTTTGTGGTTAAACCTGAAGATGGTCTTTCCGCTCCATGCGAACAACTCAAAAAGTGGCGCTTCCTGAGGTTTTTCTTTCGTTTCAAAATGGGCAATCAACGGATGAAGGTAGTTTTCGAATTTGTACGATTGGAATGAAAACGTGACAAGCTTGTCGCCAATCAGATAGTTGTGAACCGAATAGGGTTTGAATGTAAATTCATTTATTTCAGCAGAATAGCTTTCCTGGATTTCTTCCGTTTCCGGGTTGTTCATCTGCCCGATCATTTTCCTGATTTCGGTTACGAAGTCCAGGCTTTCGCTGAAGGGAAGGTCGTAACGGCTGGATAGCAGTTTGGCGATCGTTTCCGTTTCCTGGCCTTTTAAGGTATTTTGGAAAACAAACCAGGCAGGTTCCTCAAGTCGGGTGAAATTATGACTATTTTTAAACCAGACCAGGTAAGTGTCTCCGATCTTTTTTTTCACGTGTGGAATGTGGTGCATACTATTTTGTTTTGGCAAAATTCTACTTTTTTTCAGAGTCACTAAAGATAGAAAAACTACCGATATAAATTGCAATCAGCTTTACATGACATTAAATATTGAATAGCCTTAATTTGATTTTTATGACGATTTTTTAACCATCGAAATTCACTGATTTGATGTTTTCACGGTTTAAACCATAATTTTATTGTGACCGATTGTTCAAATTTGATTTTATTGCTCACTATTATTTTGCCCGAAGCGTATTGACTGGTATGGCATGTAGATGTATTTAACATGTCGTAATTTAGATTGGGAATAAACAATACAAATTTTAACAAATTTATATACATCGTATTAAATAGTGTTGTAAATTTATCCATGGCGATAAAATAGTTTTTTTGTTAATCGGTTTATCGCATCAAAATCCAAATTCGAAGAAGCAGTTGATTCGTGATCTTACTTCTTCAAAGTTTAAAATAATCTTCAAAATTTCGTGTTACTCTACTCCGAGTGTGG
>JBBIHV010000102.1:0-13765 GCA_037446835.1 Sunxiuqinia sp. | reverse complement strand
ATAGTTTTAATGCAATTGCTATTCGACAACAAAGAAAACAGATATTTTGCTTGCTACATTTATTTCTTCGCAATTCGTTGCCAATTTTTTAATCGGATTGAAATAAGCATTTTCCTCGCCCCGCTACGAACATAAAATGGAATAACATGAACATAAAACGCTTCAATATTTGTGTAAAACTTTATCTTTGGTTTCGGGATAACTAAAAGCTCTCGGTTTAATGAAAAAATTCGCTGTATATTTTCTGATCTTCCTGCCTGGCCTGGCTTTCGGACAATTGTTCCCGAAGGCAACCGATTTCACAGGAAATATCCGTCAGGTAGTTGAGAAAAAGTACGGCAAGGAAGTGAACTATTTCAGGCTTTTCAAAGGGATTTATCGCCCGGCTGCCTTTTCAGGATGGAAATACACCTATCATTTTAATGAGCATTCGGAACTGGCTAAACGCACGGAAACATTCAGGGGAGAAGTTAAGGCTGAATATGTTTATCAGCGCGAAACCGGAGAAAACCGGAACGTTGTGCGCGAAATAGCCACTGAAAAAACCGCTGGACATGAAGGCGACTACCTCGAATACGAAAATTTCATGAACCAGCAAGGGCAGATTAAAAAAGTAAATTACTGGTCGTTTAATGCGAAAGCCTGCACGCGCGATTTGTTTATGGTTGAGCAAAATGCACAGTATCAGGGAAATAAGCTCGTTGCTTTTACGCGCCGGTTGATTAACGAACCCGGCGATACCGCCACCGCCAGTACCGAAGCGTGCAAGCTGTTCTACAACGGCGCCGGAAAATTAATCCGTATTGAACGGACCGATTTGGTTTCAGGTTTTAAAACCATAATTTATTACCATTACAACGGAAAGGGTTGGGTCGATCATTATTCGGTTGACCTGCTGACTGAACTTCAGGGAACCGGCCCAAATAATCAGCTTCAGGATACCTATTATACCTACGACCGCTCCGGCAACTGGACACGGATGTACTGGAAAGCTGGCAAAAAATACAGGTTGGAAGCCAAACGGAGAACCCGATATCAATAACCCGATATAATCATGGACTTTGAAAATAGAAACCAATTAAAAAAACAAGAACTTGTCGTCCTTTTGCTGGCTCTGATGAATGTTGTTTATCAGCTTCTTTTCTACAACACACTGGGTTTTCACCGCGACGAACTGCTGTATTTTTCACTCGGCGAGCATCTCGATTTTGGTTTTCAGTCGGTGCCGCCACTGATTGGCCTGCTGGCGTTTGTTTCGGCCAAAATTTTTGGATATACACTTTTTGCAGCCAAAATTTTTCCTGCAATGGCAAGTGGGGCAATTGTTTACATCAGTTCGCTGGTGGTTAAAGAATTTAAAGGTGGATTTTTTGCAGAGATCCTCACCGTTCTTGCCCTGGCCGGTTCCATCCTGTTCGGGCGTGTGTTCAGCCTTTTTCAACCGGTAGTTTTCGACATTCTGTTCTGGACTTTATCCTTCTATTTTATAGTCAGGTACATCAATTCGAACCACGAGAAATACATCCTGTATCTGGGCATTGCATCCGGTTTTGGGATCCTGAACAAATACAACATCCTGTTCCTGATTGTTGCCATTTTTCTGGTCGTTCCGTTTACCAAATACCGCAGGTTATTCAGGTCGAAAAGCTCGTATTTTTCATTGCTACTGGCCTTTGTGATTGTTTTGCCCAACCTGGTTTGGCAAATCGCACATCATTTCCCGGTTGTCAGCCATCTGGCCGAACTTCGAAATTCGCAACTGGTCCACGTAAGACCCGCCCGGTTCTTAACCGACCAGCTTATAATGATTTTACCAGCCACTTTGCTGGCATTTCCCGGACTGGCATTTTTGTTCGTTTCGCGCCGCCTGAAAAAATTTCGCCTGACCGCATCGGTTTCGTTCGTGGTACTGCTGCTGTATCTGCTCCTGCAAGGCAAAAATTATTATGCCGCCGGAATTTACCCGTTCCTGATTGCCGCAGGCGCTGTTCTTTTCGAAATTTTCATGCGACCGCTTTTCATCCGGATTTTGTTTGTGGCAGTGCTGGTTGGCCTGGAATGGGTGGTACTGCCAATCGGAAAACCCATTTATGGGCCCGACAAACTGGTCCGTTATTTTGATAAAGTTCAATCCCTGACCGGCGATAACTCGGCGCGGAGGTTCGAAGACGAAACGTACCATCAATTGCCACAGGATTATGCCGATATGCTGGGCTGGACCGAACTGGCCGAAATCACCAACCGCGCCTGGTTGCAGGTGCAGGATAAAAATTCGAGTATTATTTTTTGTGAAAACTATGGCGAAGCCGGTGCAATTGCCATTCTGGGCAAAAACTACAAACTTCCCGAACCACTGAGTTTCAACGACGCATTCAGGTACTGGATTCCGCAGTCGTTCAATCCTGAAATTAAAACCCTCATCTACATCAACAGCGAACCCGGCGACGACATCAAAAACCTGTTTGCCGATATTCAGGAAATCGGGAAGATCAACAATCCATTGGCCCGCGAATGTGGTTGCGGAGTTTATTTATGCCGGAATCCTCAAAGCAGCTTTAACCAGTTTTGGGCAGAACGAGTGAAAAAAGTTAACGAAGAGCAATAACATAAAGACGAAAAAAAGAGCAGCGTCTTACCAAAAAACGCCGCTGTTTTTCATGGATTATGGGCAACTAAGTAATGAGAACAATTTATTGTCGTATTTTATCTTGACTCACCCCACGTCTGCAAGCTGACGTCTCCCCTCTCTACGCGTAGAGAGGGGAAAAGCGAGCACCGCGAGCTTGGGGTGAGTCAAGAAACCTAGAATTCAAAATGCGACATTATTTCATTCCTATTACTTATTTCCTTTTGTTTTCTGCCTGCTGGGACTCGGCTTCTTTCTTTTTATAAAAATCCTGAAGCACGTAAAAGGCTTTCTTTTTGGTGCCGTTCTGTCCGATTAGCCCCTTTCTGTTCCAGCCATCCTGAATGTTTGCGAGCATCCGTTTTGGAGAGCGGAAATCGCATAAAATCCAGGGCGTCACACCACGGAATTGTGGAATTTTCGACAGCATCGGCAGTGTCCGTTTGTAAAGGTCTTCCTGGTATTCTTCCGTCCAGCGGGTCAGTCGGTCGCCGTGAAGCCCCTGCAGGGCGCCAGCCCCAAACTCGCTGATCATCACCGGTTTGTTGTATTTGATTACCCAGTTCACGCGGTCGCACTTTTCAGGAAGGCCGTCATACCAGCCCACGTATTCGTTAAAGTTCACAATGTCAACATATTCGGCAAACGGGTCCTCCACCACTTTGTCGTTCGGGTTGCTGTCGCCATGCACTTCCAAAGCAGCCGAAATCAGGCGGGTATCGTCGAGCGAACGGGCATGTTCGGCCAGTTTACGCAGGAAGTTGGTACGAGCCTCGCTCACCGGCGTTTCGTTGGCCATCGACCAGATGATGACACTGGCGCGGTTTTTATCGCGTGTAATTTCATCGGTCAGTTGTTGTTGTGCATTGGCATAAGTATCCGGATTGTCCCAGAGAATGGTCCAGTACACCGGATTTTCTTCCCAAACCAGTATTCCCAGTTCGTCGGCCACACGCGACATGTTTTCGCTGTGCGGATAATGGGCCAACCGCACATAGTTGCAATTCAGTTCTTTCGCCCATCCGAGCAGCATTTGCGCGTCTTCCCTTGAATAGGCTCGTCCGCCACGCATCGGGTTTTCTTCGTGGATGCAGATTCCGCGCAGGAAAACCGGTTTGCCGTTCAGTAAAATATCGGTTCCGCGGGTTTCGATGATCCGGAAGCCAATTCGTTCAGAAACCTGATCGGATGCCGAAGCCACCGTCACGTCGTAGAGTTTCGGATTTTCTGGCGACCACAACGACAATTTTTTTGCCTGAAACGAGAAGTTGCCCACTCCGTTCTGGTCAGTCGAAACGGGGATGGTTTGTTTCAACTCCGGAATCCAGATTTTTACCTGCTGGCTTTTTGGGGACCCGTCTAATTTTACGAATCCGGTAATTTCTTCTAAACTGCCCTTTTTCAGGTGGATTGAATAATCGGCAATAAAAGTTGCCGGAACTTCTACCACATCCACGTCGCGGGTAATGCCGCCGTAGTTCCACCAGTCGGTATTGAGTGTTGGCACGCCTTCGCGGTGGCGTTTGTTATCGACTTTTACCACCAGCGAGTTGTTCTCGTCTTTCAGGAGCGAGGTAATTTCGTAGTCGAACGGGGTGAATCCGCCAATGTGTTTGCCCAGTTTGCGGCCGTTCAGGTAAACATCGGTTTCGTAATTGGCTGCTCCGAAATGTACAAACACGCGGTGGTCGGGCGCCGATTTTTTATAGTCGAAAAGCCGCCGGTACCAGATGGTGCCTTCGTAATACAGCAATTTGTTGTCCTGCGAGTTCCAGTCGCCCGGAACCATCAGGGTCGGGCATTTGTCGAAATCGTATTCGAGCAGCTGGGTTTTGTCGGTTTGGTGCTGGTCGAGGAAAAAGCCTGAAGTTGGGTTTGGGTTTTCGTCGAGAGGTTTGTATCGGTAATCGTAGTACCCGGTTTCGTACGGATCGATGATGTAATTCCATTTGCCGTTGAGCGAAAAAGTATTTCGCCCCGGAATGTTGGTCATGGCCTGTTGTGCGCTAACACTCATCGATATGACTAAAAGAATAAGGACAACAAGTTTTTTCATTGAGTTTATTTTTAGTTGGATTTTTTCAAGTTGCGAGCAAAAATACCGATTTGCGCGGGCCGGACAAGCTTATTTTTGAGAAATGATATTAGATTTTTTGAACCCGCAAATTAGAATGTCACGTCAACGATATTTTGATCCATTGCTTTACTTTTGGGCTGAATCAACTAAAACATTTTCAACAAAGAAAATTTGTAATATATGAACCTATCGAACAACAAGATTTTAATTACCGGTGGCGCTTCAGGAATTGGGCTGGGACTGGCCGAACGGTTTTTAAAAGAGAACAACACCGTAATTCTTTGCGGAAGGCGCGAATCGCTCCTGAAGGAAATATCGGAACGGTTTCCTGCGATTGTAACAAGGCGATGTGATTTGTCGGTTGCCGGCGAGCGTGAAAAACTATTTCAATGGGTTTCGGCCAACCACAGCGATTTGAATGTGCTGGTGAACAATGCCGGCATCCAGCAGTGGATGAACATTACTGACGACAATTTTTTTGAACGGGCAAAAGACGAGATCGCCATCAATGTTGAAGCGCCCATACATCTGGCTTCGCTGTTTATAAGGCTCGAATCGCTTAAAATTATTATGAATGTAACTTCAGGTTTGTCGTTTGTCCCGCTTATTAAAATTCCCGTCTATTGTGCAACCAAAGCCTTTTTACATTCATTCACGCTTTCGCTCAGGCAACTTCTGAAACCCCGAAATGTTGAGGTCATTGAGCTGATCCCGCCTGCATTGAACACCGACCTTGGAGGCAAAGGGTTGCATGATAATGCGCCTGCTGTTGGCGATTTTATCGATTCTGTTTTTATACAGTTGGCTGAAGGCAAAACTGAACTGACGTTCGGGTACAGCGAATCGCTGGCAAAAGGAAGCGCCGAAGATTTCCAAAAAGCTTTTATCCGGATGAACCAACTGGGGTAAACAAACGGCTACAACTTGTCGTCCTTGTGGTGGTCACGTTTCAGTAAATTGCCCAGGTTTTTTCGAATTGACTGTACTTTCTCAATTCCCTGATTTAATGTTCCGTGCTGAATATCACCATATTCGGTGTATTTGCTGTCGATGTGGTAAGTGCGGGGGTAAATAATGATTTTACTTTCCGGTGCGAATTGTTTTTCGAGTTTTTCCTGAATATTGTCCATGCAAAGATCGTACGAAACCGAATTGCGGCGCGCTGCAACGAAAATAAGTATGTCTTCAGGAGATACATACTTTTGAAGCAATTGCAGGTCGGTCAAATCAAATTTATCGGAAAATGAAAAGCCACCGTTAATTTTTCGGTGATTGTAATGGCCGATGATTGCTTCTTTTGATTTGGCGTTGCAGTAACATAAAATATTCAGGCTGAGTTCCCCGGAGAGAAGCGTTATTTTCGACAACCAGATTTCGAAACCCGGTTCCAGTTCGCACAACGGCGGGCAAGCCACAACTATTTTTTTGTGTGCAACCAACGGGTGCGCAAAATGGCAAATGTAAATGGCTTTACTGGTTTGCGAAATAAGTGATGCGGTTTTCGTTTCGATAAAACGTTCGATCAAACCTGTTTTCCGGGGCCAGCCAATCATGATCGTATCGGCCATTAGTTCGCGCGAAGCCCTGACAATCCCTCCGGCAATGTTGTAGTCGATGGTTGCCGTGATGTTCACTTTCGATTCGTTGGCCGATGCCAGTTTTACCAGCGATTCCAGATTCTTTTTCGCAGTAAGCAGGTTTTTCTCGGCTTCTTCATTGTTTGGCACAACCGATAAAATAGTCACCGGATTGCCCGATTTTTTGTTTTTCAGGAAAATGGCGAATTCGAGCAACTTTTCCATGTTGTTCATGTTGGCCAGCGGAATCAGGATGTGTTCGTCATCCAGCGAAGGCTCTTTCAGTATAGGTTCGTCTTTTTCAGAAGTTAATATCCGGCGCGAGGCATTTTCGGTGACCAGGGTGGCTGTTAAACAGGTTGCCAGAATGAGCAGGATCGTTCCGTTCAGTGCATTCGCGTCAATAATTTTTGTCTGAAAACCAACCATGATTACGGCCAGGGTAGCGGCGGCATGTGAACTGCTCAGCCCAAAGATTAATTTTCGCTGATCGCCCGAATACCTGAAAATTGAACTGGTTGCGCTTGCGGCCAGCCATTTGCCAACCAGCGCCACCAGCGACAAGGTAATGGCAATGATCACTGCCGACGGGCCGTTCATAAGCACTTTAATGTCAACCAACATCCCGACACTGATCAGGAAAAACGGGATGAAGATCGATTGCCCGATAAATTCAATCCGGTTCATCAGGATCGAAGAATAAGGGATGAGCTTGTTCAGGGCCAACCCGGCCACGAAAGCCCCAATGATGGGCTCAACCCCGGCAAGTTCGGCCAGGAAAGCGGCAAAAAAAACGACCGAAAGCACGAAAATATAATGCGAAGTTTTTTCGCTCTCCAATTTCTGGAAGAACCATGCCGTTACTTTCGGGATAATCCAGAACATGATGCCTGAAAATACGATCAGCGAGCCGGCCAATTGCATCCAGAACGATAAACCCAGCCCGCCGCTGTTTGAACTAAGTATAACTGCCAGCAGGATGAGTACGGCCGTGTCGGTAAGGATTGTCCCTCCAACGGTAATGGCCACCGCTTCATTTTTCGAGATGCCAAACTTGCTCACAATGGGGTACGAAACCATGGTGTGTGTCGAAAACATGCTCGAAATCAGCAAACTGGCCATAAAATTGTATTCAAGAAAATAGTAACAAACCGGGAACCCGATCAGGAGGGGAATGGTAAAAGTCAGAAACCCAAAGACGATACTCTTGTTTTTATTGCGCTGAAATTCTTTTAAATCAAGTTCCAACCCGGCAATAAACATGATGTACAATAAACCGATGGTGGAAAAGAGCTTGACGGCCGAATTTTGTTCGAGCAGGTTGATGCCGTGTGGCCCGATAACGACTCCTGAAATAATGAGCCCGATGATCCCCGGAATTTTTAGCTTCCGGAGCAAAATGGGCGAAAGCAGGATGATAAACAGGATGATCGCGAAAACCAGCACCGGGTTTTGGTATGGCCGGTCGAATTCGTGGACAATATGATCAAAAAAACTGGTTCCCATTTTCAACCCTTTTATCAGATTTTTATCCCTTCAAAAAAACAGTTGCAAGATATTGAATTTAACGGTCTGACGAACTACCGGAATTGCTGTTTTTAGACGATAAATAGTGTGACGCCGGGTTCTTGTTCTCGCGCTTCCTGGCGTGATGACTGGCGAACAAAGTATCCCAAAAATCCGTTTCATTTTGAACATTATACTGAATAGTTCGCGGATTTTTTTAAATTGCACGACATCACATTAATTCTTTCTCAGTCATGTTCGCCTATTGGGAAACAAAATATAAAGAAGCTGGCGCCTTGTGGAAGTTTGAGCCTGCCGATTCGGCCGATTCGGCCATGAAATTGTTCAAATTGAAGCAATTCAGGAAGATTTTAATACCCGGGGTCGGTTATGGCCGCAACGCCAAACTCTTCGTTGACAATGGGTTCGAGGTAACTGGCATTGAAGTTTCTGGATCGGCCATTGACCTGGCCCGCCAAAATGGCCTGAATTTCCCCATTCGCCTCGGTTCGGTTACCCAAATGCCTTTCGATAAAATTCAGTACGACGGGATCTTTTGTTATGCACTGATTCACCTGCTCAGCAGACCGGAGCGGAGAACTTTTCTGGAAATGTGCTTCAACCAGCTTATTTCAGGTGGAATCATGGTATTTGTGGTGGCTTCGACCCAAATGAGCTTATATGGACAGGGCAAACTCCTGAGCAAGGATCGGTATTCCTTTCAGAAAGGATTAAACGTTTTCTTTTACAACCAGGAATCTGTTGTTCGTGAATTTTTGGATTTTGGCCTGACAGATTGCACCGACATTGAAGAACCCATCAAATTTATGGAAAACGAACCGCCCATCCCGATGAAATTCATTGTTTGCCAGAAGGAAAGTGTCTGATTGCAAATCAATTCCTGAAAATTTAATAAAACATTGACGATATGTTAATCGGTTTGTAATCGGTTGTTTGCTACTTGCGCCCAGTTTTTAAGCTGAATGCTTTATGCAGGCAACCTTACGAAGATTAGACGTGTCGGTAATTTCCGATTTCCATCTGGCAACCCTGGCCAGTAAAGCCAAACCCCTTCTCAAATATTTAAAGTCGATCCAACCCAAAACCCTGGTTTTGAATGGCGACATCATTGATTCGTGGCGTTTCAGCCGGAATTATTTTCCAAAAGCGCACCTGAAAGTCATCAGGCAAATCCTGAAAATGGTTGAAAAAGGGGTGCAGGTTGTTTACATTACCGGCAACCACGACGATGTTTTCCGCAAGTTCAACAACACCCGGCTGGGAAATTTCAGTATGGTCAACCAGCTCGAATTCACCCTGAACAACCAAAAGACCTGGATTTTTCATGGCGATGTTTTCGACCACATCATCCATCATTCGCCGTGGCTGGCCAAATTGGGAGCTGCCGCTTATGGTTTTCTTACTTTGCTGAATAAAATGGTGAATGTGCTGTTGAGAGTGTTTCCCGGAAAAGAAATGATCTTTTACAAATCGATGAAAGACCGGATCACCAAGCGGAAACAGGTGCTTACCAATTTCGAAAAAGCCATTGCAAACGCGGCTGTCAGCAAGAATATCGATCTGGTCATCTGCGGCCATACACACATTCCGGTTGACAAATTCATCCACACCGAAAAAGGAAGTGTCCGGTACATCAATTGCGGCGATTGGGTCGAGCATTTTTCGGCAGCCGAATGTGTTGATGGCGAATGGAGCCTGAACTATTTTAAGGGTGAAGTTGACGACGAAAATGATTCTCCGGGCGATGAACTCTATATTCCTGACAAGAAACAGTTGTACCGCTCGATTGTTGAAGAACTGGCTGTTGCCGCATTCTTTTGAAATTTCCAATACTGAATAATCAAAAATCAATCAAAAATGCGAATTCTATACGCCATACAGGGAACAGGGAACGGTCACCTTGCCCGCGCAACCGAAATTGTCCCCATCCTGAAATCGATGGCCGATGTCGATGTGCTGGTCAGTGGTACGCAGGCCGACCTGCAAGTTCCGTTCAGGATTGATTATCAGTTTTCAGGATTGAGTTTTATTATTGGCGAAAATGGTGGCGTCGATCTGATTAAAACAGCACTGAAAATGCCAGTCAGGCAATTCTTTCACGATATACGGCATTTGCCTGTCGATCAGTACGATTTGGTAATCAGCGATTTTGAGCCGGTTTCGGCCTGGGCATGCCGTCTTCGCCGGAAAACCTGTATCGGTTTGAGTCATCAAAGTGCTGTTCTGCACCCTTCAGCCCCGAAACCTGATTTTAACGATTTTGTTGGCAAATTAATCCTGAAACGGTATGCCCCGGCAACGGTAAATTACGGTTTTAATTTTCAGGCCAGTCCGCCAGATATTTTTCCGCCGGTCATCCGTTGTTCCATCAGGCAGGCAAAAATTTCAGTAAAAAAATATTACACCGTTTATTTGCCGGCATACAGCGATTTGCAGATTCAGGCTGTTTTATCACGGGTTCCGAACACCGAATGGCAGGTTTTTTCCAAACATTCCGAATCGGTATTTTCAGCCGGGAACGTTCATTTTCAGCCCGTTTCGCTCGATGCTTTCACCCAAAGTTTCCAGAATTGTACCGGTTTGGTTTGCACCGCAGGGTTTGAAGGCCCGGCCGAGGCCATTTTCATGGGCAAAAAGCTTTGCGTAATCCCGATGAAAAAGCAGTACGAACAATATTGCAATGCCGCTTTCCTGAAATATTTGGGCATCAAGGTACTCGATCAATTTTCGGATTCGGCACCCGTTTTGGCCGACTGGATTGAGAACTCCACGGCCCTCGAAATAAAATTTCCGGATATGACCCGAAATATTCTGGAAAGTATCCTTGAAAAACATGGACAAAAACAAACCGGTTTGGTTTTTCCGGCATTAAATCCGAACCCACTTCAATAAATAATGAGGTTGTCACCAACGCACCTCCGGATAGAGTCCAGTTTTTGAAATGATTTCGTTCAGGGGCAATTAAGTTTCGTCAGGTGAAACAACTTTTTTAAAAATATGGTTCTTGTCGGCAGAATTTTTCCCAGGCTTCATTTAACTTTGTGGACCATAAAATCATTCCATTCCGGAAACAAAATAACACATGAAGAAGACCAATGCCGCCCGGATGCTCGATGCCAGGGAAATTTTTTATGAACTGGCTGAATACGAGGTTGACGAAAGCGACCTGAGTGCAACGACTTTGGCGAAGAAAATCGGCCAGGACGTGGAACAAATCTTTAAAACGCTGGTTTTGCGGGGTGATAAAACCGGTGTGTTTGTTGCCGTAGTTCCCGGAAATGCTGAAGTTGACCTGAAAAAAGCGGCTAAAATCTCCGGAAATAAGAATTGTGCGATGGTTCTTCAGAAAGAGTTGCTGGGTTTAACCGGCTACATTCGTGGTGGTTGTTCCCCGCTTAGCATGAAAAAACCCTACCCGATTTACATCCACGAAACCTGCCAGCTTTTCGATACAATTTTTGTAAGCGCCGGCCAGCGCGGTTTGCAGCTTAAAATTAATCCAGAAGATTTGATCCGCATAACCGAAGCCACCGTGTGCGACCTGGCCGAATAACTTTTCGTCACATCCTGATTTTTTGAGTGAACGACAAAATTCCGAAGGTGAAAATTGTTTATCATCTCACGCATCCCGGATGCGCTTCGCTTACCCTTGCCCCCGCACTTCTCGAAGAGTAGGGCAAAGCCCGAGACTTCGGGCTTGAGGTGAGTTGGTTGATTGGGACAAATTAAAACTTCAGGTCAGTAAAATTAAATGGTCCACATAAACTGGCAAACTTTTTCACTATGACTAATAACTTTTCCCCTTTTCCTTACACTTCATCCCCTTTTTCCGACAGTTCAGCAACTGTTTTTTTGAGTCTCGTTGACTTTGCTTCACCTTTGGGGCATGAAACAAAAAGTACTCAGACAAATGAAACGGATAATTTTAAATATCATCTTTTATTTTTTAGGATTGCACGTTTTCGCCCAGACGGTTATAACCGGGAAAGTGACTGAGGGAAATGGGACGCCACTTCCAGGCGCGAACATTTATTTGTCAGGAACTTATGATGGCACTTCGGCCAACGGGAACGGAATTTTCAGCCTAAAAACGAATAAAACTGGTGTGTTTGTTCTGCAACTTGAGTTTATGGGCTATGAACCGGCTTTTCGAAAAGTGGAATTGAAAGGCGATACCATCCGGCTCAATGTTCAGTTGAAAGAGTCGTTTAACCGGCTGAATGCAGTGACCATCACCGCAGGGACTTTCGAAGCCGGCGACAAGAAACAGGCCGTCACCATTTCGCCCATCGATATGGTTACCACGGCTGGCGCGGCTGGTGATGTTTACGGCGCTTTGCAGTCGCTGCCCGGGACCACCATCAACGGCGAGTCGGGCCGCCTGTTCGTTAAAGGTGGCGACAGCGAAGAATCGCAAACCTACATCGACGGTTCGCTGGTTTATGTGCCCTACAATTCGTCGGCCCCAAACATGGCCACCCGCGGAAGGTTCAACCCGTTCATGTTTAAAGGAACAGTTTTTAGTACTGGCGGCTATTCGGCTGAATACGGGCAAGCCCTTTCGTCGGTATTGCTGCTCACTACCAACGACATGCCTGACGAAGACCAGCTCGACCTGTCGTTCCTCTCGGTGGGTGCCGAAATTGCCGGGACTAAACTTTGGAAAAATGGGGCAGTTACCGGAACGCTTTCCTACAACAACCTGCAACCTTACATGAGCCTGGCACCACAAAATTACGATTGGGCACACGCACCCGAATCAACATCAGGAGCAATAAGCATTCGCCAAAAGACGGGCAAAACCGGCATGTTTAAGTTCTATTCGAGCCTCGACAACAGCAATTTTACGCTGAATCAGGAAAATCTTGACCTGGGCGGGAAGATAGTTGGCTATCGGCTCGGAAACAAAAACCGGTTTATGAATGCTTCGTGGAAAGACAAGCTTGGCGAAAAATGGGGCATCACTTCGGCAGCTTCTTTTACCCTGAACAATGACGATATTCGTTTTGACCAAACCACGGTGAACAAACAAATTCAGGGCGCATACCTGAAAAATGTATTCTCTTACCTTTTCAGCGAAAAATTTATCCTGAAAATGGGTGGCGAGTTTTTTTCAAAATCCTATTCGCAGAAAGTCAATATGCCTGCCGAAATGCACAACAACAGCTTTACCAACCGGATTTACTCCGGATTTACCGAAGCACAGGTTTATGCCTCTTCAAAATTCGTGGCCCGAATTGGTGTCCGGGCCGAATATTCGGATTACCTGAAAAATTTCAATATTGTGCCCCGTTTGTCGGCTGCCTACAAAGTGACGGATAAAAGCCAGTTTTCGCTGGCCTACGGCTGGTTTTACCAAAACCCGGTGGATGATTACCTGCTTTACACCAATCAGTTAAGGCCAGAACGTGCTGATCATTATACGTTTAGCTACCAGTCGCTCATTAAAGACCGCACCCTCCGTGTGGAACTGTATTACAAAAATTACAAAGATCTGGTTAAGCTGACCGGTGGCGAATTTTACCTTCCAACCAGCTACAACAACCTGGGGCACGGCTATGCCAAAGGGCTCGATTTATTCTTTCGCGATAAAAAAACGATTAAAAACGGCGATTACTGGATTTCATATTCGTACCTGGATACCAAACGCGATTACCGGAATTTTCCGATGGAAGCCGTCCCGTCATTTGCCAGCAAACACAACCTTTCGGTGGTTTACAAGCATTGGTTTGGAAGTATCCGCTCGTATGCCGGGGCCAATATCCGGTATTCGTCGCCACGGGTTTACAACAATCCAAATTCAACGGTTTTTAATGGCGAAAAGATGTTGCCCTACCGCAGCCTCGACTTAAGCTGGAGTTTCCTGTACCGTCAAAACATCATCATTTACGGGGCAGTTACCAACATTGCCGGCTTTAAAAACGAATTCGGGCGCACTTATTCCAGCGCTCCCGATGC
>JBBIHV010000101.1:4022-14005 GCA_037446835.1 Sunxiuqinia sp. | reverse complement strand
TTTATGGGCTACAAAGAAAGTAAAATTATCAATAATTATAAAGGAGGGTGTGCAATGAAAACTAAACTTCCATTCGTCGCGATTGTTGCAATTCTGGTCAGTGCATGCACAACGGGAACTTACATGACCAAAAATTACGATGATGGTATCTATTTCTCTCCCGGAGATGTTCCACCGGTTACGGCTGTTCAAAGCCCGGCTCCTGTTCAGGAGAAATCAGCAAAAATAAACAAATCGGATGCCAATGACCAAAAGATAATTTTGAGTCAACTGGATAAAAATTCCGATGGTTCTTCTACCATGAACAACTTCATTTATCAGCCAGATCAAAACAGTAAAAACACTGATCAGCAATCCTATAATATGGGAAATCAGCAGCTGGCTGAATCGGACACAACCGCTTACAACAACGATGACGATGTTAAGTATGTGATAAACAATTATTACGACGACAACAATAACGTTGATTTTAGCTATCGTCTGGGTCGGTTCTATAGTCCCTATTATGATCCCTTCTTCTTCAATGATTGGAATTATGGTTACTATTCGCCATGGGATTCAGGATATTACGGAATGAACATGGGTTTTGGATGGGACTCCTGGGGATTTGGATATCCAGGCTATTACGGATATTATTCACCATTCTCCATCGGATTCGGAGGATATTGGGGCGGAGGATATGGTGGCTATTATCCATATAACTATGGTTATTATGGAGGAGGAGGATACTACGGCGGAAATTATGGATTTGGAGGCAGGTACGATAATCTTCAGGTTGCCAGAAGAAGATCGACCAACATGAATGTACAAGGCGGGGGAAGCGGTAGCATTCCTAATAACATGGCTCTTTCCGGAAGGCCGTCAAACCTTAAAGCTGGAAATCCACAGTCAGGCAATTCAAATACCTGGGTTGAAAATGGCCATGTCAGGAGCCGCTCAATCGTTGCTTCAACTTCTCAGGCTCCAAAAAGTGCAACACTTGTAAACGACCGCAGATCAGCCACAAATGCGAACGGGACCAGAAGCAGCAACATTATTGGCGGACAAGGCCAGGTAAATAGCACGGCCCGAACCCAACAAATGGTTCGTCCCGGCACAAATCCAGTCAGGAGAACCTATTCTCCATCAACAACAGGAAGGACTTATAATCAGGTAAGTGTTGTACGGCCCAGCCAAAATTATACTCCAAGCTACAACAAGCCCCGGATTGTAAATCAATCAAATTACAACAACAATACCTACACTCGCCCGCAAACTTACAACAACGGTGCGCGGCAAGTCGTTAAAAGTGCAAATACCGGTTACAACCGGATGTACAATGTGCCCCGAAGTTCTTCCAGTATAAGGCAGACTTACCGGTCGAGTTCATCATATTCCACCGGGTCAAGCTCTTCGTCGTACAGAAGCTCTTACAGCGCCCCGTCAAATTCAAGCCCGGCTTACAGCGCTCCAGCACGAAGTTCAAGCACATATTCGGGAGGTAACGGTGGTGGTTATAGTGGTGGCAATTCCGGTGGCGGAGGTGGTTCTGGTCACCGAAGATAATTTTCACAAAATGATTTAGCACTGAAAACAAACAATTAATTCCGAAAACATGAAAAAGTTCGTATATACCCTTATTTTTCTGTTTGTCGCTGGTGGCCTGTATGCCCAAGACATGACAGACGCATTGAGATATTCAAACTACCACATTAACGGAACCGCACGTTCGGCTGCCATGGGAAATGCTTTTGGCGCACTCGGTGGCGATTTCACTTCACTCAGTATAAACCCGGCAGGTGCGGCAGTTTACCGTTCCGGTGAGTTTACATTTACTCCTTCCATCGGAAATATCAGCACCGACGGGACATATCAGTATAATAAAGATAATATTGCATATAAAGCAAACGATTCGAAATATAACATGGGAATTAACAACATTGGTTATGTGACGACTATCCCAACCGGCGAAAACAGCGAATCGGGTTTGGTAAGCCTCAGTTTTGGGCTCGGATTTAATCGGTTGGCCAACTTTTCGAACAATATGGTGGCCGAAAATGCAAATGCAAACAATTCCCTCCTAAATTATTTTACCAACAATGTCAACAATCCAGTCATTTCATCTGATAATTTTGATACATATTACGAAAAACTGGCCTGGAACGCTTATCTGTTAAATTATGACTCACAAAATAAGGTGTATTTTAACGATATTACCGACAACAATTATGGCCAATCGCAGCGAAAATCGACCAGCCAGTCCGGGTACATCAATGAATACCTGCTTTCGTTTGCCGCCAATTTCAATCACATGTTTTATATAGGTGCAACCCTGGGAATACATGATGTGTATTACAAAGAAGATGCTTCCCTGTATGAATGGGATGCTAAAAACAACATTCCCTATTTTAACAACTTCACCTTCAACTCTAACCTGAAAACAACAGGAACTGGGTACAACCTGAAATTAGGCATCATTTTTAAACCAATTGAAAGCCTGAGATTAGGCGTTGCCCTTCACTCTCCTACATTTTACAAATTAACCGATTTGTACAACAACAACATGAACTCATCGATTACCTATCCTTCTGACGGTACTACACAAAATTATACAGCCACTCCTGATAAAGCCGGGGTTTATGATTATCAACTTCAAACCCCACTGAAGGCGATACTTAGCGGTGCTTATGTGATTGGAAAATCGGGATTGATTAGTGTTGATTATGAAATAGTTAACTACGCAACCGCAAAACTCAAAAACGGAAGCGACGGATACAATTACATCCCCGAGAACGATGCCATTAAAAATGGTTACAAAACAGTCGGGAACCTTCACCTGGGCGGTGAATACCGGGTAAATAATTTTTTCAGCCTTCGTGCCGGTTTCGAAAACTTTCCAAGCATGTACAAATCTTCTACCTTCAATTCTTCCTATTCAACTGTTTCCGGAGGATTTGGGTTCAGGCAGGGAAATTTCTTCCTCGACGCAGCAGTCAAAAGGATTATGAGTCAGGAATATCTGAAATTTTATCCTGACCCCAGTGCAACTGAAATGGTAAAATACAACAGCACGCAAAACAACGTGATCCTCACACTCGGTTACAAATTTTGATTTTGCTTCTCATTTAGAAAAGCCGGTTAAGCAATTAGCCGGCTTTTCTTTTGAATCTTCAGGAAAGAAATTTCACGACACCGTTTCATTTTCATCCTGATTGCCTTAAATTAGCCCGAATTAAATGATATTATGATGACTCTATTTCCTCAAACTGTTTTTAAAAGCACTGGAATTACCGAAAAGTCAAATTTTCTCCCGAAAACAAAAAAACATGTTTTAAATTTGAACCCAAAATGGCTGAAGCTTACACAATAAAAAATCGGTTATGACTTCACATTTCGATGATCCAATTGGCCGGGCAGTTCACGATTTTCACTTCCATGCGATTAACGAACCGATAATTGTTCATTCTGATGATTTTGACGACGATACGATTGATACACCTTATCTCTTCAGATCGTACAAGCAAATGCCGGTCCTTGAACAAAAAGCCATGGATTTATGCGCTGGTACAATCCTGGATATTGGGGCATGTGCCGGCGCCCATTCGGTTTACCTTCAGGAAAAAGGTTTTGATGTTACCGCACTTGAAATATCGGTCTTGTGCTGCGAAGTTTTGAAAAACAGGAATGTTGCCAACGTAATGTGCGAGGACATTTTCAAATTTCACGCACGAAAATACGACACCATCCTGCTGCTTATGAACGGAACCGGAATTGCAGGGACACTGAAGGGACTGGAGGTTCTGTTTCATCATCTCCGTTCACTGCTCAATCCTGAAGGACAGATCCTGATCGATTCGTCGGACCTGATTTATTTGTTTCAGGAGGAAGATGGTTCGGCCCTGATCGACATATCATCTGATAAATATTACGGTGAACTGGTTTTTCAAACACAATACAAAAACTGGATCAGCGAGCCTTTTCCGTGGCTCTACGTCGATGCTGACAACCTGGAATACATCGTCGAAAAGAATTTTCTGAAGGTTAATCATGTTATTAAAGGGCAACATTACGATTATTTGGCCCAGATCACATTTAAAAACTAAACAAATTGAAACATAAAACCGAATACCGAAAACTTCTGGCAACAGAACTGGAAATACTTCAAAAACAGGGTTGTAAGTCAACCAATTGGGATCTGGTCGTGGTTAGCCAAGGTTTCATTCCTGAAAATATCAGTCATGTTCAGTTCTCCGGAAATGTCAGTATTGGAGACAATTCCGGAACAGTGGAATTTGAAGGTGGAATCGTAAAAAATTGTGGGATTTACAATGCCAGCATTCACAATTGTACGATTGGGAACCATGTTTACATTCACCACATCCCGAATTACCTGGCCAGTTACGACATTCACGACCATGTTATCATCGAAAATGTGGAATCGTGTTATATTGGCTCTGAAACCAGTTTCGGAAACGGGATCAAGGTCTCAACACTCGACGAAACCGGTGGGCGTGGTGTTATGATTTACGACAAACTATCGGCCCATCTGGCGTATTTTCTGGCCTGGTACAAACACCGGCATGGCCTGATCAGCGAGCTGGAATCCATGATTACCGCTTATGCCGAATCGGTAAAAAGTACACGGGGAATTATTGGTGAATATTCAGTCATTTCGAACTGCAAAAAAATTAAAGATGTAAAATTCGGACCATACAGCCAGATACTGGGCCCAACCAGGCTCGAAAACGGAACCATAAACAGCAACAGTTTTGCACCGGTAAAACTCGGCGCCGGAATTGTTGCCGAAAATTTCATCGTTTCATCAGGCTCTGAAATCTCAGACGCTAGCATTATCTCACACTGTTTTATCGGTCAGGGCTGTATCCTTGGCAAACAATATTCGGCTGAAAACTCGCTGTTTTTTGCTAATTGTCAGGGATTTCACGGCGAAGCCTGTTCCATTTTCGGAGGGCCTTATACCGTATCGCACCACAAATCGACTCTACTAATTGCCGGGATGTTTTCGTTTTGCAATGCAGGTAGCGGTTCGAACCAAAGCAACCACATGTACAAACTGGGGCCAATTCATCATGGAATTGTTGAACGTGGCTCAAAAACCACTTCCGACTCCTATATCCTCTGGCCAGCCAAAATTGGCGCATTTACGCTGGTAATGGGCCGTCACTACAAAAATTCAGACACTTCCGATCTTCCGTTTTCATACCTGATTGAAAACAAGGATGACAGTTGGATTGCGCCCGGAATTAACCTTCGTAGCGTGGGGACCATTCGCGACGTGATGAAATGGCCCAAACGCGACCGCCGGAAAGATCCGGAGAAGATAGACTGCATCAATTTCAACCTGCTCAGCCCGTTTACCATCAAAAAGATGCAAAAAGGGATGGATATCCTGAACAGCCTGAAAGAAATTTCAGGAGAAACAACCGAGGTTTTCGCTTACCGCAACACACTGATCAGCAAGAGCGCCCTCGAAAAAGGAATTGACTTGTATGAGAAAGCGATTTATAAATTTTTAGGCAACTCAGTCATTTCGCGCATCGAAAAGTGTACTGTTCAAACCATGGGCGAATTGCTGGAATGCCTGAAACCCAAGCATACCATCGGACAAGGCGAATGGAGCGACCTGGCCGGGCTGATCGCGCCTAAAACCGAAATCTTCAACCTGATTAAAAGCATTGAAGGTAAGGAAATTACCGATCTGGCCGAAATCGAACAGGAATTCAGGAAAATGCATATCAATTACTATGAATATGAATGGACCTGGGCTGCCGAACTTCTTGTTCAAAAAACCAGCAAAAACATTGAAGACCTGACCATTGGCGATCTAATTTTCATTATCAACAAATGGAGGGAAAGCGTGATTGGGCTCGATGAGTTGCTTTATGAAGATGCCAAAAAGGAATTCAGGATGGATTCGATGACCGGCTTTGGCATGGACGGAAACAAAACTACACAAAAACTTGATTTCGAAAAAGTTAGGGGAAACTTTGAGAACAACGACTTTGTGAAGGAAATTGTTAGTCACATCGAGAGAAAAACGATTCTGTGCGACAAAATTCTTCAACGTTTAACCAATATTGAAAAAATACTTCAAAACCAATTATGAGATTAATTATTCAAGCAAACCACGATTTAACTTCGAAATGGGTGGCAAATTATATCGCCCGAAAAATTAACCTGGCCGCACCCACTCCGGAAAAACCATTTGTCCTGGGCTTGCCAACCGGTTCATCTCCGTTGGGGACCTACAAAGAGCTGATAAAATTATATCAGGATAGAGTGGTTTCATTTCGCAACGTGGTGACTTTCAACATGGACGAATATGTTGGCATTCCGAAGGAACACCCGCAAAGTTTCTACACTTTCATGTGGAAAAATTTCTTTGCCGAAATTGATATTTTGCCTGAAAACGCAAATATCCTGAACGGAAACGCCCCCGACATCAAGGTAGAATGCCAGGCTTACGAGGATAAAATTAAGGCAGTTGGCGGAATCGACCTTTTCCTGGGCGGAATTGGCCCCGACGGGCACCTGGCTTTTAACGAACCCGGATCGTCGCTGGCATCGCGCACCCGCGACAAGGAACTGAATTACGACACCAAAGTGGCCAACTCGCGCTTTTTCGACAACGATGTGAATCAAGTCCCGAACTCGTCGCTTACAGTTGGGATTGGCACCGTGATGGATGCCAAAGAGGTGCTGATTATTGTGAATGGCTACAACAAAGCCCGTGCGCTTCAACATGCCGTTGAGGAAGGCGTGAACCACATGTGGACCATCAGCGCCCTGCAACTGCACCCGCGTGGCATGATTGTTTGCGACGAGCCCGCCACCTACGAACTAAAAGTGGGAACCTACAAACATTTTAAAGACATTGAAAAGAACAACCTAAATCCGGATAGCTTGCTGAAATCGGATTTGGTTTGGTAAACAACAAAATTCCAGAAGAATATACTGAACTGATGACTTCGAGTTCATCGGAGCAGTTCGCTGAATTAAATCAACAACAGATGGGTAAAAAAATATTCTCATTAAACGCGATATTAGTACCACTTGCCGTCATCGCCGGATGGACACTATCAAAAGCAACATTCGTCGGTAAAGTTGGGATCCATTTTTTGCACAGGGAATACGCGTTTTTAAACACCTGGTGGAAAGGGGCCTTGTTTATTTGGGGCGTCTGGCTTGTTTTGGAAATCATTCAATACCTGATCTGGAAAAAGTACCTCCGAAACATCAACTTTGTCATTCAGGCCTCTTGTATATTTCTGGCCGGATTAGGTCTGTATTTCACTTATTTAGATTTCCGAACATTCTCCCACGGGATACTGGGTGAGCGTTTTCACCTCGGAGGATACCTGTTTTGGATTGGATGGTGCATCATCAGCATCTTTTTCATAAATCTCCGGATTGACAAAACCGCGACGATGGAAACCCATTCCGACCGAACAAAAAATGGGGATTTCACTCAAATGGAGCCCTGACTTTTTTTGATGCTATTACTGATAGCGTGGATAATTAAATTCAGCTTTTCGCAGATTTAAAGGCCCTTTCAGGATTTATTGTTTCTGCATTTTAATCTTGACCATACTTTTCAACACATTTATGAATACGATTCATTGCATACCCAATAAAACACATAATTTTATAACCTGAATTGTTGAACCAAAAATCTAACTCCATGACCGTTTCTGAACAACCTTTCTATTTCAGGGCAACCGTAAAACTATTACTACTTGGGTTGGTTATTGCTTTCCTGATTTTAGCCGAAAACATCCTGATACCCTTTACCATTGCAGTTTTCTTTACTTTTTTGCTCATGCCGGTTTCGCAAAAACTCGAACAATGGCATTTCCCAAGGGCACTTGCCATACTGGTTAGTATCATTCTTGCATTTGCCATATTTGGTTTTTTTCTGTACTTTTTGTTTGCGCAGGTATCAAGTTTTGTCAGCGAATGGCCGATGCTCGAAAAAACCCTTTTAGTTAAATGGGAAAACTTCCAGCAATTTGTTAGCGAAACCTTCCAGGTCAGCCGAATCGAACAGCAAGCATGGTTAACAACAAAAATCAAAGAAAATGCCAGTACAGGAGGGGTCCTGGTACTCGGCCTTTTCTCTGCTACCACTTCACTTTTGGCAAGTTTTACCTTGATCCCGATCTATATTTTCTTTTTGACCCTGTACAAAGAAAAGATTAAAGAATTTATCCGCCTGATAGCCAAAGAAGATAACAATGAACACGCGTTGGTTGTGGTGAAGAAGGTTTCACGGGTTTCCCAAAAATACATTTTAGGCATTTCGCTCGATATTCTCATCCTTTCGGTAATCAATTCGACCGGGTTCCTGATCATGGGCTTGCCACATGCCATTTTGTTCGGGGTGCTCGCCTCAACATTAAATATCATACCATACATTGGCGTGTTGATTGGAAGTATTTTGCCCATAACAATGGCTTTCCTGACCAAAGACTCCATTGGTTATACCCTTGGCGTTGCAGCCGTTTGCGTTGTCACACAATTTATCGACGGTAATTTTATAACGCCCAACGTAGTGGGTGGCAGTGTCAGCATTAATCCGTTGGCCGCAACCCTTGTCCTGATTGCCAGTTCACTGATCTGGGGTATTCCGGGAATGATCCTCTGCCTGCCTTTAACCGGGATGGTAAAAGTCGTTTGCGACAACGTTGAGCCGCTCAAACCCTATGGTTTCTTGCTGGGAGAGGAAGTGAATTTCAACCAACAGGAGCATATTCATGACAGTTTCCTGAAAAAACTGATGAATAGTAGAAAAAAACACTGATCAACCTGAAACCCGCTGGTTAACTTTGTTCCCCGGTTCGCAACAATTCTGTTCGCTGTTTGTTAGGTTTTTTAGCTGTTTTTTGCTAAATTGCATAAAACATTTGAGCCGGTAGAAATAAATTCCCCGGCAGTCGTTCCAGTCATAAACAATTAAAAATTAACATCATGAGTTCAGGAAAAGTGTTGTTGGGTGTATTGGCAGGCGTAGCCGCCGGTGCGCTGATCGGAATTTTGTTCGCTCCTGATAAAGGAACTGAAACACGGAAGAAAATTGTTGAAAAGGGTGAAGATTATGTCGATGGGCTGAAAGACAAAATCAATGAACTGATCGACGAAGTATCAAAAAAAATGGATGGCACAAAAGCAAAAGTTGAAGAAATTGCAGCAGACGTAAAAGCAAACATGGAAGATGCCAAAGCATCAACCAATTAAGCTTGGAAATCCATTATTTCACGAAAACTTTAAACATGGACGAACAATCTTTAATTGATTCCCTGATTGAAAAAGGTGAACAATACGGCAAAACAACACTTGAACTGCTGAAACTGAAAACACTCGACAAATCAGCCGATGTGACTTCAAATCTGGTATCGTGGCTCATTGTTTTTGTTTTTGCCGTATTGTTTTTTCTGATCCTGAACATCGGGGCAGCCTTGTGGATTGGCGAACTGCTGGGCAAATCGTATTACGGCTTTTTTGCCGTTTCCGGATTTTACGGGATTCTCGCCCTTGTTTTTGGCATTTTCAGAAAAAAACTGGTTAAAGATCCGCTCAATAATTCAATCATCGAACAAGTACTCGAAAAATAACCATGGCAAATCAAAGCGCAGTTGAATCGCTCAGGGAATCCATCCGTATGCTGGAAATCAGGCAGGCCGAAGAAGGCAAAATCCTGAAAGAACAGTTCAAAATCACCTACGAAAGTTTAAAACCGGTCAACTTCCTTAAAAACTCGCTCAAAGAAATAACAAGCTCTTCAGAGCTAAAAGGCAATCTTTTCGAGTCAGTTACCGCACTTTTTACCGGGTTCATAACCCGAAAAATCATGGTGGGTTCCAAAAGCAACCTTTTTACCAAAATTCTGGGCCAGGTCATGCAGTTTGTCGTTTCGAGCCTGGTGGCGCGTAATTCCGAAGCGATCCGTGATTTCTTTTCAGACCTGATCGACAAAATTTTCAAAA
>JBBIHV010000101.1:2516-3922 GCA_037446835.1 Sunxiuqinia sp. | reverse complement strand
AATCTGAACATTGTATTGCAGGAATCGAATGACCAGATTGATGAAGTGGTCATTAATGCCGGCGCTTTTGAGGCCAGCGACGAAAAGAAGGCCGTTATTATGCGGGTGTTCGACATTGCCACCACGCCCAGCGCACAGGGCGATATTTTTGGGGCGCTCGGAACTTTGCCCGGAGTACAAAAGGTTGGCGAAGATGGACGTGTTTTTGTTCGCGGCGGCGAAGGCTACGAAACCAAAACTTTTATGGACGGTATGTTGGTCTCAACCCCGTACCTGTCGAAAATGCCCGACATGCCTACCCGTGGGCGGTTTTCTCCACTCCTTTTCAGCGGTACCCTGTTCAGCACCGGAGCCTACTCAGCCGAATACGGCCAGGCACTTTCGTCGATTGTGGATATGAAAACCAATTCTGTTGAAACCGAAAATAAAACCAGTATTTCCATGATGACTGTGGGCGCGATGGCCTCAACCACCAAATGCTGGAAAAAAGCGTCACTTTCGGTAAACAGCGATTATGTGACTTCCGGATTACAAAATAAAATTAACCGGCAACGGGCCGACTGGCTGAAGAATTCGGAAGGCGTTGACGGAACGCTGATGTACCGGCAAAAAACCGGAAAAACCGGCCTGTTCAAGGTATTCGGAAACTTTAACCACAACACCAGCGGCTTGCTTTATCCGAATACCGAAACAGGAATAAACCAAAATATTTATATGAACAGCACCAACGTTTACCTGAATAACACCTGGAACAGCATGTTGGGCGAAAAATGGATGGTCCAATCCGGACTGGCATGGAATTTCGACCACCAGAAATTCGATCTGGACCGCGATCGCGTGCTTACCGACCAAAAAATGTTTCAGGCAAAACTAATGTTCAGGCACTTTTTCAACCCACAAACCGAGCTGAAAATGGGCGCCGACTGGGTTAATTTTTCGTACCGGCAAAATATAAGAATGAACGGCCATTTCCTACTGCCTTTTACCAACAACGAACTTTCAGGGTTTGCCGAACTCGAATACAAACTCTCGAAAAAACTGGCCACGCGCATCGGCGTCCGGTTCGAAAACAGTTCTCTCACCGCCAGCAGCACGCTTGTTCCAAGATTTTCAGGAGCTTATAAGACCGGAAACCACAGTCAGTTTTCTTTGGCCTGCGGACAATTTTATCAAAATCCGGAAAACGATTACCTGAAATTTGCCCCTCAGCTGAAACCAGAAAAGGCCAGTCATGCCGTGATGACCTGGCAATACCAGACTGAACAAAAAACCTTCAGGGTTGAGGGTTATCTGAAAAAATATGCTGATCTGGTTAAGTTCACCCAACCACAGGCCACCAATCCGCTCGATTATTCCAACTCCGGAAGTGGCCGTGCCGAAGGAATCGATTTCTTCTGGCGCGACAA
>JBBIHV010000101.1:0-2416 GCA_037446835.1 Sunxiuqinia sp. | reverse complement strand
TTTCAGGCCAAAACCATTCCTGAGTTTGTTGAAGCAGCCAATCAGTTCGAACGCATTTCGCAGATCGAGAAAACCGAATGGCTGCCCCTGTATTACGCTTCGTATGCCTACATCATGGTCAGTTTTCAGGAACCCGACCCGGCAAAAAAAGATGAAATGCTCGATCAGGCCCAGAAGTTTCTCGACCAGGCTATGGCCATCGCCCCAAACGAATCGGAACTTTATATGCTTCAGGGCTTTTTGTACCCGTCGCGCATCAACATCGACCCGATGGCCCGCGGGATGAAATACATCGGCGAAATGAACAAAGCCCTCGACAAAGCGCTCGAACTGAACCCCGACAACCCGCGCGTTTACTACCTACGGGCAACCATGACTTTACATACGCCGGAAGCCTATGGCGGCGGGGCAGCCAAAGCGCTTCCCCTGTATCGGGCAGCCGATGAAAAATTCAGGATTTTCAAGCCTAAAACGGAACTTTCGCCCAATTGGGGAAAAGAAATCTGTGAAGCTGAACTGAAAAATATTCTCGACCAGGTAAAAGAGTAATTTCAATTCTAATTTATTCAGTACTTTCGAAAAAACTATCAAAAATTAACCATCAATGACAAACATAAAAATTTCATTCAAAAAGTTCATCTGGCGGGTTCTTGCTTTCATTTTGGTGTTAATCGTGATGGGTAACATGCTTATGTTAATCCTTTTCCACGATTTAAAATTTACAGCTCATCTGTTTCTGATTGCTTCAGTTAATTCAGTTCTCGTTGGCGGAATCTTTGCAATTGTGATAGGAAATATGGTCAATATTCTTGACAAAAAGCTGCCATGGCTGCAATTTCCTCTTCGCCGCCTGATTGTTCAGGTCGTGCTTTCGATTGTCTTGGTTATGCTGATCATTGTGTTCTGCATTCCGATTCTCGGTTTGCTCTGGAAGCAACAAATTACATCCGATATTTTTCTTTCCCAGATATTTTTCATGATGAAAGTGGCCTTCTCATTTATATTTGTCAGTTCATTGTTAACCAATGCAATTTTCTTTTTCATGAACTGGAAAGAGGCGGCTGTTCAGCAGGAAAAACTCAAGCGCGAGCAACTGGCGCTGCAATACGAAACCCTGAAAAGCCAGGTGAACCCTCATTTTCTGTTCAATAATCTGAATTCGTTGACTTCGCTAATCAATACCAATCCTGAAAAAGCGATTGATTTTGTAAAAAAACTTTCGGAAGTTTACCGATATATACTTGATCAAAAAGACCACGAACTGGTTGCCCTCGAAACCGAATTGAAATTTCTGGAATCGTACGTGTTTTTACAGAAGATCAGGTTCGAATCTAACCTGGACGTTCAAATTGACGTGAATGCCAAAAACCTCAAAATCATACCTTTATCGGTTCAAATGCTGGTCGAAAATGCCATCAAGCATAACGAAATTTCAGATAAAAAACCTCTGCAAATCCGTGTATTTGCGCCTGACGACCAATACCTGATTATCGAAAACAGGCTTCAGAAAAAAGCGGGATCGGAAGGAAGCGGAAGCGGGATACAAAACATCAGCGACCGGTATGCGTTTTTTACCAACCAGAAAGTGTTGATTTCATTTAATTCCGAGCAATTTCGGGTAAGTATCCCACTGTTAACTGATTGATCATGTTAAAAGTACTTCTCGTCGAAGATGAAAAACCTGCTGCCGAATGGCTCCGACAACTGATCCGGAAATTAAATCCGGAAATTTCGGTGCTTGCAGTTATTGATTCGGTCTGCGGTGCTGCCGAATGGTTTCAGCAAAACCCGGCGCCCGATCTGGTTTTCATGGACATCCAATTGGCTGACGGCCTGAGCTTCGAGATCTTTGAGCGGGCAAAAGTGCCCTGCCCGGTGATTTTTACCACGGCATACGAAGAATATGCCATCAAAGCCTTCAAGGTAAACAGCGTTGATTATCTGCTTAAACCGATCGCTTACAATGAGTTGGAAGCTGCTATCAAAAAATTTGAGGGCCAAAAATCAGTGCCGCAGGCTGTTCCGGCAGTCACCATCGAAATGCTGAACAAGGTGCAGGAAATGCTCCGGAAACAATACAAAACCCGGTTTGTGATCAAAGTGGGCGAGCACCTGAAATCAATTCCGGTGGAAGAAATTCTCTTTTTTTACAGCCTCGAAAAAGCGACTTACCTGTGCACTGCCGATTACAAAACGTACCTGGTTGATTATTCGCTCGACCGTATTTCGGAAATGGTTGACGAACAGCGCTTTTTCCGGATAAACCGCAAATACATCCTGAGCAACCAGTCGATTGCCGATATCGTGGTTTATTCGAACAGCCGCCTGAAAATCAGGCTAAAGAAGCCCAACGAGGAACCCATCGTCGTGAGCCGCGACAAGGTTCCGGCATTTAAGGAATGGCTTGACTTGTAAA
>JBBIHV010000100.1:0-14040 GCA_037446835.1 Sunxiuqinia sp. | reverse complement strand
CAGGTTTTACCCTGATGAAGAATACAGGGATCATGGCCGGAATCATGCAGAGCATGACCCAGATAAAGAAATTTTTATAGCCGATTATTTCCTGAAGCCAGCCCGAAAACATTCCGGGAAGCATCATTCCCAAAGCCATGAAACCGGTTGCAATCGCAAAATGTGCGGTTTTATGTTTTCCTTCAGAAATGTAGATCATGTAAAGCATGTAGGCCGTGAACCCAAAACCGTAGCTAAATTGCTCGATTGCTGCGCACAACCCAATAACAAGTTGGTTTTCGGGTTGGGCAAATGCCAGGAAAACATAAGCCAGATGTGGAATGTTGATGGCCAGCACCATCCACCAAAGCCAGTATTTAAACCCTTTTCTGGAAGCCGCAATTCCGCCCAGGATTCCACCAAGTGTCAGTGAAAGTATTCCGAAAGTTCCGTAGAGAAGGCCAACGTCGCTGGTTGTTAAACCCAAACCGCCCATTTGCCTGGGATCGAGCATGAACGGGGAAGCCAGTTTGATTAGCTGCGCTTCGCCAATCCGGTAAAGCATCAGAAAGGCGATGATCACGCCAATGTCTTTTCTCCTGAAAAACGAGGCAAAAGTTTTGAAAAACTCGTTGAACAAATTTTGTCCGTGTCCGGCAGCTTGCAGGTCAGATGCCGGGAAAGGCAAAATAAACCGGTGGTAAATGGCAAAAACTACGAACATGGCCGCCAAAATCAGAAATGTGATGCTCCAGGCCAAATGTATGTTTCCTGAAATTCCTTTGAAAAAGGCCTGAGTAGCGTGGTTTAGTTTCGGATCGCACTGAAAAAGCAGGTAGGCAGGTTTGTCCTGATTCGAGGCATTGAATGTCAATCGTTCACCTTCGAGCAGATAAATGCTTTGGTTTCCGTTCCGGAATTTAATATTTAGTACCATTTCCTTGTTTGCTTCCGGTTTGGCGCTAAGCTTTACGGCTACCACCGTTGCGTTTCCGGTCATCGAATGATCTGCCGGGATTTGGGATGTAGAACCAAAATGTTTCTTTAGAAAGTTTTTCACCGCAATTGAAATGGATGTTGCCCATCCTGAATTTCTCTTTCCTGAATTTGCAACTTCCTGTTTGTCAATTGAAAGCCCTGTAAATCCATTGGCCTGGTTGTACTGGACAACGACTCTCCGAATAGAGTCCAATTTTTCGACCGGAATTTTTTGGGTTGAAATTTGAGCTTTCTGAGGAAAGACTGCAAAGTAGTTTTTGCTGTTGCACGGTTCGATTTGTGCCGGGTTTTCGGGTAACCGAAATTCCTTTGAGAAGGAAGGGTTGGCATCAACCTGAATCTCAATGGGTGGAAGCCCGGTTGAGGATTCGAAAAATCCGGCCAGGATGATCAGCAAACCTTGACCGGTAATCATGGCGATGCGGTAAAAGGTGCTGCGGATGCCTACAAAATAGGCTTGATGGTGTTCGTCAAGCCCGAGCATGTAAAAACCATCGGCAGCAATGTCGTGGGTGGCAGAACTGAAAGCCAGGAGCCAAAAGAAGATCAGGGTAATTTTGAAAAAACCGGGTAAAGGAATGGCCAGCGCAACACCTCCCAATCCGGCGCCAATGAGCAATTGCATCACAATAATCCACCAACGTTTGGTCTTGAGCAAATCGACAATCGGGCTCCAAAGTGGCTTGATGACCCACGGCAGATACAACCAGCTGGTATATAGCGCAATATCGGTATTCGAAATGCCAAACCGTTTGAACATGATCACAGCCACAGTCATGGCCACCACGTACGGAATCCCTTCAGCAAAATATAAAGTCGGGATCCAGGCCCAGGGGTTGCGTTGCTGCTGCTTTCCGGAGTTTTCTTTCATACGCTGTATTGATCATTTATGGTTATTCAGTTACAAGGAGAATAATGTGTTCAACAATGTATTGATTATCAGATATATAAATTGGAACAAACATTTTTAATAGGCTTTATCGATGCTTGCACTTCTGAAATAATGCAGCAATATTTCATTGTATTTGTAACCTTTGGCGCCCATTACGGCAGCGCCAATCTGGCAAAGGCCAACGCCATGCCCCCAACCGGCTCCGGTCAGTATAAATTCGTCCGGAATGCCATTGGTGATTTTTCGTTTGTCAACCACAAAAGCTGAGCTGTACAGGTGCGATTCTGACAAAGTTTTGCGAATTTCAAGCTCTTTGCCAATGATCAGCGTGAGCTTAGAGCCAACAATCTTCAGCTTTATTAACCTTCCTGATTTTCCGCGCTTAACCGGAATGAGATCTATGATGTCGCCAAAATCCCGGCCTGATTTTCTTGAAATTAATTCGGATAAAACAGCTTGCCGATAGCCGACCTTCCAGCGGTAAAAATCGGTGGTTTCCCGATCGTAATCGTTTAAAACCTGAGACAGAACAGCATTGTCGCGCGTGTTGCAAAAGGCTTCCGGGGCATTTCTGATCCATTTTTCAGCAGCTTCTTCTTTCGTCAAATCAGTTTCAAATCCTTCCTGAAGTTCAGGATTATCGACAATGGATTGGAGGTACGGATGTACTTCGGGCTCCCAAACGTTTTCAAACGTTTCAGAAATCCCACCGCAGCTCTTTGAAAACCGGGCATCACAGATTTTTTTGTTGTACATCAGCATCATTCCACGAGTTTCGGCGACGGCCTGTTCGACCAGTTGGGTCGATTGCCGCGTAATTCCCTGGTACCGCTGGCAATGGTCGTCGGCACACACATCAAAATTATGGTGGTCTTCACGGTCGTACCAGCGGATGTATTCTTCCGGAGTTTCGGTAATGCCCTGATAGAGTTGTGAAGATTGTTTCAGCGCTTTGCCTTTTTCGGTTTGCGCCACCAGCCACGACCGTGAAATGATGGCATGAGCTTTCAGCAATTCAAGGCTGCTGGTGGCGCTCATTTCCGACGAAATAACACTCACCAGGTAGTCTTCGAGCGGTAAAATATTGATGGCCGTAAGTTTTTCATTTTCAATCCTGATTTCCAGTGAACCTTTGAATAGCAGGTCTTCTTTTCGTTCCCAGTGAAATTGGATGCCAATGGTCACATCGTTCAGCCCGAATGAAGCTTCGTGGTAACTGACCGGCTCGAAAACAAGAAATTCTTCGTCCACCGGTTCGTCGTTCAGCCAGATTTGCCCATCGCGATAATTCACTTTTTGGATTCCTTCAAATGGAAGGCCGCATGGGGCGAGCAAATACATTTCATTCAGCCTGAATGTAATTTCAGCTTGGTACATCATGCCAATGCGCAGATGTGGTTCGTTCATAATAGAATGTTTCAGTTTAAAATAAATTTTCAAAGGTTCAGCTCCAGAACCGGATAAGCCGGTCCGCTAAACCCAAATTTACGGTAAAGCTTTTCGCCGTCTTTCGAGGTATGCAGCGATACTTTGCTGACTCCCCGTTCTTGTGCCTCTTCCAGTAATTTTTTCAGGATCAATGCTGAAATGCCTTTCCGGCGGGCAAAAGGCACAGTGTACATGTTCAGGATATCGCCTTCAAGATATGAAGGTTGATTAAAATCGCCCGGTATCTGCTGAAGTACCATGGCGCCGAAACTTAAAAATTCGCCATTTAGTTCGGCCAGAAAAGCAAAAAAACGTTCTTCAGCCATGGCTTCAGTGAAATAACGGTGCAACTCTTTTTTAAGGGTTCCCTTATGTTTTTCACTTCTTTCGCCTTGCATTTCAGTGAGATAGGCCAGTCGGTAATTGATTAAGTGCTCAATTTCGCCAGCTTCAATTTTACGGATTTCGATCCGGGGTAAATCAATCTGCATACGGATTAGCTTTTGTTGTATCAATGATAAGGAATATTCGGGTGAGATTCAACTGTTCCTAAACGAACCGGTTTAAAATATATGAAGTCGAAAGTTGGTCGCAATTGGGGCCGGGCTGAAATATTATGGGTTCAATCGTTGGCTTTTGTTTTTTAAAACTAAACAGGTGCGTATATTTGTACTGGTGTTAACAACCGAAGAAAAACGAACAACCAACTAAACTCATTAATGAAATGACCAGGATCTCAAAATGGCTTTATACATCTATTGTGTTGATAATCATCATCTTTTTGGGTTTTGTACTATTCAGGTCAAAAGGAAAAGATAATCAATCTTCAAAATCAAAAAACTCTGTTTCAAGAGACAGGCAACAAGCAAAAGTTGACGGCTTTGTTGTAAAACCGTCTCTGCTGATCGACGAAATTTCAGTTTCAGGCTCATTGCTCGCCTACGAGGAAGTTGAATTAAAAAATGAAGTTGCCGGAAGGGTTGTGTTTCTCGATTTGCCTGAAGGAAAGCAAGTTAAAAAGGGCACTTTGCTGGTCAAGCTTTTTGATGATGACCTTCAGGCTGGCCTGAAGAAACTCCAGATACAACTGGCTATTCAGGAAAAAATCCATGAAAGGCAATCGGAACTTTTGAAAGTTAACGGGATCAGCCAGAACGATTACGACCAGACCGGGTTGCAGTTGAATTCATTGCGGGCCGATATTGAAGTGCAGAAAGTGCTCATCCGCAAAACGGAGGTGCTGGCACCTTTTGATGGCGTAATCGGGTTGCGCAACATAAGCATTGGCGCCGAAGTCACGCCTTCAACACTGCTGGCCACCATCAGGAGTGAAGATAAACTGAAACTTGATTTCAGTGTTCCTGAAAAATACAGCGCAGAAATACAGCCCGGTATGAAAATTATCTTCACCATGTCGAACGATGAAAAACCCTACGAAGCTACGGTGATGGCAACCGAACAAGGGATCGACGTTTCGACCCGAAACCTGAAAGTGAGGGCTGTGGTGGATAACAAGTCGGAACATCTCCTCCCAGGCGCCTTTACCGATGTTAACCTGAATTTGAATGAGAAGAAAAATGCACTCCTGATCCCCACGCAGGCTATTATTCCATCGGCACAAAACAAGAGCGTAATTTTGGCGAAAAACGGAAAAGCTCATTTTGTTGTTGTGAAAACAGGAGTTCGCAAGGCTTCAAATATTGAAATTACTGACGGGATTCAGCCGGGCGATACCATTGTTATTACGGGTATCCTGTTTTTAAAGGAAGGTTCGAAATTAACCTTTTCAACCGTTAAGTCCGATTCGATATGATTATCTCCGATATTGCCCTGAAACGTCCGGTGGGCTCCATTGTAATGAGCCTGATTATTATTTTGCTGGGCCTGGTGGGTTTCAATTTCCTGGGTGTCCGCCTTTATCCGGCCATCGATCCGCCTGTGATTACCGTTTCGGCATCATACACGGGTGCCAACGCCGAAATTATTGAATCGCAGATTACCGAACCGCTCGAAAAATCGATCAATGGAATTGAAGGCGTGAAATCCATTTCATCGCAATCGGCCATTGGGAGCAGCCGGATCACGGTTGAGTTCAACCTTGGCGCCGATCTGGAGAAAGCCGCAAACGACGTCAGGGACAAAGTTTCACAGGCCATGAGGGCCCTGCCACAGGATATTGATGCCCCTCCGACAGTTACCAAAGCCGATGCCAATGGCGACCCAATTATCATGTTAATTGCTGAAAGCAGCAACATGAATGATATTGAGCTGAGCGATTACGCAGAAAATGTATTGCAGGAGAAGTTGCAAACCATTCCGGGCGTGAGTTCGGTGGGTATTTACGGACAACAAAAACCGGCCATGCGTTTGTGGCTCGACCCCAATAAAATGGTCGCGTACAACCTTACCGCATCTGATGTAAATGCTGCCCTGATAAAAGAAAATGTGGAGATGCCGGGTGGTAAAATCCGTGGAAATGCAACAGAACTCACCGTTAAGACTTTTGGCCGGTTAACCACTGAAGATGATTTTAATAATCTTATAATCAGGCAAGTCGATAACCAGATTGTGCGTTTGAGGGATATTGGCGAAGCGGTTCTTGGCCCCCAGGACGAAGAATCAGGTGCCCGGATTAATGGCATTACCGGAGTGGTACTTGTACTGATTCCTCTTCCCGGTGCAAACGATATTCAGATTGCCGATGAATTTTATAAACGGTTGGATCAAATTAAGGCGACTGCCCCCAAAGGGTTGGAATTGCATATCGAGCGCGATAAATCTGTCTTCGTGAGGCAATCGGTCAGCGATGTTGTGGAAACCTTAATGATTGCGATCGGTCTTGTCATTTTAATCATATTCCTATTTTTCAGGAACTGGATCATTGCCCTGCGCCCGTTGATTGATATTCCGGTCTCGCTCATCGGTACTTTTTTCATCATGTATATTTTTGGCTATTCGGTAAACGTGCTCACCCTCCTGGGAATCGTTCTTGCCACCGGCCTGGTGGTCGATGATGGGATAGTGGTTACAGAAAATATTTTCAAGCGCATCGAGCGTGGCATGGATAAATGGCAGGCCGCATTCGAAGGAACGCGCGAAATATTTTTTGCGGTAGTTTCTACCTCGCTCACCCTGGCTATTGTTTTTATACCGGTCATCTTTTTGCAGGGCTTCACCGGCAGGTTGTTCCGTGAATTTGGGATTGTTGTTGCCAGCGCCGTGTTAATTTCAGCTTTTGTTTCACTTACACTTACACCCGTACTGAATGTCAAATTGGGTGGATCGGCAGGTCATCATTCCAGGTTTTATCTTGCCACCGAACCATTTTTTCAGGGGCTGGAAGACGGTTACAGGCGTGTTCTTGGTTTCTTTATCAAGCGGAAATGGATATCCTTTTCCATATTGGGAATTTGCGTGGTCCTGATTTTATCTCTCACACGGGTACTAAAGTCAGAACTGGCGCCGCTCGAAGACCATAGTTTTATCCGGACATCGTTAACTGCTCCTGAAGGTACCGAATATACCACGACCCAGAGAATTATTGATCAAGTGGCACAGATAAATCTGGATTCACTTCCTGAAGCCAAATATGTTCTGGCACGATATGGCGGAGGAATGAATTCAAGCGCCAATACCGGATTTATTATTACAACCCTGACCGACCCCTCAGAAAGAAAAGCCACCCAACAACAGGTTTACGATAAGCTTTCGAGAATTTACAAAACTATCCCCGATGCCAGGATCATTGCAAGCCAGGAGCCGACCATTTCAACCACTTTTTCACATGGGCTGCCCGTTCAGTTTGTGCTTCAAAACCTCGATTTTGAAAAAATTAAACAGGTGCTGCCGAAATTTCTTGAAGAAGCACAGAATAGTCAGGTCTTCAGCAATGTGGATGTTGACCTGAAATTCAACAAACCCGAATTAAACATAAAGGTCGATCGGTTAAAAGCAACCAGCCTGGGTGTAAACGAAAGAGACGTTTCAGATGCGTTGAATTTTGCCTTCAGCGGAGGCCGAACCGGCTATTTTTTGCGAAACAACAAACAATACTATGTAATTGCACAGGTTGACCGTAAGGACCGAAATGTTCCTGCCGATATATCGTCACTGTATGTCAGGAACAATTCAGGAAACATGATACAGCTTGATAACCTGGTGAAAATTGAAGAAAACAGCAGCCCGCCTACCTTGTACCACTACAATCGGTACAAATCGGCCACCATTTCGGCCAATACGGCCAGCGGGAAAACGTTGGGCGAAGGTATTGCCGAAATGCAACGGATAGCCGATAAATTGCTGGATGGTTCGTTTACCACTGCACTGGCAGGCACCTCGCGTGATTTTGCCGAAAGCAGTTCGAACATCTCCTTTGCCCTGGTCTTAGCGCTTTTGCTTATCTATCTGATTCTTGCCGCACAGTTCGAAAGTTTCCGCGATCCCTTTATTATTATGCTAACCGTTCCGATGGCTATTGCGGGCGCCATGCTGTCGTTGTGGGTTTTCGGGCAAACCCTGAATATTTTTTCTGAAATCGGGATGATCCTTTTGATTGGGATTGTCACAAAAAATGGGATTCTAATTGTTGAATTTGCCAATCAAAAACAGAAAGCGGGAATGACAAAGAAAGAGGCAGCCTTTGAAGCGGCATCGGCACGGTTTCGCCCCATATTAATGACTTCGCTGGCAACCATATTCGGGGCTTTCCCGATTGCATTTGCGCTGGGCGCCGGTGCGCATAGCCGTGTTCCCCTTGGGATTGTTGTGGTTGGCGGGTTGCTCTTTTCGTTATTGCTTACACTATTCGTCATTCCGGTAACCTATATCGTGATGTCAGGAAAAAAGGATTTAAAAAGAGATTAAACCACTTATCAGTTTAAAATGGGCAAAAGATTTATAACTATACTTTTATTTTTAACGGTAATTTCTGTTGCTGAAGGCCAGAAAATAGTAACGGTTGACGATGCAGTGCAAATCGCTTTAAAAAACAATTTTGACATCCTCGTCGCCCGTAACGATGCCGACATATCTAAGACAAATAACACTCCGGGCAATGCCGGAATGTTTCCTTCTGTTCAGGTAAACGGTTCAGGAGCTTACCAACGAAATAATGTCCATCAGGAAGTTTCGGGCGGAACGGAGAACAATTATCCCTCTCTTTCTACCCACACATTCACTGCAGGCACTCAACTTTCGTGGACATTGTACGATGGGGGAAAAATGTTTGTCACCAAGAATAAACTGAACGAAATTGAAACGCTGGGTGAAATTCAGTACAAAGACCGGGTTTTGGCTACGATGTTTAACGTGATTGCGGCCTATTATGATGTTGTGCGCCAGAAACAGGAGCTGACTTCTATTAACGAAGTCATAAACTATAACCGCGAAAGGGTTACCATTGCCCAGGCCGGTTATACTGCAGGATCGCTCATCAGGACAGATTTGCTTCAGGCAAAAATAGACCTGAATGTTACCCTCGAAGATGCCATTAACCAGCAATATATTATTGATGCGGCAAAAAAAACACTGAATGAATTGCTGGGCCAAAATGTTGAACAGTTAATTGAAGTTTCTGATTCAATCCCGCTTAATTATTCGCCGGATGAAAATGACCTGAGGCAAAAAATTTATTCGGCAAACCCCAGCATTCTGACTTTTCAGAAACAGATTGATATTGCAAAGTTAAGTCTGAAAGAATTCAATACATTTTATCTTCCGAAGGTTAATTTCAATGCCGGTTACTATTATTCGCAAACCAATAATTCGGCAGGGACAACCTTGCTCAACCGTTCAACCGGGCCACAACTTGGCGGTTCTGTTGTAATCCCCTTGTACAGTGCGGGCGAAAACAGGAGGAAGGTTGCAACGGCCAAGCTGCAATTGCAATCGGCAGAATATGACCTTCAGAACCTAAAACTTCAGGTGAATACCGATCTGCTGAATGCGCTCACCGGGTTTAAAAACCAGCAAAAGTTAATGCAGATTGAAAAAGAGAACAACGAACTGAACAAGGAATATATTGAAATTTGTTTGCAGCGGCTCAGGCTTGGGCAATCTACTTCGCTGGAGCTGCACCAGGCACAGGATAGTTATGTCCAGTCGTGTACCAGGCTCATTAATTTTGAGTATAACCTGAAAATAGCCGAAATAAAGCTGAAACAACTGATTGCAACCTTGTAAATGAGCAGGAAATACCCATTTCATTTTATGAATTTTTTATCAGGATTTAGATCGCAATTCGGAATTGATCATTTTGACAACTAATTTGTTTAAGTGAACAGAAGCACTTTCTTTGAAAACTTAAATATTGATTAATGATGGTTTGGCAAAAAGGTGCGATATTTGGGAAAAAATTAATGTCTTATCCCAAAATTTTTGTCAATGATTCGAATTTTGGTTTACAATTTTTCACTATGATGTCATTCTTTTTTAATTTTCGTCAATCCATTCGTTTTTCGCTCGTAATCGTCTATGTCGGATGCATAGCCGCCTTATCGTTGCTCCCGATGCGCGATTTTCCGCAATTTCCTGTTTTCGAGGGGTTTGACAAGGTTGTTCATTTTTCAATGTATTTTATTTTTTCATTTCTGTCATGCTGGGCGCTTAAAACCGAATTAAATTATCTGTGGCTCTTCCTAATTATACCGGTAACTATCGGGTGGGGTGTTTTCATGGAATTCATGCAATTGGAAATGCATCTGGGCCGAACCTTTGACGTACACGACATATTGGCCAATTCACTGGGCGTATGTATCGGTATTCTGTTTTATCTTTTGCTCTCCCTCAAGCATTTGAAATCCTGAAAATCCACGCAAAAAAAATCATCCAAAGGAACTGAATCCGATGGATGATTGGTGTGGCATGTTGTCCTTCATGAACTGATGCGTAAAATTTATATGGTTACTGAAGGATAATTTTGAATGTTTTGGGCGTCTTTTGTTCGATTTGGATAAAGTACAAACCAGGTGAATTCCCTTTAATATTCAAGTTTTCTAATTTGTTGGTGATCATTTTTTCCATGATCACTGACCCGGTAAGGTTATATACCGAAACCACTGATCCGGCTTTTGGAACCTGGTCGAATTTCAAATAAATATCTCCATCCGATGGGTTTGGATAAACCTCAACTTTTTCATCGTCAATTAGTTGGTTTATTCCTACCGGAAAAGTTACTTCCACTTTAAAGGTCGATTGTGCCGACTTTCCGTTGGCGCTTGCCAAAACCGAAATTTCCGATGAACCCACATTCACAGTTGAAAAACTTAAAGTCAGTTCCGATCCGGAGATGTTGGCATTAACTACCTGATTGTTCGAGTTTTCAGAAATACTGTAACTGATTACATCATTCGGGTTATCATCAGCAAAAATGGCAGTCAAATCGATTTTCTGGTCAGGCGCCATTTTTTCAACTGAAATGTTCTGGATTGGATTTTTTACATAAAGCGATTGAATGGCTTCATATACCATGATATTAATCGTGTCCCCAGAGCTTAGAACCCCGTCGGAAAGGTTGAGAATAAGCAGGTTGTCGCCAATGTTTTGACTGGTAAAAGTGCCCGACAAAAGCGCTGACGTGGAAGATTGTGGCGTAAGGGTCAGGAAAGAAGGCAGGTTCCCGATGGAAAAAGTGACCGGAATTTTCTCGCTGTCCATAGCTTCAAGCAAGATTTGAAAAGGACGTCCGGGAACGGCATTAAAAAACTTTGATGAAATATAGACAGGCGCTTTTTTTACCTGTTTCACGATAACGATCACTTGACTTTTGTCTGAATTGACCGTCCCGTCATTAACAATCAATGAAAAGGTGAAGTAAGTGTCGGTAGATACTTCAGGGGCAATAAATGTTGGTTTCTTAGCGGTTGGCGAACTAAGTAAAACACCTGCCGGAGCCGTCCACTGGTAAGTTAGCTGATTGTTGTCGGGATCAGACGAGGCCGATCCGTCCAGGGTCACCACGGCCCCCTCATTTACCGTTTGATTGGCCCCGGCATTGGCTATGGGCGCCCTGTTTTCATGCTTGACAGAAATTATAACCTGATCGGCAGGTGAATCGAGTTTGCCGTTATTCACGACCAAAGTAAACGTGTAGCTGGCGTTGGCGTTTGCATTCGGAGCGGTAAAGGTAGGATTGGCAACGGTTGTCGAACTAAGTGTTATTCCCGAAGGTGCAGTCCATTTATAGGTCAGGGCATTGCCATCGGGATCAAAGGAGGCCGATCCATCCAGGGTGCATAAACTATTTTCATTGACCGACTGATCGGGCCCGGCGTTGGCAACCGGAGCTTTGCTCACATGTTTTACGGTAACGGTAACCTCATCAACGGGCGAGTCGCTGAACCCATCATTCACAACAAGCGAAAATTTGTATGGGGTATCGGACTGAACAGACGGAGCCTTAAAAGTAGGTTTGGCAACGGTGGTTGAACTGAGGGTAATACCAGCCGGAGCAGTCCATAAATATGTCAGTGGATCATTATTCGGATCGGAAGATGCAGAACCATCAAGTGTGGTTAGGTCACCCTCGTTTACCGTTTGATCGGGCCCGGCATTTGCTGTTGGCGGAAGGTTCGGAACAACAGTAATAACTACCTGATCTGCTGGTGAATCCAATGTTCCATCGTTCACAATCAGACTGAATGTGTAGGGTGTATTCGATGAAACAACGGGTGCGGTAAATGTTGGTTTTGCCTCAGTTGTGGAACTTAGCGTGATCCCTGCAGGGGCAGTCCATTTATAGGTGAGCGGATTGTTTTCCGGATCCGATGACAGGCTTCCATCCAGTTGACATATTTTTCGTTCGGTTACTGTCGCGTCGGGCCCGGCATTGGCAACTGGCGGCTTATTCACATGATTTACAGTAATTATAACCTGATCGGCTGTAGAGTTTGCCTTACCGTCATTTACTAGCAGTGAAAACGTATAATTGGTGTTGGTCATCACTTCAGGAGCAGTGAAAGTCGGTTTTGATGCAGTGGCCGAACTGAGTGTAATACCTGTGGGGGCAGTCCAGTTGTAAGTTATCGAATCGCCGTCAGGATCGGAAGACGCTGTTCCGTCAAGGGTCACAGTCGTTCCTTCGTTTACCGATTGATCGGGCCCGGCATTGGCTATCGGTATTTTGTTTACATTTTTTACGGTAATCACCACCTGATCAACGTTTGAATTAATCGTTCCGTCGTTAACCACCAGCGAAAAAATGTAGGGCGTATCGGTTGTAACTTCAGGAGCCGTAAAAGTTGGTTTGACAGCAGTTGTTGAACTAAGCGTAATTCCTGCGGGTGCGGTCCAGTTGTATGTTAGCGGATTACCGTCGGCATCGCTTGAAGCAGAACCGTCCAACGTAACAATGCTTCCTTCATTTACGGTCTGGTCAGGTCCTGCATTTGATACAGGGGGATGGTTCACCGGTGTGGTAAACGAGAGCTTAACAATCGCTGAACCAGCAGGTGTGTAGGTTGGGGCAGCGATAGTGTTCCCCGACAAATCCAAATATACTGCATCAATGCTACTGAATTCCTGATTTTTACTTGAATCCCAGAATTTATAGGTGATTGGATCGCCAACGGTATAACCGTTCGAGAGCCCTTCGTCTTTCCTTGAAGCAGCTATCGATGCAAAGGTGTTGCTATTTGAAAGTGAAATAGGCTGCGTCAGAACCACCAGGCCACAGCAAACTGGTCCATCGAAGGTGGCGATCTCATCACCGGCATCAAGCGCAATGCCATCAATGGTTGCCGTAACTACATAAATATTCATGTGATCCTGACCATTACCGGTATAGGCAAGAACAAAATGTGTCTGTGCAAAGCCAGTGGCTGAAAGTAGGATTATTGCAATTAGAAAGGTAAATCTTTTCATAAAAATGGAAATTCGTCGTTAATATTTATCGCTCCGGCTGCTGAAGCTTACGGTTAAGTTACAACAACCGTTACCAATTGCAATACAATTTGGTGTACTATTCTTTGTCAGGCTTTATCTTTTAATCAGTTTGTATGTTTTTGGCGTCTTCTGATCAACCCTGATAAAATATATCCCAGCCGGAAATCTAACCAAATTTAAATATTTCTCCTTGTTATCGGCAAGGGCTTTGTATATTATATTTCCTGAAAGGGTATAAACGGTCATCCAGGTTCCGGTTTCAGGTGTACGGCTAAATTTCAGCCACACGTCCCCGTTTGTTGGGTTCGGATATATCTGAACAGATGCGCCATTTTCAATGAACGGATCAATACCGGTTGAAAGATTTATTTGAACTTTAAATTTTGATTTGACCTCCTTGCCATTTGAACTTGCGGTAATCTCAAATTCTGAAGATCCGGTATTCACGGTTGAAAAGCTTAAAATAAGTGTTGATCCGGTGATTTTTGCCTGAGCAACCTGATCATTTGTGTTTGAAGTAATACTGAAAACAAGCACATCACCTGGATCATCGTCGGCAAATACTGAACTCAAATCAATGGTTTGATCGGGTGCCTTTTTTTCAACAGATAGATCATTGATGGGATTTTTCAGATACGGTGCATGATCCACATTTTTTACGGTCACCACCACCTGATCGGGCGGTGAATCAGCCAGCCCGTCGTTTACCACGAGCGAAAAAGTAAAATCGGTGTCGGCGGTCACTTCCGGCGCTGTGAACGTAGGTTTCTGATCGGTTTCGGAACTCAGCGTAATTCCGGGTGGGGCCGTCCAGTGGTAAGTCAGGGCATCGCCATCGGGGTCGGAAGAAGCTGAACCATTGA
>JBBIHV010000099.1:0-14205 GCA_037446835.1 Sunxiuqinia sp. | reverse complement strand
TTCTTAACATGATATTAAAATTTCAGTGGGTAACTGATTTTTATTCCGTAATGAGTCCTGCCCTTGTGATATTCCATCCAAGTGGTATTTTGTCGGAAGCTCACAAATGGAGCAACCGATATTTTGCCAAACCGACCGATTGACTGAGTGAATCCTAAATCAAAGTATAGGTCAGAAAAAAAAGTGTCGTTCGAGTAGTTTTCAATATAGCTTTCTTTTAAATCAATTTTTTTTTGCCAAATATCAAAACTATTCGTATCCTCTACTTTAATGCCAAAAGCTTTACCAATATCAAAACCAGGAGTAAAAAACCAAATCATGGAATGATTAAATAAGCAAAAAAGATCTATTTTAAGCTGGAATGGCAAGGATAACTCATTAAAATGGAACCGAAGCAGAGTTCTTTTCCATGACATATTTCTGCCGGATTGGAAATTGACACCAGTTCCCAATTTAATATGAGAAGAAATAGAGTACATGTAAATAACTTCAGCACCTGGATCAACCGGATAGAAATAATATCCATTAAAAAAATCAGGAGTATAGCCAACATTAGAATAATGTGCCATTACAGCGCTGAATATAAGATTATTTCTTTTCCCCTCACCCCATAGCTGATTAATACCAGTTATTGTGAGTAACAGCAAAAAAATAAATGCTTTTAATACCTTCATCCGTGTATAATTTGTTTTTAACTGTCAGATACCTGCCTGTCAGTAGATAAAGAATTGCAATGATTCCAAAAATTATATTCATTTCAGTTGGCGATTTCCAAATCACATCAATTTCATTCATTTTTATCAATTAATATTGAACTTAATTTCTGTTGGTCAAACCAACAAAGAAGAATACGATTCAGCCATGGAGGTCGGTCTATATTTTTTGGTTTTATACGATTCTTCGAAGTGATACTATTGATTCCAAAAAATACCCAAAGGTTACCTCGCGCAATTCATGTTTGAAAACATAAATATTATCAAAAGTAACTATTGACTCTTTCTGAAATACTAGAGTTGCCAAAATTCAGGAACGAATACAGGTAAATGAAGATCCCCTAAAATTGGATGCTTTTCCTATTTATGGCTATCTTTGGCACGAAGAACAAAAGATTTGGAATATTTTATGTTTAAACCGCTGGAGAAAACCCGGCGTTAAAAATTGAACTTAAAACAGATAACCAGAATATGAAACAAACATGTTTGACTACAATCACAACTTGTCCCGGTTTTACCGGAAAACACCAATAAACAAATACATGTGAGTTCCATCAGGCAGTTCTGCTGTTCAATAAGTGGATCTATAACCAAATGAGATTAAACCAATTAAAAATTTGTACGGATGAAATGAGCATGATTCCGGGAATCACCAAACGAAATGAATATTTTCCCATCATGCGAATTCCATGTGGCAATTAAAAAACAAATTATATACACATGAAATCAGACATTATACTTGCAGGGGTTGGCGGACAGGGAATTTTGTCAATTGCAACGGTTTTGGGCGAAGCTGCCTTAGCCGATAACCTCATCATTAAACAAGCTGAGACACACGGGATGAGCCAACGCGGAGGCGCCGTTTATTCGCATCTGCGCATTTCCGATCAGCCCATTTCTTCCGATCTGATTCCCGGGGGATCAGCCGACCTGATCTTGTCGGTAGAACCGATGGAATCGCTGCGTTACCTGCCATATCTGTCGAAAACCGGTTATCTGGTAACCAACATTAGCCCGTTTGTCAACATTCCAAACTATCCTGAATTGGGGCAGATATTGAAAGAAATCAGGAAATTGCCGCGCCATATTGCCATTGATGCCGATGCCATTGCCAAAGAAGTGGGCAATACACGGGCTTCGAACATCGTAATGCTGGGCGCAGCATCGCCTTTCATCGAAATCGAATTTTCAAAAATTGAAACCGGAATCCGCACCATTTTCGGGAGAAAAGGGGAAACCGTTGTTAACCTGAACCTCGAAGCCTTTCGCCGCGGAAGGCAGTTTGCCGAAGAAAACCGGTAAAAGAGAAGAAGACAGAGCATCCGGAGGCTGGACCAAGAATACCGAAAAAGAGAGGGCGATGGGGAGAAAAGGCGATGCAATCCATAATGCTGAACGAATTGAGATTCTTTGTCTAAATTTTTTGAAACATTCTCAATAATAATGAAGTAGAATTTTTTATTGTACATTGAACTGTTTATTCCCTCTCTGAAAAACCATTTTCTGTAAGTGCTTTAACAAATTAAAAATCAAGGATATGCCAGTCAAAAAATTAAAAACCTTTTTGGACGAATCCAATGTCAGGTATTTGACGATCAGCCATTCCAGCGCCTATACCTCACAGGAGATTGCCGCCTCGGCCCATGTTTCAGGAAAAGATTTTGCAAAAACAGTTATGATAAAAATTGATGGACAAATGGCAATGGCCGTGTTGCCTGCTTCGTATTCGGTTGATTTTGAGAGCCTGAAGGAAATTTTCGGTACAAAGAATGTAACATTGGCTACCGAACCCGAATTTAAAACCCGCTTCCCTGATTGTGAACCGGGCGCCATGCCACCGTTTGGAAACCTTTACGGCATGGCCGTTTATGTTGCCGAATCGCTGGCAAACCATCAGGGCATTTCGTTCAACGCTGGTTCGCATACCGAAATAATCCGGTTGAGCTATACCGATTATTTCAGGTTAGTAAAGCCACAGGTCTTCAAATTCGCCTGGAAAACCTATTCATTGCCCGGCGATCCGCTGGAAAGATGGGATGAAGATTACCGAAGTAACTGATTCTCAATATCCAATTTATTTCTAAAAGCAGCCCTTTCTGTCTGACAAATTTCAACTCAGTTTATAGCATAAAAAAACCGGTTCATCACCGGTTTTTGCTTTTATGGAACGAATTTCTGTTAATCAAACTTGTGATCGTCACAAGGTTCCACATCGCCGCAATCGCAGTCGCAGCCCAGGCCTTTTTCATATTGTGTCAACGCACGCATGCTCATGCCCATCGACGAAAACCCACCATCGTGGAAAAGGTTTTGCATGGTCACTTTTTTGGTCAGGTCGGAAAACAGCGTGATGCAATAATCGGCACATTCGTCACCGGTTGCATTGCCCAGTGGCGACATGCGTTCCGAAAAATCCATCAGTTTATCCATTCCTTTGACACCGCTTCCGGCCGTGGTCAGGGTTGGCGATTGCGAAACTGTGTTGATCCGTACATTGCGTTCGCGGCCATAAATGTATCCGAAACTACGCGCGATTGACTCCAGTAAAGCTTTGGCATCGGCCATGTCGTTATATCCGTAGAAAGTGCGCTGTGCGGCCACATAGGATAAAGCCACAACCGAACCCCAAGGATTAATTGCGTCCATTTTCCGGGCAACCTGCAACACTTTGTGAAACGAAACGGCTGAAACATCGAGGGTTTTTTCAAGGTATGCGTAGTCCAGATCGCTGTAATGACGGCCTTTCCGAACGTTTGGCGACATACCGATAGAGTGTAGTATAAAATCAATTTTTCCACCGAGGAATTCGATGGATTGCTTAAAAAGATTTTCCAAATCTTCAACGCTGGTTGCATCAGCCTCGATGGCGATGGTTTTGCAAGCTTCGGCAAGTTGGGCCGTATCGCCCATGCGCATGGCCACCCCGGTGTTGGTCAGGGTAAAGGTTGCACCTTCTTCATGGGCGCGTTGAGCAACTTTCCATGCAATTGAATCGGCATTTAAAGCACCAAAAATAATACCTCTTTTGCCTTTCAGTAAATTATAAGCCATAGTTTAAAATTTATGAATAGATAACAACCATTTCTACAAATAGTTGCCAATAGTTACTAAAATAAAGCAAATTGCCATCCTGGTTTCAGAAACCAAAATGGCATTTTTACCGGTACGCCAAAAAACCAGGCACCCGGCTTGCAAAAGTATCAAAATTTATTTTCCGCTTTTCATTTCTTTTTCCTGTTTGTTTTTCAGTCGGGAAAATTTCAGATCCGCTCAATCGTTTCGGTTGGCAACCAGCCTTTGTTGCCGTCGGAAAGCATGATTTCGACCCAATCGCCCAGTTTGTCGGTTATTCTCACCTTCAGCCCCTCGTGAACAACAAACAGATTGGTCCCTTTTTCTGATGGCGAACTTTTAATCGTAACGGTTGGCTGCATCACAATGGCAAAGTTGTGGTTTACCAGGCGGTTCTTTTGTTTGGCCGCAAACGACCAGGTGAAGATGGTCAGTAAAATCATGAGGCAACCGGCCCAAAAGGTTATTCGCCTGATTTCGCTGGTGTTCGAAAAGAAATAAAAACCCATCATCACCAGGAACAGGATAAACCCAAAAATGCTGTAAACGGCCCAGGTATCGGTTGTGCGGCTGTTGACGAGCGAATTCCACCACCTGACGATAAATATTCCGGGCAATTCCTGAATGGAATCGACGACATGCTGGTCGGCCACCTGAAGGTTAAAAGCAATGTCGGCATCGTCAGGGTTCAGCAGTTTTGCGCGTTCATAGTTTAAAATGGCAAGTGTGTATTGTCCGGTTTTGTAATAGGCATTCCCCAGGTTAAAATAAACTTCAGGAGATTCCATGTTGGTCATCAGGATCTGGTTATACCCGTCGATGGCCTTTTTGTAGTCTTCCCTGGTGTAGTATTCGTTAGCTTTCCGGAGCTGATCGGACTGTGCAAAGGCTGCAACAGAAACCAGGATCGCGAGTATTGTATATATTAATCGTTTCATACCTTTTTAGTTTCAGCGTTTACTTAATTTGCTTTTCGAAAATTCCCATCACCCGGGCGGCACCGTCATAAATTTCAGCCATCGTTCCTGAAAAAGCGGCCGGTGCATAACGGGCAAATTCACAATCGTCGATAATCTTCAGAAGATCAGCAACAACAGCCTGTTCAACTCCTTTATCGAGGAGGCTGGCCGAAGCTTTTTCGCGGTTCAGGTCGGCCACCGGGATCGAAAGTTTGTCGCTCAGGTAACCCCAGAGCGCTTTAATTACCGCTTCGTAAAACAGTTCGGCCTCATTGTTTTTCTGGTGCAACGAAGCTTCTTTTAACCGCTTGAGGGCAACCTTATTGGCCCGCTTATTCCGCATGAGGGCGATGTTGGCATTCTCCCTGATTTTTTTGCGGTTAAGTACATAAATTGCAACAAAGGCCGACAGGCTCAGCAGGTAAATGCCATAGAACCCAAATGTTCCGTAAAATGCGCTCCCTTTTGGCTTCAATTTCGCGTCGTTCTGCTTGATGAACCGGATGTCTTTCCCGATCATCTTCACATCTTCCTTGGTATATGAATTAACTACCGAAGAATTCTGGTCGTCGCTGCCTTTGGTAACTTTCAGGTTATAGGCTTCCGTTGTGCGGGTTTCGAACTGCCGGGTAGCCGGGTTAAAAAACACGAATTGTGTGGCCGGAACAGTGAAATTTCCGGCATAGCGCGGGATAAACAAATATTCAAAGGTAACCGATCCGTTCAGGCCATTGTCGCTGGCCGTGGTTTTATCGGTAGTTTTTGGGTCGTAGGCTTCAAAGTCCTGCGGCAATTCAATTTTTGGTGGGTTTATCAGGGTCAGGTTCCCGCTTCCTGAAACCGTTAGTTTCAGGGTAACCGCTTCGTTCGATTTCACATTGGTTTTGTCGATTGAACCTGAAAAACTGAAATTACCAACTGCTCCTGAAAAATTAGCCGGAGGGTTCGGCAAATCCCTCACATTGATGTTAACCGGTTCGCTCACAACTTTTGCTTTTACAACGCGGTAATTGTCGAAAAAATCGTCGAAAAAGCTTTGCTGCTGGCGGATACGCTGGCGGACCAGGCAAGTAATCTCGAACGGGTTGATCTTGATGACCCCAGTTTGCTGTGGAAACAGGATGGTTTTTTTCAGGATCCCAACCTGATAGATCTTGCCGTTGTAAACCTCGCGGGTAAAATTCACCTGCGAAGGAACGTCGATGTCTTTGGTCCAGAACCCTTCATAAGTTGGCAATTTAACATCGTCGAAACCATTGAGCGGAACATTCTGGCTGAGGTACAACTTCACGGTCGAAATAATTTGTTCGCCTTTCGAAACATTGGTCTTATCAACGGCAACACGCACAAACAGGTTGTCTTTGCTGATGTTCCCGGTTGGCGTTTCGGCTTCTTGCTGGTTGTTTTGCTGTGCTCCTGAAGCCTGTTTGGCCTGCCCTTTTACCACCTGTATCTCCAGGGAATTCGATTCGTACGTTTTACCACCAACTTTGATGGATGCCGGACGAATGGTAAACTTTCCCTCCTTTTTGGCCCGAAGGACAAAGATGTAGGAGTAGCTGTTCGACTGTGTCGTCCGTCCGTTGATAATCTGGATGCTTGAACTCTGCGATGTGGAAGGGCCCATCAGCACATCAAAATCCGACAGGTCGGGCAGTTGAAGGTTTGAGCCCGTTTCGTTCAGGCTAAAACTTAGCCTGAACTGATCGCCAACAGCAACCACTCCAGGTGCCTCCATGGTAAACTGAGTGCTGTCGGCCAGGGCCGCATAGCCTGCCAGCAACAAAATCATCAGTATTTTAAATTTTCTTATCATAGTTTTTTCTGATCTTCTTTATTCAAAACCGCCACAAAAATACAAATTTGCCTTTAAGTTTCAGTTGTGGGTTGAATCGCCGCTTCGCCCCATCGTACTTTCCTGTTTTCGTGTTTTCGTTTTCCGCATTCATAACTTCCGCCCCCTTTTCCCTGACTCCTGTCTTCCGACTTCCTTTTACCAATCTTTATCCACTTTTTTCGACTGGGCTTTCAGGGCCTGCACCTTCTTCACTTTATCCTGAATTTTCTTTTCGCTGTTTTCAAGGGCCTGCAACATCTGGTCAGCATCCTGTTTCGAAATTTTGCCTTGCTGTTGCTGCTGTTTTTGTTGCTGCTTTTGCTGGTCTTTATTCTGTTGATCCTTGTTCTGGTCCTTTTTCTGGTCTTTTTTATCTTTATTCTGGTCTTTGTTCTGGTCCTTGTTTTTATCCTTATCCTTATTTTTATCCTTGTTCTGCTTATCCTGTTTTTTCTTCTGTTCCTGTTGTTTTTTCTTTTGGTTCAGGGCATACAACAGGTTGTACTTGGCTTCCAGATCTTTCGGATTATTCCTCAGTGCTTCTTTGTAGGCCGCAATACTTTCGTCCAGTTTTTTATTCATCAGCAGCGAATTGCCCTGATTATAAAGTGCACGGCCCTTTTCAACTTTGTTGCTGGTGTGGTCGGCAATGATCTTGAACTTGTCAGCCGAATCATCAAACTTCATTTGCTTATACAAGGCATCGGCCAGGTTGAACTGCCATTTTGTATCTTCCGGTTTCTTGTCAAGCGCTTTGCGGTATTCTATTTCGGCCTTATTAAATTTTGTGGTATCGGCTTTTGACTTATCTTTCATGGCATCCTCGAAATACTTATTCCCCTGCCTGATGAATTTGCGTTCATTCTGTGCCTGGCCTGTCCAAACACAAACAATCAGGAACATGATCACTAAACTTGCTCGTTTCATACCTCTATTTATTTTCTATCTCCAAACAGTTTGAAATTTTTCAGGTACTTGTTCTTTCGTTCAAGTATCATAAAATCAAGTAAAATCAGGAATAAACCTAATCCAATAAAATACTGGAATTTCTCGTCGTAATCGGCATAAATCTGGGTTTCGAGTTCCGATTTTTCCATTTTATTCACCTCGCTGAATAAATTGTCGAGCCCCACCTGCGCATTATTTGCCCTAATATACGCGCCTTTCCCGGCTTCGGCAATTCTCTGGAGCATGGCTTCATCCAGCTTGGTGACAATGATGTTGCCCTGCCTGTCCTTCCGGTAAGTTTTCTGTCCGTTCACTTCCTCCGGAATTGGCCCTCCCTGTGGTAACCCCATCCCAAGGGTATAAATTGTGATGCCATTTTTGGCAGCGGCCGCAGCGGCGCTAACCGGATCGTCTTCGTGGTTTTCGCCATCGGTGATAATGATCAACGCTTTATTCCCTGTAAATTGTGGGCTGAACGATTTTACGGCCAGGTTAATCGCGGCGCCAATAGCCGTTCCCTGGGTTGGCACCATCTCTGTATTGATTGAATTCAGGAATAATTTGGCCGAAACGTAGTCGGCAGTTATGGGAAGCTGGGTGTAGGCATCGCCAGCAAAAACGATGAGCCCGATTTTGTCGTTGCTCAACTTATCGACCAGTTGCGAAATGGCACGTTTGGCACGTTCCAGCCGGTTTGGCAATATATCTTCGGCCATCATGCTGTTCGAAACGTCGAGTGCAATCATCAATTCAATGCCTTTTCGTTTCTCGGTTTTCAGCTTTGAACCGAACTGCGGACGGGCAATGGCAATAATAATGCTTGCCAGGGCCAGCATCAGGATGATAAATTTTAAGATTGGGCGGCCTGCACTCACGTTGGGCATGAGCACTGCCAGGATGTCTTTTTTTCCGAAAAGTGCAAGCGCTCTGCGCCGCTGCCGCCTCGAATACCAGAAAAAAACGATTAGTGCCGGTATTAACAGCAGCGCGTATAAATATGCCGGATGTGCTATTCTAAACATGCTATCTAAATTTCAAATTCCAAATTTCGGGTTTACTACTTGTCAGTGGTATTCATTTAGTCATTCCTTGTCATTGTTTGTCGGTCAGCGATTGAAAATAAACCATTCACGACGTGACACAAATGACTGTTGAACACTGGCAACTGCAACTGATTACATTTTACATTGCCTTGTTTATGGTATATTCCTGAAGACTGTTGTTTTCAGGAACAGTGAAAGCACAAGGAAAAGAGCGCCTGCCAAAGCATACCGAAGATATTCTTCTTCTTTTTTGCTGTATTCCTTCACATCGATTTTCGATTTCTCCAGCTTATCTATTTCCTTGTAAATTTCAGTCAGTTTATTGTTATCGGTTGCCCTGAAATACTTTCCATCGGTAATTTTTGCGATTTCCTCCAGGGTTGGCTCGTCAACATCAACTTTCATATCGCGGACCTGCACCCCAAAAGGTGTTTGTACCGGATAAGGTGCTGTGCCAATTGTGCCGATCCCCACCGTATAAACGCGGATACCGTAGGTTTTGGCCAGTTCGGCAGCGGTTACCGGCGCAATTTCGCCACGGTTGTTATCACCATCGGTCAGCAAAATAACGACTTTGCTAACGGCCGTACTTTCTTTCAGGCGCGCAACGGCAGTTGCCAGTCCGTTGCCAATGGCCGTCCCATCTTCAATCATTCCACATTCAATATTCCTGAACAGGTTGATCACCGTGGCATGATCGGTAGTCAGCGGGCATTGGGTAAAACTTTCTCCTGAAAAAATGACCAGGCCGATTTTATCGTTCGGGCGGCCAGAAATAAACTGGGTGGCCACATCTTTTGCGGCTTCCAGCCGGTTGGGCTGAAAATCCATAGCCAGCATCGAACTCGAAATATCGAGTGCAATCACAATATCAATCCCTTTGGTGCTCACATTCTGCCAACTGTTCGACGATTGCGGACGGGCCAGGGCAACGATCAGGAAAGACAAACTGACGATCTCGAACATGAAAACACTGTGCCTGAAGTAATATTTCCAGCTTTTCGGGACTTTGGCAAAACCCATGTCCGACGAAAACTGGATGCTCGCCCCTGCTTTCTTCTGCTTCCAGATGTACCAGGCAATCATGGGGACGAGCAGCAGGAACAGGTAGAAAAATCCCGGATTGTTATAACTTATTCCATTCATTTTTTGTCTGATTATTGTTCGGCTTTCTCCTCTTCCTTCAATGCTTCTACCGGATTTTCCGGAGCTTTCAGTTCTTCTTTCTTGGTCTGATTGACAAAGAAATAAGCGTTCATTAAAGTCAGGTTGTTGTCGTCGGTCAGTGGTGTGTATTTGGCAAACTTCACCAAATCGGCCAGGCTAAGGATGTGCTGGAGCTGGTTGAGCGACGTCGGGTCGACCAAATCCTTTTTCTGCTTAAACGTGCCAATGGTATCGGCTGAAGTTTGTTCCATGGCCTGTATCTGGAACCGGTTCTGGATGTATGTCCTGATGGTGTCGGCCACTTCGCTGTAATATTGCTTTATTTTCTCCTGTTGCCACAATTTCTGGGCCTTTATCCGGTCGAGCTCGCGCAAAGCAATGATGTGTGGCGGTTCGATAGGTTTCTCAGGTTTGCTGAAAAGCGGTACATTCTTTTTCTTCCATTTGATGTAATAAAAAATAAAGAAGAGGATGGCCGCAAGCAAGATCAGGCCCAGGATGTATGGAATTATTTCCTTCAGGCTAACCGGTGCCGTGTATGGAACTTTTATATCGACCGGCCCTTTGGTGGTGTCAATCTTCATTCCATGTACCTGAAAAGCCAACTGGCGGCTGGCAGCCGAATCGAGCCTTGTGCCGTCTTTCAGCCTGAAATAGAATGGTGGGATAACATGCAATCCACTGTCGAACGAAGTGATTGTCAGCTTCTGCACCAGCTTTTCACGATCTTTATCTTTCAACTTAACGGTATCGATTTTTGAGCGGTTGACCACCTCGATTTTTGAGCTGAACGTGTCGGGAACCTGTGGAAACTGTACCTGAAGATCTTTTGGTTTTTCAACCTCGAACAGCAGTTTCAACTGGTCGCCCACCAGCGCCTTGGTGGTGTCGATACTTGCCCTAACCGTAACCTGTTGTGCTTTCAGGGTTTGCAAAGAGCCCAGAAGCAAAAAGAAAAGTACGGTATATCGGATTCTGTGCTTCATTTGAAATTTATTTTTATCCACGTTTCTTAAACAAGCTGATCAATGATTTTACATAGTCGTGGTTGGTACTGATATTCACATAATCGACACGGCTTTTTTTAAAGCTGTTGTCGAGCTGGAGGTTTAAATCGTTCCACCAGGCCCGGTAAATTCCCCTTGCTTTCCGGTCTGAACTGTCAATCCAGGTATAATTTCCGGTTTCGGCATCTTTCAGCTTGATCATCCCGATAGACGGCAATTCGGTCTCGCGTTCATCGTAAATGCGCAGGGCAACTATATCGTGGCGGTTGTTGGCAATCGACAGCGCATTTTCCAGCGCCGGGTCATTCTGTATAAAGTCCGAAATCACAAAGGCAGTGCACCGTTTTTTGATGGCATTGGTCAAATAACGGATAGCTCCTGAAATATCTGTTCCGCGTGCTTCCGGCTCAAAATCAATCAATTCGCTAATGATACGCAAGATGTGGCTGCGCCCTTTTTTCGGCGGGATGAATTTTTCAATTTTGTCGGAAAAGAAAATGACCCCGATTTTATCGTTGTTCTGAATGGCCGAAAAGGCCAGTACAGCAGCGATTTCAGTAACGATATTCTTTTTCAGCTTGTCCATCGAGCCAAACTCGCGCGATCCGCTCACGTCGATCAGCAGCATTACGGTCAGTTCGCGTTCTTCCTCGTAAATTTTAACGAAGGGTTTGTTGTACCGGGCGGTCACATTCCAGTCGATGTTCCGGATGTCGTCGCCAAACTGGTATTCGCGGACCTCGCTGAAAGCCATCCCCCGTCCTTTGAACGCGCTGTGGTACTCGCCTGCAAAAATATTGCGGCTCAATCCACGTGTTTTAATCTCAATTTTCCGGACTCGTTTTATTAGTTCGCTTGTTTCCATCTATTCAAGTTCCAGGTTTCTAATTCCAAATCTCCTATCATTGGTGTCATTCAGTGGTCATTGGTGGTCATTTGTAGTATAAAAACAAAAGAATGACGTGTAACAAATGACTAGTAATGACGCGAAGCGAATGACATTTACTGACTATGGAACTTCAACGGTATTCAGAATTTCAGCAATAATTTCTTCGGAAGTAATGTTGTTGGCTTCAGCTTCGTAGCTCAGTCCGATGCGGTGTCGCATCACATCGGGGCAAACGGCACGTACATCTTCAGGAATAACATAACCGCGCCTTTTTATGAACGCGAACGCTTTGGCGGCCTGTGCCAGACTGATGCTTGCACGCGGCGAACCGCCATACGAAATCATATCGGCATACCGGTCGAGTTTGTACGATTTTGGGTCGCGGGTCGCAAATACAATGTCAACAATGTATTTCTGGATTTTTTCGTCCATGTAAACATCTTTCACTACTTCGCGGGCTTTCAGAATATCTTCGGTTCGAGTCACTTTCGAGGCTGTCGGGAAAATTTTCAGCAGGTTTTGCTGGATGATGAGCTTTTCTTCGTCTTTCGACGGGTAATTGATCACCACTTTCAGCATAAAGCGGTCAACCTGCGCTTCGGGAAGCGGGTAAGTCCCTTCCTGCTCGATGGGGTTCTGGGTGGCCATAACCAGAAAAGGCTCCTGCAATTTGTAGGTGTTTTCACCAATGGTGATCTGGCGTTCCTGCATGGCCTCGAGCAAAGCCGACTGCACTTTTGCGGGCGCACGGTTGATTTCGTCGGCCAACACGAAATTGGTGAAGATCGGGCCTTTTTTAACGATGAACTCTTCTTTTTTCTGGCTGTAGATCATGGTACCGAGCAAATCGGCCGGCAGCAGGTCGGGGGTGAACTGGATGCGGGCAAACTTGGCATCAATGCTTGTGGCCAACGTGCTGATGGCGAGTGTTTTTGCCAGGCCCGGCACCCCTTCAAGCAAAATGTGCCCACCCGACAGAAGCCCTACCAAAAGGCTCTCAACCAGGTGTTTTTGCCCAACAATTACTTTGTTCATCTCCATGCTGATGATGTCAACAAACGAACTTTCTTTTTGAATTCTTTCGTTTAATTCACGGATGTCAACTGCTTGATTCATATTATTTAAATAAAATTATTTTGTATGCTGATGAATTTGAAGCACGAAAATACGGCATACTTGATTGAAAAAGGATAAATTTTCGTTAAATTTTGTTAAGCTATTTCGTACCCAAAAGGGCAGTGAAATTAATAATTTCAGCGATCTTTAACAGAATATGACCCTACTTTTTTATTTTTGCCAAAAACCAAACCGTTGATGCAAAGATATTTCATAGAACTCGCTTACAAAGGCACTCATTTTCATGGCTGGCAGGTGCAGCCCAACGCTGTTTCGGTGCAGCAAAATTTAGAAAAAGCCTTGTCGGTCATTCTTCGCGAACCGGTTTCTGTTACCGGCGCCGGACGGACCGACACCGGAGTTCATGCCAGCTATTTTGCAGCTCACTTCGATTCTTCCCAATCAAACCTCGACGGGCCTGATTTTGTTTACAAGCTGAACAGTTTCCTGAACAAAGACATCGTAATTTTCGGCATTTCAAAGGTTCATCCTGAAGCTCATGCCCGCTTCGACGCCATTTCCAGGACCTATCAATACCGGATAACCCTCCGGAAAGACCCGTTTGCCCTGGAAACTTCGTGGTTTTTTTTCAGGCAGCCCAACCTGGAACGAATGAACATGGCCAGTCGGATTTTATTTGAATACACCGATTTTACCAGCTTCAGCAAGTTGCACTCCGAAGTAAAAACCAACAACTGCAAAATTTACCGGGCCGAATGGACGCAGTCGGGAACCGACATTGTTTTTAAGGTGAAAGCCGACCGTTTTCTCCGGAACATGGTTCGCGCGCTGGTGGGAACCATTCTGGAAGTTGGACTGGGTAAAATTGATCTGCCGGAATTCAGAAAAATTATCGAACGGAAAGACCGGAGCGCTGCCGGATTTTCGGTACCTGCACAGGGGCTGTTCTTAACAGACATTGAATATCCGGAGGAAATATTTAAGCGAAAAGCCTATTGATTCTGAAGTCCGAAAAGTCAGGGTTTCACTTGCGGGTGGAGCCCTGACTTGCTTTTTTGAAACTGGACAAAAAAACAACCTGCTGTGTTTGAAAAACCTGTCAGCATCAAATGGTTGTAAACGTCGTCAGGATTTCCGGACGCTGTCAGGGTAAATACACCACAGGTAAAAATTTCAAAAATAAATCGAACTTATGCTCAGCTACATAGGTTAACAACGAAACTATTTTGTACATTAGCTCATCTATTTACTTATTGCGAATTCGAAACGAAAAGGGACAAAAAACCAAATGTCCGGGCAGGTTTTTCCTCCCGGAAACGATTCTTTCACCTTTAAACCGGTTTGCTATGAAAATACGAGTACCCTAAATGCCACGCTTCCCTCAGAATTGAATAACTTACAAAAAAGAACAACCCGGCAGGATTAGTTGCCGGGCTGCCCAAATTAATAGATTGTTTAACCGGGCAAGGAAGTAACAGCTTACCTGCCCACAA
>JBBIHV010000098.1:11359-14213 GCA_037446835.1 Sunxiuqinia sp. | reverse complement strand
TTCATTTTCTTAAATTTTAGGAGTTTCAACTGGTTATTCATTCAGAAAACTGATCAGTACATTTATATTGCGAATCAAGGGTTGAAAATAATAGTTTCATAATGCCGAAGGCATGATAAGATTATAGTAATACCGGATGCAAAAAGTTAAAATGCCGAAGGCATGACAGGTTTATGTCTCCCTGCCCGAAGCAGGCGGGCACTTCGTGGTTTAACACCGCTTTCTCAAATATTTTCTACAATCATAAAAACCCGTTGGGTTTAAGGAAATCTAAATATTGATTCACATATTTCAACAAATTTAACTTCACTAAAACTGATTTCTATAAACCGACGCCAAATTTTTGTTCCGGTTAATGGTACAATTTGGCAATTTTCTCAATGGGCAGGTCGGTTCCCGGATTAAACTTTTCACCGGCCATGTATTTCTTCAGGCTGAAAAGCAGTTGCTGCGCTTCCGGTCGTTTTTCCAGTTCCGAAGTCAGGTCGATTCCGGAGATCAGGATTTTGCCTTTCCCGACTTTCGCTTCGAAAAGCAGCGCCAGCGGCCGGTTTGTGAACCAGTCGTCGATAACCCTGACAATCGGTTTCAGGTCTTTTGGAAGGCTGGTCAGATCGATGGCGCCTGAGTGGCTCATGGCATCCCACCATTGGTAATTGCTGTGGTATTCGGTTGGAAATTCGGCCAGCGCCGGATGGTTCGGGTTGCATAAAATTCCCAGCGTGTGCGGCGCCTGACCGCGTGTCCATGCCGTATTCCAGAAAATACTGGAGAATCCGATTTTGACATCGCCGCCCATTTCTTTGGAAAGGCTTCCTTTTTTCAGGTTTAGCAAAACCGATCCGCCGTCTTTCAGAAATTGGGCTGATTTGGTATCCAGCCTTTGAACCACCCGAATTTTTTCTTCGCCTGAGATCGCTTCCTTTTTTGCCGGATATACCCAGAAATCCCAGCTGTTGCTCAGGCTGTCAACCGAAACTTCGAGCGTCAGTTTTTCCGGAGTTGCGACCGAAGCCAGCGGGAATGAAACCGTACCCAGTTTGAACGCGTTTCCAAGCGGGATCGTTGTTTGAGCAAGTTTTCCGGATTGAATAATTTTTCCGGATTTGTCGGCAATTTTCCATTCCGGCGTGCAGGCCGCGATTGGTTTGTCGCCGTAATGGGCGACTTCAACAGCAGCTTCGAAAGTTTCGTCATTGGTAAAAATAAGTTTCTTCAGACGTGCCAGCGGAACCGTTGAGTTGCAAAATCGTTTGTATTCGGCCGGTAAAATGTATCCTTTTTCGCCCCAGAACGCGTTTAAAATCCCGACCAAAGCTGTTCCCTGTCCGGGAAAGTCGTGCAAATCGAGCAGCTGAAACCCTCCGAAATCTTTGGTGCGGAGGGCAGCCTCAATGTCGGCTTTGTAACAGAGCGCCTGCAATTTTCCGGAGGCCAGCAAAAAGCTGTCGGCCAGTTGCGCCATGCCGTGATCTTTCAACGTTTCCTGAAAAATCTCAAAATTTCGGGCGCGCAAAACGCCGTCGTATTTAGGAATTTCTTTAAAATCGGGGTAAACGCACCATTGCCCGATTTCGTGGCTGACCATCGGCTGCGTGAATTTGCTGGTATAATCCGACCAGTCGTAATCCGTTGACGGCGCTTTCGCGTTGATGATGCTTCCCAGGCCTTCGCCCCAGTGCTGGATGCGCGGGTTCGAATCGCTCAGGTAATCGTTCACCGGAAGATTGGGCCAGCCCGCTCCGGAGGTATAAATGCGCCGACTATCCCTGTTTTTCCAGAAATTCACAAAATTCGTTAGGAACGCAACCTGATTGTGGCCACCCGGCTCATTTCCGTAAGCCATCATGCAAAACGACGGATGATTGCCATAGGCTTCCACCATTCGTTCGCTTTCGTCGTAAAGGTATTTGTCGAACGGTTTCCCGTCGCCAAGGGTGGTCGATTGGTTGGCCCACGACGAACATTCCACATGCAGGTAAAAACCGGTTTGGTCGGCAGCTTCGAAAGCCGCTTCGGGCGGGCACCACGAATGGAAACGCATGTGGTTCAGGCCGTGCGCGCGGCAAACCTTGAAAATCCGGAGCCATTCGGCAAGGTCGGTTGCCGGGTAACCGGTTTTCGGGAAAATGGCGCATTCGAGCGTTCCGCGCAGAAAAGTGGGCTGCCCGTTTATTTGCAACTGTTTGCCAGCGGCCTTAAATTCGCGCATCCCGAAAGTGGTGGTCTGGGTATCGGTTTCTCCTGAAGTTTGACCGGTCAGGCTGGCTTGCAGAGCGTAAATATTCGGGTGAAATTCGTTCCAGAGTTTCACATCGGCCCCCATTTTCAGGGTCATTTCCAAAATGTTTTCGCCTGGGTTCAGCACGAAATTTGCCTGTTTCCTGTTTCCTGTTTCCTCAACTTTCAGGATTAATTTTGCCGGAGTTGCTCGTTCACTTTGGTTCACAACCTTGACTTTAACGGCGATTTTTTTATTCTGAATGTCGGGGAAGACCTGAATATTTTGAAGGTGTACCAGCGGACGGGCTTCGAGGTACATTTGCCCAACCACGCCGTTCCAGTTGGTTTGTGTGTGGTCTGAAATGCTGTGCGAATTGATGCCCGGATCGATGTCTTTCACCCGGTTGTCAACGCACAAGGTCAGTCGGTGTTTGCCGGGAGTGAGTAATTTACTCAAATCGTACCGGTGCGGGGTACCGAGCGAATTTTGCATGCCGACTTCCTTTCCGTCAACCCACAGGCGGCTTTCCCAGTGGCAGCGTTCGAGGAACAATTCTGCAAATTTCCCTTTCCAGTCCTCCGGAATGTTAACTTCTTTCTGATACCAGGCCGCGCCTTTGTAATATTTCAG
>JBBIHV010000098.1:0-11259 GCA_037446835.1 Sunxiuqinia sp. | reverse complement strand
CCAGGTTCCTGCCAGATCTATTTTTAGTGGCATGGCCGGTTGGCGACAGGAAATAGTCAAAATAGCAAGAACCGCGATCACGATTAATTTGTGTTTCATAGGATATAATATTAAGCCCCCTCCAAACCTCCCCCAAAGGGGAGGCTTAAAAAAAGCTAGGATTTAAGTTTTAAAGCCCCTCCTTTGGAGGGGTTGTGGAGGCTCTTACATTTTTTCAATTTCTTCCAGCGTTTTTCCCTTGGTTTCAGGCAATTTCTTCAGGATAAACAGGAAGCCGGAAAGGCAAATAAAAGCATACAACCAAAATGTTCCGCTGGCATTCAGCAATTTGTTCAGGATCGGAAATGTGTAGGTGAGCACAAAGCAGGCGATCCATAAAGCCGTGGTGGCAATGGCCATGGCAGCGCCGCGAACACGGTTCGGGAAGATTTCGGATAGGACCACCCATGTAATTGGCGCCAGGGTCATGGCGTAGGTGGCAATGGCAAGCATCACCAGCACCAGGATGGCCAGGCCTTTCAGCCCGAAGAAATAGCTGGTGCCGAGCATGAAATAGATGACAGCCAGTCCGATTGAGCCCAGCAACATCAATTTACGGCGGCCCCAGCTATCGACCATTCGCATGGCCAACAGCGTGAAAATCAGGTTCACCGTTCCGGTAATCACAATATTGAAAAGCATATCGCCCACCGAATAACCGGCCGAAGTAAAAATTTCCTCGGCGTAATTAAAAATTACATTGATGCCGCACCATTGTTGAAAAACAGCGAGTACAATGCCGAGAATCAGGATGGGCCGCACTTTCTTCGATCTCAATATCTTCCAGTCGATTTTAGAGTCCGTTCCCTGCAAAGTTTCGGCTATTTCCTTTTGTTCCTGAATGGCATATTCTGACCCGCCAATCCGCTGGAGCGTTGCATTTGCGGCTTTCCATTTTCCTGATTTGGCCAGGAAACGCGGACTTTCAGGAATGAAAAATGAGAACACAAAAAACAGGACTGCCGGAACTGTTCCGGCCCAGAACATCCAACGCCAGCCGGTTTGCCCGTTCCACGAATTCAGGATAAACGCGTCGGTGGCCCCTTTCGGAACGGCCTCTGCAATCAGATAATTGATGATTTGCGCGGCCAGAATGCCGATTACAATTGTGAGCTGATTGATTGAAACCAACCGGCCACGCATTTCGGCGGGCGATATTTCGGCAATGTACATGGGCGAAATGGCCGATGCCAGGCCAATGCCCAGTCCGCCAATTAGCCGGAAAATAATAAACGGTGTGAAATGATTAACCGCTCCTGTACCGATGGCGGCTGTGGTGAAAAGCGCCGCGGCTGTGATGAGTGGCAGCTTCCGCCCGAAACGATCGGAGAAATAGCCCGACGATAATGCACCAAACAGGCATCCGATCAGGGCGCTGCTCATGGCCCAGCCTTGCAGGTACGGCGAGTTGGCAATCTCGAAGAAACGTTCGTAAAATGGTTTGGCGCCGCCAATGACCACCCAGTCGTAGCCAAATAAAAGCCCGCCCATGGCCGATACCAGTGTGATTCCGAGAATAAATTGCCGGTTGAAATTTGATTTGTTCACAAGTTCAGGTTTTAGTTGGAACAAAAGTACGAAACAGAACCCGATCGAAGAATGAAAGATTTGATGAATTTATGGATTATATTATCTTTTTATTGAATCGGAAGTGTGTTGTAAGGAATTGTTTTAGATCCTGAAATTGAGGTATATTTGCGCTAGAAAGATTGAATTGAATGAAACAGTCAATCAGAAACATTGATAATTCAGCTATTCACGCATGAAGAAAGAAGATGGATTTCCGGGACAAATCAGTTATGTCGTCCCTGAACGGATTTTGGCTTTGATCAGGGAAAATCCGCTGATTGCCGATCTTTACATAACCGACATTGGTTATTACCCGCAAGCGCGCTATCATTTTCGCGAACGACCCACCGGAAGTGCCCAGTTTATTCTGATTTACTGCGTGGAAGGAAAGGGTGAAATTCGTCTGAATGAGACGGTTCACGTGGTTTTGGCCGATCATTTTTTTATCATTCCTGCCAGAATGCCACATTTCTATCGTTCCGACGAACAAAATCCATGGTCGATTTACTGGATCCATTTTTCCGGACTGAAATCCGGAAATTATTCCCGGTTTGCCTGTCAGTCATTGGCCATCGAGCATGGAAAAACTTCGCGAATTAACGACCGTATCGATCTGTTTGCTGAAATTTTCAGGAATCTTGACCGTGGGTTCAGCATCGAAGCGCTGGAGTATGTCAACCTGTGTTTGCCGCATTTGCTGGCTTCGTTCACCCATTTAAGCCAGTTCAGGCTGATTAAGGAATCGGGCGAAAAAGATCCGGTGTCTCAAAGCATTAATTTTATGCTCGAAAACCTGGCCAAAAAATTGAAGCTGGACGAAATTGCTTCAGAAACTGGTTTGTCGGCCTCGCATTATTCGCGCCTGTTCCTAAACCGTACCGGACATTCGCCCATCGATTATTTCATTCAGCTCAAAATTCAACGATCCTGCCGTCTGCTCGACAATTCAGCAGGAATGATTGCCGACGTTGCCCGTGAAATGGGTTTCGATGACCAATTTTACTTTTCTCGGCTTTTTCGAAAAGTGATGGGCATGTCGCCTGTGGAGTATCGGAAAAGAGGCGTGTGAGTTGCGAATCTGTAATTAAAAATTTACAGATATGCGCATATTTGTAAAAATATTTTTACACATTTGCGTATATTTGTAAAATAAAATTTACAATAACAATGAAACGAGCACTGTTTGATACGATTCTTCCGCAATTGTACCACAAAAATGCAATTGTAATTACCGGCATGAGACAAGTCGGCAAAACAACTTTAATGCGTCAGTTGCACGATAATTTTGAGGGAAAGCGATTGTGGTTTGATCTGGATAATCCTCTGGATCAATTGATTTTTGAAAACATTGACTACAAAGCGATTTACAGCGATTTAGTCAGGTTGTCGGATGTTAAAACCGACGAGCGCCTGTTAGTTTGTATTGATGAAATTCAAAATCTTCCGGAGATCACCAAAATCATTAAATACCTGATTGATCATTTTGGTATCAAATTTATCGTAACCGGTTCATCTAACTACTATCTGCGTAATTTGTTTCCTGAATCGCTGAGTGGGCGGAAATTCCTGTATGTTTTGCCGGTGTTATCGTATAGTGAATTTCTGTACTTCAACGGACGAATATCAGAGAATCAACTCACACAAAATCTGGATGAAGCAATTCAACCAAAATCGAAAGTTAACATTCTTCATACAAAAGAACTTTACAGCGATTATCTTGAATTTGGGGGGTTTCCGGAGGTAGTGCTAACACCTGATCGTGAAACAAAAAGGCAAATCCTTAAAAATATTTTTGCATCATTCTTTGAAAAAGATATTAAAGTATTCACTGAATTAAGAGATGTCAGGGAATTGAGAGATTTGATTATCCTACTTGCAGCGCGAAACGGAAATCTAATCGATATTACCAAATTAGCTTCTGAATTAGAAATAAACAGGGTGAAAATATATAATTATCTGGAATTTCTGGAAGGTATCTTTTTTCTGAAAATGATTCCAAAATATTCAAAAAACATTGACAGAACTGTAGTTGGAGGAAAGAAAATCTATTTTTCAGATACTGGAATATTAAATCTGGTTGCAAAAGTAACTGATGGGCAACTTCTTGAGACCGCAGTGGCAAATCAGTTGTCAAATTATGGAGAGCTCAGTTTTTACAACAAAAGGAACAAGTCGGAAATCGATTTTATTCTGAACAAAGAAATCGCTTTTGAGGTTAAACAAAAAGCGCTGGAATCTGATTTCCGAAAACTTCAATCCCTGGCTAAAGAGATCGGCCTTGAAACGCAATACTTGATCAGCACTACCGTATCTGAAATGGAAAGCATAGTTTATCCCTGGTTTTTATAACAGAAAAGATTGCATCTTCATTCACCAATTAAAAAAGATTATACCATGAAATTCGGACAAAGCGAAAACCTTGAGTTTATTGATTTCCGGCTTCCTGCCGATAATCTCCGGACAGCAGAAATCCTGAAGCAAAACGATACCAGCAAACCAATGAATGTTTATGTGGGGTGTGCCAAATGGAACAAAACCGACCTGAAAAACTTTTATCCGCGTGGCACAAAAGACGAATTGACTTTTTATTCCCGTCAATTCAATTCCATTGAGCTAAATGCCACGTTTTACAACATGCCCGGACGGGAACAGGTGGTTACCTGGCGTGAAAAAGCAGCCGAAAACTTCCGGTTCTTCCCAAAAATTACCCAAAGCATCAGCCACATGCGGCGGTTGAATGATGTTCAGATGCTGAAGGATGAATATTGCGACAACATCAGCAATTTCGAGGATAAGCTGGGAATGGTATTTTTACAGCTACACGACAATTTCAAATACAAGAATTTTGATCGATTGGTGAGTTTCATTGAAAACTTTCCCAAAGCTATTCCGCTGGCCGTGGAATTGCGCAACACCGAATGGTTCAACAACACTGCGGTTTCCAATGAGGTTTATGAACTATTCGAAAAACATCGGGTAACCAACATTGTAGTTGATACCGCCGGTCGCCGCGACTTGCTGCACATGCGCCTCACCACACCGAAAGCTTTTATCCGATATGTCGGGGCCAACGATCCGCAAAGCGACCGCGAACGTTTGGACGACTGGATTATTCGCCTCAAAATCTGGATTGACCAGGGACTGCGCGACATTTATTTCTTCGTTCACCAAAACATCGAAATGGAATCGCCCTTTCTTTCGGCTTATTTCATTGAGAGACTGAATAAGGAATTTGGACTTAAGTTACAAATCCCAACACTTTTAGGATCATCTGGAAGCTCAAGTCCGACATAGGAATTATAAATGAAAGATTAGCGATTTGACCAAAGTGCAGCCAAATCGCTAATCTTTAAATCTTTAAGACTACTTTTTGGCGATGCAGTACAAATATTTATATCCTCGCAGGAATAGGTCATTTCCGACAATCACGGGCGAAGCTTCAAACGTGTCGTCCAGTGTATTTTTGGCCAGAAGCGAGAATTCGCCGCCTGCTTTTACCACATCGACCACATTGGTGGCTGCCAGGTAAATTTTATCTCCGCAGCCGGTTGGCGACGAAAAGATATTGGTTAAGCCGTCCACCTTCTGATTGCTGTACAATGCTTTTCCTGATTTGGCATCCAGGCAGGTCATAATTCCATTGTTACCTTTCAGGAAATAAAGTTTTCCGTCCATTAATATCGGACTTGGCGTGTAGGGCGTGTCATGGTTATATTCCCAAAGAATTGCCGACGTGCCTGAAATATCGCCTTTTGCCTGAGCCAAATCGATTGCTTTGAGTGAATTTCCCTGATAGCCGCTCATCAGATAAAGAATCCCATCGGCGTAGGTTGGGCAGGGGATGCAATTTTTTGTTAATCCGGAAAATTCCCAAACGACAGCTCCAGTCTCCGCATCATAGCTCCTGACTTTTCTGGTTGCAGCAGTAATGACCTGAGCTTTCCCGTTCACTTCAACAACCAGTGGCGTTGCCCACGACGTAATTTCATCGCGTTCTGCTTTCCATGCGTCGGTCCCGTCCTTTTTGTTCAGGGCAAACATAAACGATTTTCCCTGGTGGTCCCACTGGATAAAAATTTTGTCTTTATAAATGGCCGGGGAACTTCCTTCACCAAAACTGGCCACAATATCCATTTGGCCGAATTTCCGGCTCCATTTGATTTTTCCGGAAAAATCGAGGCAATACAATCCACGTGAACCAAAAAATGCGTAAATGTTTTCACCATCGGTAACCGGCGAATTCGAAGCCCAGCTTCCCAGTTCGTGGGTGCGTTCGGCAGGCATTTCCTCATCAACCACCGTTTTCCAGTTGATTTTTCCTGAAGATTTATCGATCGAGATTACCGTAAACTGGTGAACCAGATCGGTTTGATTCGGAGCCATGGGGCTTGGCGAATCATTTGATTTCATAACCGCAATGTCGGTAGGCACAGCCGTTTGCACAATAATCTGGTTTCCCCAGATGATGGGCGTTGCGTGGCCTTTTCCCGGAATTTCGATTTTCCATTTGACATTGTTGGTCTCACTAAATTCGGTTGGGGGATTGCCTTTTGTTGCCCCTGAATTATACAAACCGCGCCATTCGGGCCAGTTGGTTATAAAATCGGAAACTTTGGCCTGCGCCAAGACAGTAATAGATAAAAGGAAAAAGGAAAAAGAAAAAAGTACAAGCTGAAGGATCGGTTTTTTCATAAATTTTTGATTGATGGGTTTTCGTTTAAAATATCTCAGAATGTTCTTCTGACTCCAGTTTGATCGGATCGTTTAACGACAAGAATTTACATTTTCTGAAAACTACACAAAAAAAGTTGCGAAACTGAAAATGAATTAATCAGCTTCAGTTTTTTTCGCCCAGATTTCCTCTTTGTTTTTAAACGAAATTGCCCCTTCAGGAGTGATTAACAGGTAAACACAACCATTTACATCCTTTGCTTCAGGATTGCATTTTCCAATCAGGTTCAGGTTGTTGCTGTTAATTTTTATGGCCGATGACAGGTTTAGTCCGCCTTTGGTCCCAAATTGGTGATACCCTTTTACCGAACCATCGTGGTTCAGGAAGATCCCGAGCGCCGAGGTTTCACCTTTTCCGTCGAGATTGAACGCAGCCCCGTTGGTGAACCGGCTGGCGTTGACGAAAACAAAGAAGTTGGAGTTTGTAAGGATCACATCTACAAAACTTCCGTTCATACTAAACTGCCTCGACCATTTTTCTTCGCCATTGCCGCTCACGAGGTGGCAGTTTAGTTGCACCATGCGGTCGTTGTTATCTTTCGAATTGGCTCTTTGGGTAACCAAAAAGTATTCATCGGAAATTTCATCGTAATAGAAAAATTTTGGTATTCCCAGTGTGTCGATCAAGGTTCGCGAAAGTTCTTTTCCTTTCCAGTTGTACTTTGTAACATAATTTTGAAAGGAACTATTCGTAGTTTTCGAACGTTGTTTGGAGAAAAGGAGAATGAGTGTACTGTCGTCAAGAAGTTTCATTTCAGAAACTACAAAAGAAGCTTTCACGTTCTTTTCTGTTTTGAACCCCGGGGTATCAAACCATCTCACTTTTCGGCTCGAATCGACTTGGGCAACAAAGGGATTGAACAGCGAGTCTTTTTTAATTTCATATCCTGAAAGGCAGTAAGTGGTTTTTCCTGAAGGCAGAAATTTTTGCGTAATCAGGTTGTCGGGTTTCCATGCAGAGGTGTCGGGATGCTGAATGCCAAGCGCCAGTTTTCTGTTTTGGAACACCGCATCACGACCAGAATAATTGTATTTTTCATTTTCCCTTTTCAAGAACGAATCGAGGTTTTTCAAATTTTTGTTGAAGGTGTTTGTGTTGTTGTAAAGCTCAACGTTGCACCAGCGGCTAAACCGGTCCATTCCCTGATAACGGGTTTCAAAAAAATTAAAGTATTTCTCCATATTTTCGATGGTTACCGATTTTTGTAAAGCGCTGGCTTCATCGTTCAGTTCATTCAAATCAGTAGCCAGTTCCTTATAAAAAGTTAAGCGGTTAATCAGGTAGGTTTCGGTGGTATCGAGCGGGTCGTTGATTTTTCTTCTTGAAAATTTAAGAAAATCGATTTTCGCTTCTTTGTAATTGAGCAATTTGTTGCAGATTGAGTTGTAATCGTATTTTCCGATCAGAAATTTGAAGTGTTCGTCGGGTTTAAAAACGGTAAATTCATCGTTGTAAAATTCATGTTCCTGAAGGTCTTTTATTTGTGCATCGAGCTTTGTGTCGGTTTCAATCAGCTCCTCCCTGATTGTTTTGATGTCGCTATTCATCACATTTACAAAATCATCGGCCCAACTTTTATAATCCCACAGCTCAACCATCGGCGCCGAATAATTCGACTCGACAAGCCCTTCGAGGCGATAAGTAACAATTGGCTTCAATTTTAAAACAGGGATTTTCGAAAAATAGGCCACCTTTTTGCATGCTTCGCTGTAGGATTTGAAATTCGAGAGCGATTCCTCAAAATTGGCCCCAATTTTTTCAATGCTTTTTATCTGCGCCGGATTGGCCAGCAAACACAAATCTTTAAAATACGGATAGTAGCCAAGAATATTCCGAAACCCAAAGAGGCACTCGTTGTACTGGTTGATAAACCGAATGTAGCTATCGTTCACTTTTGAGGCATTTTGATAATACTCTTCAATCGACTTGAGGCGCTTGTCAATTTCAGAAACGATGTCCTCCCGATCAACTTTTTTTTCACCATCCAGAATTCTAATGTCGCCGAAGTATTCCCTGTCCTGCCGTGCCTGTTTTTCGTCGAGCTTTCCTTTTGCAAGGCCATAACAGGTCTTTGCCTGTTGGTAATCGATTTCGAGGTTGAAAAAATACTTAAGTGGATCGGCTTCGTGCAAATACTGTTCAAGAAGTCCGCCCAAAAGAAAATAGGGGACAGCTCTTTCTGGTTTTTCCATTTGATAATGGCGAAGGTTGAGCATATTGCTGAAACGGTCGTTGTTTTTCATCGACTTGAACAAGTCGTCGAAATCGATTTGGGCAAAAGATGCCAAACTGCTCAAACAGATAATGGCTAATGTGAAGATATATCGCATGTTAAGTTGTATAAAAGTTATTCATCTTTGTTTTTCGAATTGGCTGTTACACTAACAAAACCAATGATCTTCATCTCAACCCGGCGGTTAATTGCCCTGTTTTCGTCGGAAGTGTTGGGGACGAGTGGCTTGGTTTTCCCATAGCCGTTCGAGATGAGCCGTTTTTCAGGGATCCCATTTTGTACGAGATATTGCAGCACCGAACGGGCTCTTTTGTTTGATAGTTTGAAGTTATATTCGTCGGTTCCAATGTCGTCGGTATGGGCGAGTATTTCCACCTTTATGTCGGGGTTATCTTTCATAAGTTGAATTAGCCGGTTGAGTTCGGCATACGACGATTCGATCAGGTCGGCCGAGTTAAATTCGAAATTGATGTTGTTGAGCGTTATGGCTACTTTCTTTTTTAATTTGGCTAACTGTATGTTAATCCGCTTTAATTTCTTGTCGAGATCGAGGTCAAAATCGGTGTGTTTAAAAGCAAACCCTTTGGGCCCACGAACGTCAATGCCATATTTGGTTCCTTCCCTCACTTCAATCGCCGATAGCCCCGGTTTTCCGGCGACTTGTTCCGGCGAAAAATGTTCTCTCGTGTGCAGTTCTGTCATATCGATACTGGCTTCGAGTGTTGAATCATTTTCGTCGCTGGTTACATAGAATTCGATTTTTCGCATGACCGGTTTCAATTCCATATCGCGGACAAACTGATCGAAGAGTACAATGGTTGAAAGCCCAAGTTCGAGCGTATTGGGGTAAAAATCCTTTAATTCAGCTTTAATGGTGTAATCATGGCCCAAAGGAAGAAGGAACTGTTGTTGGCCTGGAGCCAGTTTTTGGGGGCTGATAGCTGTTGTTACGCCGTTTTTATCAAATACTGAAATGGTTGCTTCGAGAGGGCTAAGTAATTCCTGATCGTAAACATTGATGACAACTTTTGAAATGGGGAAAATCTTAAAATCACGGGTGATGTCGGATTCGCTCTTCTCTTTTGGCAAAAGTTCGTACTGATGTGAGTAACCATCTCTCCAGGCATGGAAAATATAGCTATTTTTGGTGTTTAGTAATGCTTGCCATTTGCCTGTTGCTGAATCGGATACCTGGAAATTCCGAATTTTCCCGAAAACAGGATCGGTTATGAGAATGTTGGCCTTGATGGGCTTGTTGTTATAACTGTCCCAAACGGTTCCTTTCACTTTGATGGTCTTGTCGGGCGAGAATTTTTGGTCGATGGTTGCCTTGAAAATGGTTCCTTTTGGCTTGATGTCGGAACTTTCGTTAATTATGAAATAGAGTTTTCCTTCCGCCATACAGAAAACGGGGCAAATTTCGCTCTCTTTGCTACAAAGCGTGTCGATCCGCACAGGCAGGTACCAATGTTCTTCACCGTAGTGTTTTGTCCAGAAAATATCCCACTTATACTTGTCGTCGGTTAAACGTGAATAAAAAAGGGTAAGGTTATCATCAAGTACTTTAGGGCATGAAATTCCGCCAGAATTGATTTCGGTGTTCAGCTTTTCAGGCGAAAGCCAATGCGAAGAAGCGCTATCGAGCTGGCTCATCCAAATCTCGCCACAAGAGTAATCGCTCATTTTTCTTACTTCTATTTTTCGGGTGAAGTAAAAATTCCGGTTGTTTCCTGAAATGGATGGATAATTTTCGTCGGCTCCTGAATTGATTGGGGCACCCATGTTTTGCGGCTCCGACCATATCCCGTTTTTCAAAGTGCAGAAGAAAATGTCCATTCCGCCAAGCGTTCCCGGAAAATTTGCGGCAAAGAAAAGTTTCGATCCGTCGTGGCTGTAGCACAATCCGTCGATATGGGTTTCCTTGCCAATGATTTTGTTTATTGCAGGGATGGCAACTGCAACGCTCCACGCACTGTTTTTATCCAATCGTGAAGCTTGCTTCACGATGGGCGACCCTTTTGATGGTTGGTCGATAATCAGTAATTGCAAGCCGTCGGGGCTCAAGGTAAGTGCAACCGGGTTTTCAACGCCTCTAATTTGAACTTTCTCGAATAATATTTTCTCGGAATAAAGTTGAAGTGAGAGAAATGACGCGATCAATAGGATGATGGTGTGCTTTGACATAGAAGAAAGTTTGGTCTATTTTCATTAAAATTACGAAAATGAAACCAATTAAACTTGAGCACACCCTGAAAAGTTATAAAAATAAAAAACCATCAATTTGCCTGGTTCCATGAGTTGTAACAATTGAAAGGTAGATTTTTTGCTTTGTGTTGGAATGCATTTATGGCAAATAAAATCAGTTCGAAACAGGCTTAAATTTTAATTTCAGCATACCATTCCAAAATCTTCCCAATCTTTTCATCCATAGGCATATAACCATCTAACCAATGAATTTCGATGCCTTGTTTTTCCATTCTCCGGAACCACGTCATCTGGCGTTTGGCAAACTGATGAATAGCCACGTTCAGACCTTCAAACATTTCAGGATAAGAGAGTTGGCCGATCAGGTGTTGGGTCATGAATTTGTATTCCAGCCCGTAATAGGTAAGTTGTTCGGGAGTCAAACCACTGTCGAGCAATCGCTGAACTTCGTCGAGCATTCTGTCTTTCAGGCGTTGCCGTA